>CBDUOS010000023.1:0-29156 GCA_965368905.1 uncultured Bdellovibrionales bacterium | reverse complement strand
ATATCGAAACTTCCACAATAGAGACGCTTGTAGATTTCATATCCACGAAGAGTCGGGCTGGTGTCGTTGAATTTTCTACCAACCATCGCAAAGCTAGCATGGGTAAGAATACCAGACTGCTTCTCACCCGTAGTTGTTACCCAACCAGAGCTGGGAATATTTGCAAAACCATAGTGCTGAGCGAGTTCAGGTGTGACATAGGTTTTGTTGCTATTAAAAATAGAGAGCCAGTCATTCTTTTCAACAAAGTTTACTTGTTGAATGAGTTTGTCAGTTTCAAGACGGAAGTCATCGGCTAATGGGTTAGTTGTATAGATCTCGCCGTATCCAAGCCAGTGACCATGAAACTCGTTGAAATTTTTCATCGCTTGCTGATCAGCCAGAAGTTCATCGGCCAGTTGCTCTCGCTGTTGACCTGTCATTAGTTGATTGTTCGAAGCCAGATCGAGAAGATCATCGTTGGGCCCGATTCCAAGAATTAAGAAAGACATGCGAGTTGCAATTTCATACTGTGTGAGTTGTAGCATATTGCCACCAGCCGACGAGCCGTGAATTTCCAAACGATATAGAAACTCTGGATGCTGCAACATAGCCTCAAGGGCTAGCTCAACTGCAGTCATGAAGCGATCTTCTTCTTGTGCGTAGTCCATCAAGCCATCACGATAGTTTTTGATTTCGGTGGCATTCAAAGGTCGTCTGTAAAAACGACGCCCCATTTTAGCTACAAAATTTTCAAAACAAGTAAAATCCTGAGCTCCATTCGGAGTGCAGCCAATGTCGGCGATTAGCTCTTGCTCGCTGTACCTTTTCGAGGCCTCACTTGCAAACTCACTGTAGTCGTTGACGATCGAGTAAGAAACAGAAAGAGAGGTGTAGTCATTACTAAAATAGGTTCCACTGGAAGAATCGAGAGGAATTCTATTTTCAAGATTTTGTAGAGAAACACCCAAATTGAGTTCGGCTGTGGCCAATAGCTGCTGTCGTGTCAGCCTTTGGGCACCGGTGACGCCAAAAGCGTCCACCCTCTGCAATTGGGCTGCAGAGGGTGGAGTATAGGGTGCGTTGGGTGCATTGGGTGCAGTTGGGTTGGTCGGAGTGAGCGGTGTTTGTATCCCGGCCAAACCCATTAAGTATTCACTGATTAATGTTAACTCAGAGTCTTGCAAAGCAAAGAGCTGAGATTGCTGCATCGAACTGACTACCAAGATTGCAGCTTTGATTCTGTCAAAATTTGCGCCCCAAGCTTTTTGATCTGGATCTGCTCCGTGGCAAGCCAAACAATTGTTTTCATAAAGTGCCTTTCCTTGAGCGCTGTGGCCGTTGTTATTCCCCAAGAAAGAGTCTGCGGTTACTACTTTAACGGAATGCATGCCATCGCCACACCCGATAAAAAAAGTGCCAAGAAGAATAAATGATAGAATTTTTTCGATCCCTAACTTCCTCACAAGTCCTCCTAATGATTTCATTCTATAGGGGTTTTATGGGAGAAGAATGGACAGATCCGGAACGATCTGTTTCGTAATAATACTTATACTGCAATTTGGTAGTAGGAGGCTGGGCCTTGCCCCATTTTGATAATTACGTTTTGCTTCTGCAGTTCTTTGAGAAGACGAAGGGCCGATGTTTTGGTGAGATTTAAGGAAGTCATAACATCCTGCCTACGGAATTCTGTATTTCGAAAACGATCGAGAATCAGTTGGGCTTCAGGATTGGCTGCGATATCTATTGAGCGAGATTGTTCTAGGCCGATGGCCGATTGCTGACTGCCTTCTAACGAAAATTTTCCATTATTGTTAGTCAACCAAAGTCCAGGGAGGTCATTGAGTTTTGCTTTGAGTCTTTGTAAAACTTTATAGGTTTTTGCGGGTGAGTATTCCACATCGAAATACTCATCAGGATAAATTTCATAAAAAAGAGAACTCACAGAGGAGGGCTCGAGGATGTTGGTACAGAGAGATTTTAGTAAAACAAACTCATGGTTTGAAAATCGCAAGTGCTTGTAGGGAGATTGTTGCAGTGGCAAAATTTCCTGAAACTTGTGATTGAAAAAGTCACCATTCCAAGGACAAACTGGACTGGTAAACTGTACACCGGCACGATTAACGATTTTGTCTTTGTATGACTGAAAAGGCGTAGCGAAATAGACTTTCTCAAGAAGTTGATAGTCACTTTTCAGCAACCCCCAGTAGAATAGAATTTCACGGACAGAGTGGTGGTGGCCCATCTTGCGAGCGTGAGTAATAAAGTTGAGAATGTCACCTTGTTGGGCCTGCTCCGCTTGAATTTTGCAAATCAAGCTCCATTTCTCAATAAAAAGACTGTATAGGCGATTTTCGTTCACCATAAGGTTTTGCGCTTCTTCTAGGGTTCTTTGAGCCTTTACCCATTTATTGTTATGAATGAGCAATTGGCCACGCAATTCCTTGGTGTTCGCTAGTAAAAGTTTATAACTTTCTTGCGAAAAATAATCTTCCAGTTGATCAAGGGCTTCGTTTGCCTCTTCAAACTGTTCAGACTCGACCAGACAGGCCGTTAAATTGAGTTGGGCGACTTTCTTTTTGTAATTGTCTGATTCACTATCAATCGAATTTCGAAGGTAGGGAATTGCCTGCCGATGCTGGTGTAAAGAGAAGTGGTACGTCACCCAAGCAAAAGCGGTGGTTGGAGACTTTTCGTTAAGGGTATTTAGCAGTTCAAGTGCTTTTTTTCTTCCCCCTAACATCGTCTGGATCACTGCGTACTCGGCGATGGCGGATTCCCCTGCGTCTTGTCTAATGTTGTGTTCTGAATCGAGAACAAGAGGTTTTAATAAGTAGGATGCGAAGCTCAGGCGATAGGCTCGGCGTGCCAAGGTGGCGAGTTGTAAAGTTTCATTTTTCAAGAACAGCCGTCTGTCAGTTGATTGAATAATCTTTTCAACCTCTGACCACTGGTTGGTTCTTGCTAGTTGTTCCAAAGATTTGAAATCAATCTTCTTACCACTCATCCAAAGGAACTCCACTGAGGTTGTCGCAAATCACACGTCGAAATTCGCTGGTGTCTTTGGCTGTCGAATCCCAACTCCCATTAAATTTTTCGAGCGTTCCCGACTCCTTCTCTGTGATCATAAAGCTATCGTTATCGCCAACAAAGGTGTGGCGATTGGGGGAGGTCAAGGTTTGGTAGTTGAAACTCAGATTGACTTGATAAAGTGTGAATCCTGACTGCAGCGAGATATGTTCCATAGTATAAACAGGAGCTGGACCGTATATTAAAATCTCAGCTCCATAATTGGCCTCTGTTGTTCGACAGGCCAATCGATAGTGTTCCTTGGCCTGTGCGCGAGTGGTTGATTCATGTGCAAAGCCAGTTGCGTTGTACATGAGTCTTTGTTTGTCGTTAGAAACTTCCATGTCGTTGTCTGACAATTCAACTGAAGACCCTTCGCATGGAACTTCGAGAGTCACTTTCTCTTTCCCGTCTTGGGTACTGACTTTTATTTTTTCGGTATAAGTGGAATCACAAACTTGATTGACCGATGGCAAATATTCTCCAGGACTGAGTTTGCCACCATAGGGTGTTCCATTTCCCTGGTTTTCAAATTTACGGGCTTCAGAGAGATCATTCCCTGCAGGTTGAGCACAGTTGTTGTAGCCAATGAGCATTAAAAGCGCAGTTGCTATAATGTATATTTTTTTCATGAATGTTCCCATTGTGTTCCCCTAGATTCCCTTTATTTATTCTATATTATTTTATGAGCCTTTTGTCGGATATGGACAGATTCGGCTCGTTTTGCTTCATTTTGAGAAGCTAGGTTTTGTGACCAACTTTTGTTGCTAGTGGCAACAATTGTTTTCACTGTTTCGCCGACTTTTGTTGGCGTTGGGTTGCCAGTGACGACTCAGTTCTTTTTCAAAGCTGGCACTTATCTTGAATAGTAATAGAGCAGTGACTTAGCAAAGGGGATAGAAATGAGAATGATTTTTCAACATAGAGTTCGAAGAAATACGATTAAGCGACCCAACCCTTTGCACGTTCTTATCGTGTTAGCAGCTAGGGAGTCTCAAAACAAAACGCCGTATGAGGATTTACTTGGAAATTTCTGTCAACGTCCCGGGCAGATGAGAATGGACCACTAGATAGTTTTATTGACACACAAATTTTATGGACACACGCAGAGTTCCATAACCTCCGGGCCCCGCATTGATGCGGGCCCGTTTTTTTGTAGTGACCACCCTAAAGAATTGCAGTAGATTGACCTCGTTTTTGCTAAGGAGTGAAAAATGTGGGCAATCATTGGCGGTTCTGGTTTTGAAAAATTTGATGCTTTCCAGCCGGTAGAAGATCTCTCTCGAGATACCCCTTTTGGTGAAGCTTCCATTGGGTTCAAGAAAGTGTCTTTGGGTGGCAAGGAAATTCTTTTTATCCCAAGGCATGGTACTCAACACGATTTGTTGCCAACCGAAGTCAATTATCAGGCCAATATATTTGCTCTTAAAAAATTTGGGGCTACTAAACTTCTGACTTTCTCTGCTGTTGGAAGCTTGCAAGATGAGTGTGAGCCTGGAGACCTGGTCATTCCGACTCAGTTTATTGATCGAACTAAGGGAATTCGCAAAAACAGTTTTTGTGGAGATGGTATTGTTGGGCATGTGTCTCTGGCGACTCCTGTTACAGAGGGAATGGTTTCGGCGATCAAGGATTTGAGCAGCAAGTTCGAGTTCAAATCTCATTTTGATAAAACTTTGGTGGTTATGGAGGGGCCTCAGTTTTCTACGAAGGCAGAGTCTCACCTTTACCGTTCGTGGGGTGCCGATATTATTGGTATGACCTCTTATCCAGAGTATGCTTTGGCGCGAGAGGCTGGCTTAACTTACCTGAATTGTTGTTTTGTTACCGATTTCGATTGCTGGAAAGACGATGTTCCCCATGTCACGGTTGAGCAGGTCATTGAGGTGATGCGAAAGAATAATAGTAAGGCCCTTAAGGTGGCAAAAGAAATGATTGTCGCTGGTCCCGCAGAGTTGGATTCACTCAATGAGCTAGAGAATGGGTTGAAACACGCTCTGATGTCTCCTCCAGACCAAATGACCACGGCCCAGAAGGCCTGGGTTGATATTTTGGTGAAATAATAACGACTGCAAATCAAAGTGGTCAGTGAAACCATCGGTTTTAAAACTGTCTTTTTTTGAAACGAAAAAATGACAACAAGGTTTGGCGGTGCAACTCCAGTGGGTGGTCTCCCTCCAACCTGGGTTGGCGAATCGCAGTTTAGTATCGATACTTTTGACTTGGCGGCTGGCACGACCTTTGAATATAGAAAGAGTGTTCTTAACGTTGTACGTTTACTGAGGAGAGCACCATGCAAGGTGAGATGACATACAGAAAGGCCCGCAAACTCAACGCGATCTTCTTGTTATTACTTCTAGCGACTGAATCGGCCGGCAACAGAGAAAGCAGTAGTGAGAGTCAGCAAAACAATGACCAAGGACGTGGTCGTTCTCCTGAATACTTTGAAGAAAAACTTAGAGAATATGAAAGAGAACAATTTAGATTTTAAAATTAATTAGGACACACGCAGACACTCCTAGAGGCCCTACGAAAGTAGGGCTTTTTTTTTCAGGTTTTCCGAAGTGTTTTCCGATACCTATACATGGTTAACGATTATAAAAAACTACTCGAAATTGGGGAGAGCTTTTTCTCCGTAAAGAATGCCAATCACTTACTAGAGTTGATTCTTAATCACTCCAAAGAAATTTGTGATGCCGAGAGGTCTACGCTCTTTATTAAAGAGGTCGATTACAAAACGGATGAAGAGGTTTTACGCTCATACATGGCTACTGAAATTGGTGGTAAACTGAAAGAAATTACGGTTTCGTCGCAGATTGGAATCGTCGGCTACACTTTTAAGACAGGGATTGTTCAAATGGTGAATGATGTTACCAAGAACCCCTATTTCAATCCAAAAATCGATGAACAAACAAATTTCAACACAAAATCGATTATCTCCATTCCGCTGATTCAGAATTTTGGTAAACCCTTTGGGGTTATTCAGGTTCTCAATAAAAAAGAAGGAGAGTTCGACGAAACTGATATACGAAAGGTTAAGTTGTTGTCTTTGCTTGCCGTGACAGCACTGACACGTATACATGATCGTCAGAAAATCAAGCAAATGAAAGAGCGCCTGACCGAGGTGAATCGTAATAGTATTGAACATCTGTCCTTCCAGTCTAGCCATGAAGGACTGAATGAAATTTATAACAAAACAGATGTGGTCGCGAATAGCTCAAGCTCAGTTCTACTGTTAGGTGAAAGTGGAACGGGTAAAGAGGTTATGGCACGCCATATTCATAATCGTAGCAACAGAAGTGAAGGTCCATTTGTGGTCGTCAACTGTGCAGCAATTCCACCGACACTGTTTGAGTCAGAGCTTTTTGGTATTGTCGATGGCGTGGCGACTGACGTGAAGGCTCGCGATGGAGTTTTTCAAAAAGCCAACGGTGGGACTTTGTTCTTGGATGAAATTGGCGAATTGCCGTTTGATATGCAATCCAAACTCTTGCGGGTGCTGCAAGAAAAGAAAGTTTCAAAAGTTGGAGAGTCCGAGGAAAAGTTTGTGGATATCCGACTTATCACTGCCACCAATAGAGATCTAAGTGAAGAGATTAAAGAAGAGGGCAAGTTTCGTGAGGATCTGTTTTTTAGAATCAATGTTTTCCAGTACCAGTTGCCTTCATTAAGGGAGCGTATTGAGGATATGGAGGTCTTGGCTAATAACTTGTTAAAAATCATTGCTCGAGATCAGAATATACAAGGTAAACTCTTAAAGGATGGGGCTTTAGCTAAGTTGAAAACCTACTCATGGCCAGGAAACATACGTGAGCTGAAGAACGTTCTTGAAAGAGCCTGTGTGCTTTCGCAGGATGTGGATGAAATTTCCTCAGATGTTATTCTTCTGCCTGAAGAAAGAAACGGAGAGGGAAAAGTCACTCCGATGGCTGTTGTGAATAGTTCGAACTTAAGTGAGATTGTTGAGATGAATCTTGTTACCAAGCGGTTTCAAAAAGATTACGCTTTGAAGGTTGTTAGTCATTTTGAAGGAAACAAGACCCAAGCGGCGAAGTCTCTAAAAATTTCTCGAGAAGGATTAAGGAAAATTCTTAATAGAAAAGTTGCTTAAAAGATGAGGCCGACTTTATAGGTTCGGCCGAATTCGTAGATTTTGTCTTCTGTTTCATCAAATAATTCGTGTTGAACAACATATCCATAGGAGTCGGCTTCGATCCAGCGTGTGACGCTGATCTTTAGAATAAGCGGTTTGCCTTTTGATGGCAGGAAAGGAGTGTTGAAGCGCTCAAACTCCGTGGCCACTTGTGGGTCGGTGAAATGCACCTCAACCTTGCCGACATTTTGAAAAACCTCGGCAAACTTTTGGTTTTCAGAGAGTTTATCAATGTCCTCTTTCCACAGGGAGTAGAGGCGATCTTGCTTGGGTTTCATGTAATATTGGATAGGACCCTGGCTGTAAAAAACGCCGCCAGCAGCTGCAATTAAAAGAAACCCTAAAAGAAAACGAACCATGATTTAATGATTATTGAAAACATTTCATGAATGTTCAATCCTTTTGATTCGCGAGTTTTGTTTTACACTTCGGGCATTATTTAGCCAAAAAACCATTTTCAGTTGCAAGCTGGCGCCTGCTCAGAGTTGGTCAGACCTTTGCAATATCCAGTAAACGGGAACTTCTAGAGCAATGACTGTCTAAGAAGTGGACATAGGAGGTGTTAGTGTTTGGAGGATTGAGTGCGCTGGTTTGTGCCATTCTATTGTTTTTTCAATTTGGACATGCAGAAACGACCAATGGTCAAATGTATGTCTACCAAGACGAAAATGGTCAGTGGCGATACACCTACCAGAGAAGAGACAATCCACAGGGTGTGGGTACGGTTATTGAAAACGATGGAGCTGTTGTCGCGCAAAGAGAGGGGACCTACTACCGTGGTCCCACCTCAGGGCCGCGAACCAGTGCGATCACCAGTCGTGGGGGGGATGCCGCCCAACAAATTTGTGGTGGACCATTGGAAATCACTAATATGAATGGGCAATGTCGCGAGTTGGAGTACGATCAAGATTTTTTGCAGGTGGTGCAAACTGAAGGCTTGGCGTGCGCACGAAGTGCTGCTCAGGAGGCCTTCGGCTTTACGCCCTCGCGTGTTCGACTTCGAACGGGTGAAGGTCAGGTCAGCTCTGGTCGCTATTCTTCCAACGGTAAGGTGTCGACCCATGCAATTGGTAGGGCTTTGGATATTTTTAATATCGAACTCTACAACGGAGCGGCCCACAATACGGTAACTATGCACGGAGCTTATATGGATCGGCAGGGACACAGGACTTTCTACAGCAACATGTATGATTGCTGGGAAGGTGTTGTTGATACCATGCAGGCCCAGGGAATCTCGGGAAGTTGTGGCTCGGGCTGTTTGGGCTTTGAAGATAATAGTGCCCACTGGGACCATATGCATATGTCGTTGCCGCCAACTCAAGCAGTTCGAAGCCAACACCGTGTGAACTGTACGTAATTTTGAATTGAAGGTTAATAGGAGTTAGGAATGAAGTCTTTTTTAATATTAATTGTTGTGTTTATTTTCAGTGGTCCCGCTATGGCTCAGTTGCAGGTGCAAACTCTTGGGGCTGAAAGCTTAGCCAACGCAAAAAGCATCACGGTCGGAAACAATAATGTCGGAAGTGGAGTGAAAGTAAAAGTCTTGAACCAGTTTGTTGGTGAACCGGCAGCATTTCCGTTTCGTTTGCGAACATACATAAAATGTTCAGGAACAAAATCATATAAGGTGATGAACTTGGCTAAATATATCATAGACAATTACCCGACCAATTTTTCAAGTATGGTTGGCGCGCCCACTGCAAAATTTCCGCAAGGCGTTTTGCAAACTTGCTTTTTTGAGAATGTGAACTTTGATAGTAAGAAATTATTTCTGACTGTGTTTGAGCCAGGGTCCAATCACTGTGATCGGTCGCAGGTTCTTACATTGATGTTTCCACTGCAAGAGTTTTGCGGAAAGTAACGTCAAAGCAAGTGGCTCCACGTTCGAGGTACTTTTTCTCGAAATGAGTGCGAGGTTTCCAGCTGTCGTTTTCACTGGATCTTTTATTGAGAACATCGAATTGCCAATATTTATTGGCGTATAACAAACCTTCTTCAAATAGAAAGGCTTCGTTGGTGGCAAAATGGATTTTGCCACCATTTTTTAATATCCCTAGGAGATAGTGCATAAATGGGGAGCGGTACCACCGTTTGTTCGCTTGTTTCTCTTTTGGATAAGGGTTGGGGTAAAGAAAAAAGATCTCGTCCAATATTGGTTTTTTAATATTGGCCGGCACCCAATCCATAGCATCCCCGCAAACAACAAAAATGTTTTCCAATTCATGGTTTCTCATGCGCTGTTGAAACGCTTGGGATTTTGTTTTTGTTCTTTCGATAGCGATCATGCCTTGCTTGGGGTTTGAGCTAGCCCATTGGATGGGGTGAAGGCCAGCTCCACATCCAACTTCTAGAACCAGATGGGAAAAAGCCTTTTTCCATAAGGCAAACTCTTGGTCGGGTTCCTTTGTCGAAATCCAATTAAAGGGGCGTACATCTTTGATTTTTGCTGAAGAGCTATGCATATCTGACCTTGGTCTTTAAATGTCTACAGATTCAGCGCGACAAAAGTCGAATAAAATTTTGGCGCATGCGCAGCGTCAAGTGTCGCTTAAATAGTCACAATCAAAGGGACTTTTTTTGTCATCGCCAATCCCCTGTCTTGCTTCATCTAAGTGGTTTTAATGTTGATCTCATATTAAGTTTAATTTTGAGTTCTCGAAAAGCAGAGCTATAGCGGGTTTGAAGAGTTTCCTGTAAGTGGCGTTAAGGGAATTGTTAAGAAAGGTTCATCAAACTCTTGTTGAACCTAAAAAATATAAAACTGTTTGTTGTGTTTTTTTTGACACAGTCGTCGTGTCTTTTGCTACTGGCCTTAAAAACCCGTGGTTTTTTTTTGTTGA
The DNA here is from genome assembly GCA_965368905.1 of uncultured Bdellovibrionales bacterium. Taxonomy (GTDB): domain Bacteria; phylum Bdellovibrionota; class Bdellovibrionia; order Bdellovibrionales; family JAGQZY01; genus JAGQZY01. Next base: position 19,115 of record CBDUOS010000023.1, on the reverse strand, counting down.
TATTTAAAGTTAAAGACGCAAACGTATTGGTAAGCAACAAAGCATTTTTAATATAGGAGGCATCTTATGGGAATCAAAACACTAATAGTGATTCTTGCCAGTTTGGGATTTACAACTTCAGCGTTAGCTGATGATCACGAAGGCGGCGAGAAAAAACCATTTTCAATTTACGGAGACTTCGCAGGAAGCATGAGTTTTTACGACAGTGAAAACACAGCCGTAGGGTTTCAAAACCCAAACAATAACCACGACGACTTCAACGTTGATCTTGTCGAACTGAACTTGGAGAAAAACTGGAGCAAGTCTAAGCTTCTTCTATCAGTTGGATGGGGAAACACCATCGTTGGCGCTGGCGGTATTAACCCTGCGTACGGTCTGTCTGGTACAAACGTAAACGTTCTAAACGCTTACTATCATATGATGAGTGACTACGGTCTTGGATTCACTTTTGGTTCATTCGAATCACCTGTTGGACACGAAACCTACAATCATATGGACAACTCTCAGTACTCAAGAAGTTATGGTTACCTTTTGGCTCCATTCTTCAGCACTGGTTTGGACGTTCATTACAAGCAAGACATGTGGTCTGCTGGTCTGATCTTCTCAAACGGTTCTGGTCTTGCGGGTGACGGGCGTGACAACAACAAAACCATGGCTTTGGTTGTTGATGTTGATCCTATGGATAACCTACACATTGACTTGAACTACGTAACAGGTACAGAAGGTCAAGCGGGTAGTACTCCAACAGCAAGTGCTGGTCTTACTCACCAAATCAACATCTTAGATATTTCAGCCGCCTACATGGTGAACGAAATGTTTGATGTAGCATTGAACTATATTGATCACGGTCAAAAGTTGCATGCCACTGGTGCTACTGAGAAAAAAGCCAACAGTATCGCAGCTTATGCTAACGCTAACTTCGGTATGTTTGGATTGGGTCTACGTTATGAGCAGTTGTCTTATGACAATGGGTTCATCCTTTACAACGGCTTAGCAACAGCAATTGCTGCTCCTGCGGGAACTGACAATAGTATCTCTTCAATCACTTTGGCTGCTAAAGCTGAAATTGATCAAAACGCTCTAGTTATGCTTGAGTACAGAATGGACTCTGCTGATGACAACGGAACTTTCACTGAGAAAGACGGAGCCACAGCTACTGATTCATTCAACACCATCACACTTGGTTTGATGTATCGTTTCTAATTCCTGCTTTAAGGATTTAGATTTTACAGAAAGGCACCTTCGGGTGCCTTTTTTATTTTGAGGTAGGGTGATTTATGGCATTGGCAATTTTCTTATCTATAATGGCAGGAGCCTTTGGTGTTTGGCAGGCCGGTTTAAATAAAGTGATTGCGGACTCTTTAGGTTTTACTGCTTCTCTGTTTTTGAACGGTCTGATCTTTCTCGTCTTCAATGCAGCCTTTTTTGTGTATGTCCATGCGAAGCCAAAGAGCCTACCTCAGGAGTTTGCCATCCAATGGGCTTTCTCAGATTTTCGCTGGTGGTGGTTGTTGCCAGGATTGATGGGTTTTGCGCTGGTTACTGGCTTGGCGGTGTCGGTGGGGCGAATTGGAGCGGTACAAACCATTGTGATTTCGATTGCTGCGCAAGTTTTTGCATCGATTGCATGGGACTACTATGTCAGTGACGTTCAGGTGACCCAGTTGCGAGTGGCAGGAGCCATTCTCACTCTGACAGGGGCCGTGCTTTCGACATTGGCTTGATCAAGCTCTTTGTACTCTAGGGGATGTTGATCCACTTATGGGTTTGTAGGCTCAGCTTCCATTGCGGATTTTCTTTTATGTACTCTAGGATTCGTGGCACTTGATCTTTCATTTTACCATACTCCGGAGATAGGGAGTGGATGGCTTGGCCAGACTTGTTTCGATGTCTTTCGAGAACCGCAAAATCAAAAGGTTCGTCGACCACGTATTTCCACTCCGAGGTTTGCTCCCAAAGGGACGGGTGCACATAGTAGGGCTCGTTTTTGCCTTTGGTATAGGCCTTTGGGGAAGTCGTGACAAAATCAATCTCCCGGGGAACCGGTAAGCTACCATTGGTTTCGCAGGCCACTTCAAACCCCATTTCTTTTAAGATTTGCAAAATAGGAAGCAAATGTTTGTGTGCCATCGGTTCGCCACCGGTGATCACTGCAAAGCGGGTTTTCTCTTGCTTTGCAAAATCTTGGAACTCAGTTTTGGTCCAAATACGATAAGAATTGTATTCGGTATCGCACCAAGGGCAGTCATAGTTACAATAGGGAAGTCGAACAAACAGGGCTCGTCGCCCCGCTTGCGACCCTTCACCTTGTACGGTCCAAAACAAATCATTGATATGAAATTCAGTCGTTTCCACGCAAAGTCCGGTCGGCAATGTCTTCGGACTGCCACCAGCCCGTCCAGTTGGCGAAATTTTCTATTTCATTTAAATAAAAATCACGATCACAATGAATGGCATTGGTGGGGGTTTCTTGAAGTTTTATAAATTGTAAACTCGCGGAGTCTTTGAAAGCGGAATGAGCAAAAATCTTTTCCATTTTGTTAAAAAGAAAAAGGCTAATCAATTCCGTTGTCGGATCTCCAGGAAATGGAATGAGTCGAGGCGGCTCTGAATTGCCAGTTAAGACTTCGACCACGGGATCGTTGATATTGTGCATATACGAGTGATCAAAGGTTTCTTGAATAAGGGCCTTCCACTGCTTTTTAACGGCGCCAAATTCGACGGTCATCTGAGAAGCATTCAGAGCTGATCCCGAAAAGCGGACCCCCATAGTGGCGTACCAAGTGTGACCGTGCGGGGTCATGCATTGAACCGAGTCGGATTTTAAAAAGCGATGAGCGGCTTCAAACCGATAGCTAAACTCCATCAGCATGGTTCCTTAGTCTCCCTTCTCGTGTTCTGCCGTGATCACAGTGTGAATGTTTCCTCGAACATTAAAGTCAGCGACGACTTTAATTTTTTTCGGGCTGAGAAGCTCCACCATATCGTCCATAATTTTGTTTGTAACATCTTCGTGGAAGACGCGATCATCTCGGTACTTGTTGATGTAAAGTTTTAAAGATTTGAGCTCCACACACCAATCATCAGGAGTGTAGGAGATGTGAATCGTGGCAAAATCGGGGAAGCCACTGCGAGGGCAAAGACAAGTGAACTCGGGGCAGGTAAAATCCACCTGGTAGTCTCGGTGTTTAGTCCGGTTCTCAAAACGTTCCAGTTTTGCATTCTCAATGGCGTGGTCGCCATACTTCTTTTCTGCCACGGCTTGGCCTCCTTCAAATCAACTGGGAAGGATTAGCATAAATTACTGCTAGAGTGGATAATTGACTAATGACGCGTAGCGGCCATCAACCGATATCTACAACCTTAAACGTTTAGAATGACTAAAGAAATATGTTGTTGGCTATGCCTACTTATCTGGCTGCATAAAATTTTATCCCTATAATCTAGATGATATTTTCAATCTAAGAGCTGCGTTATTCTAAATACATGAAGAGCCTAGGAGTCTGTTATGAAAAAATCCGTTCTAGTAATATTCTTACTGATGGGAGTGTTGTCTATGTCTTGTAAAGGAAAGAATCATCCAGCTAGTGAGAGCAACGAAGAGGTTGCCTCTGGGGCTCTTGTAGAAGATATCACGCTCGCGTTGAAGCTTGCCATTGATGACGAGCAAAAAGCTTTGGCAACTTACAAGAAAGTGATTGAAGACTTTGGAGAAGTTCGCCCTTTTATTAATATTATTCGAGCTGAGCAGAGGCATATAGATGCTCTCCTTCCTTTCTTTGTGAAATATGATATTGAAGTGCCAGAAAATCCTTACGTTGGAAATGTCGAGGGTTTTGCTTCGATTCAAGAGGCTTGTCAGGCTGGTGTCGATGCTGAAGTTGCAAATGTTCAATTGTATGACCGGATATTTGATCTGGCAGTGGGGGACGCGAACCTCATGGTCGTTTTTGAGAACTTGCAAGCGGCCAGCCAAGAGAATCATTTACCAGCATTTAAGAGATGCGCCAATTAGTACTCATGTTGTTTTAATTGAAAGAGCAAAAAAAACCCTGTTTCAACAGGGCTTTTGTATTTGAGTTTAATATTAATGTTCTTTATGAGGCCTTCTTTTGCCATTTTTGGTGGGCTTCACGATGTTTGAAGATTTGCAGCTTCAAGTTTTTTCGTAGGTTTTTGCACAAGTTGAACAAATCTTTACTTTCAGAATGAGCGGCAAAGTCACCCAAGGGCGAACGAACCACGATATGCCCTTCAAAGTTTCGGCTAAATTTCTCAAGGCAAATTCGAATATCACTATCCGGAGGCAAAATGTACTTGAGAGTGGAAAGAATTTGCTCGGTTTGTTCCTTAGTATCAGCTGAAGGAATAATCCCGCGCCAGTCGATCAAAACATTCTTCATACGTACTCCTAAAGGTTTGAATGTCAGAGCTAAACACGCCTGCTCTATTGAAGATTAGAATAACAGAACAAGTGGTCTCTCTCAGAAAAAAGAGACTCATTGACCGATATTGATACATCGGCGGCTCATTTAAACATGGAGTCGAATCAAAACATGTCAAGGTCCAGGAAGATTGTTTTAAAAAAAACACTGTCAAAAAAATTGACGACCTTGACGAGAGAAAAAACAAACTCATGTTTAGATTGTAAGAGAGAAAGATGCCTCTCAAAAAGTAAGGACAAGAACTTTAATGGAAGGAGTTTTATTATGAAAGCAATAGTACCAGCATGGAGATCAAACTCCATTTCACAGAATTGGTTCAGTGAGTTTGATCAATTGTTTGAAGAGCTACTCGATCATCGTACAAGTCGTAGCATGAACTTGGCCTGTGACATTGAAGAGTCTGAAAAGTTCATTTTATTTTCATTGGACTTGCCAGGGATGGATGAAAAAGACATCAACATTGAAGTGAAAGATGGAGTTTTACTGATCAGTGGTGAACGTTCGGAAAGTTTCAACTCAGACTCCACAAGAAAATACAAAGGACGAACCTATGGAGCCTTTAGGCAAAGTTTTGGTCTGCCTAAAACAGTGGACCAGGAAAAGATAGAAGCGGATTACACGAATGGAGAGTTAAAAATATTACTCCCCAAAAAGGAAGTAGAACAAACCAAAAAAGTTGAAGTTAAATCAACCAAGGGTGGATTCTTCAGCGAATTGCTCAACAGTAAAAAAGACGCCTGAGATCTCATCCGAGGTCTCCATCTTTGACCCCTCTTAACTGAACATCGTGCCCAGGCCTCGGCCTGGGCATCCCTTTAATACATAGGTCCAGTCATTTTTTACTAATAAAATCCCGATAAGACATTGGATGCTTTTATGAAAATTATTGGGACCTGTACTTTTATTCTATTTTTTACGTCTGTGGCTTTTGCACAGAGCAGCCTTCAGGTGATTCCGCACTACCCGGCAAGTGCGTTTGTGGTGAATCGTCTTTTGCCTTTTGTCATCGGAGGCGATGAAGAGGCACGGGTGATGCACGCCGAAGTTCGTCCGTTTGGTGCTTGTGGAACGCTCATTGACCCTTATTTTCCTAACATCTTTCATCTCTATTGCCGCGAAACTGCCAATGTCGACGTCGATATTCTTGTGATTGATGGTGCCGGTGATGAAACTCAACTGCGATTGGAAAACCTTTCAGTTGTAATACAAAGAACCCCTCGGGATAGTTTTGATTCGGCGATCCGTGAAGCTGCCAGCCGGGAGGAGCTGTGAAATTTGGGGTGCGTCTTGGTCTCACAGGTCTCTGCATATTTGTTTTTCAAAACTGTGGAAACTTTCAGCCCAATGGATTGAATATTCCTTATCCATACTCCACGCAGCCAGATTTCTTTTACGATGTTAAATTGATTAGTGTTGAGGTGGATGATCTTGGACGACAAGCCTACGAGTTTGATGTTGTTTCGAGCTTTGCAAGCAACCCAAATCAATCCGTCAGCTACCGGGTGTCTTTTTCAACTTTGGACCGATCGGGGATCTGCGCCTCGGAGGATAGGACCGCCGTCGGGATGGAAAAGCATGAGCGCTTTGATTGCCTGATGCCAACTCCAGATGACCTCTATATCCAACTGACTCTGTTGGGCCCTGAGGGTGAAGAGGCCGTCGAACAGTTCCGATTTTGAAACTCCTACATGGGTAGGAAACTCCCTCTTCTGTCATTTTTTCAATCGTCCTCCCCAAAGGATTGAAATTTAATACACTTTGCCGCAAGTGCCGTCCCAAAAGGCACAAGGGGGTAAAGGTGAAGCCTTTTCTATTAATTTTTTTCGTTTCTCTATTTTCGTTTTCTACATTTGCTGAACTGCCGCCTGAAGGGTCTGATTTGGACCTTCCAGAAGGTCTTGAGGTGATGAGTCTTGGGTATCCAGAGGCGCCGATTGTGCAATGTCCTCGGCCGGCTAAGAAGTATGTTGATATGTTGGCCCAGTTGGATGACATTCGAAACCGAATCAAATCTGAAGCTTGTAAAAACAGTGGCGAAATTGACGCCATCGAAAAGGGTGTGACGGATCTACAAAGTCTCGTCACAGACAAACGGAAATCATTTATTGATCTTATCAAAAAAGGAACCTCAGCCGGTCAGCAATTGTCGGGTAAAGAAGTGAAAGACCTAGAAAGCTATATTGACCAAGTTGTGAAGAAGGCCAGTGTGGTTACAGGGTTTTTAAATAACAAAGCCTGTTTTGATGAGCCAGCGAAGTTCTCGACTCTGGGAACACTTTCAGCTGTGATTGGCGAGATTTCAGGAGCTGTGGGAGCATTGGCTGGTCCCTTTGGTGCAAAAATCAGTTTGGCCGGGAGCGTGGTCTCTGGGCTTTTAAAAAGTATCAATACCATTGTCACCGCTCGCACCAGCTATGATCCTGATGTCGAGGCGGATCGCGTGAACTATCTCAACACACTATGTGCCTATTATGATTTTAAAAGTGACTTTGATAAAGAAACTCAAACATTGCAATATGATCGTCGCTTGCGAAAAGCGAGGAATGCGGCTCAAGCCTTGATAGATACAGTGGCTGAGCGCTGCCCTGACTGTGAGCTGGCAGCTAGGGATTTTCAAGATCGTTTCTACAATGAACAAGGGTTTTTAGTGTATCGAGAAGACACCGGTGCCTTTTCGGCGCAAGTGCCAGCATCAGAATTGGGTCCTAATGATTTAGTGGATCGTTATTTCTTACGAGGTTTTGCGATCGCCCCAGAACAGGGCGTAGGAGTTCCTTCGGAGGCTACAGTTGTTGATCAGCAGGCTACTGTGACGGCACTTTTGACAAAGGCATGGGCTGAAACTGAAAGACAGAAGCTCTTTGACAGTGAAGAAGAGGGTGAGGCCGATGAATTGCGCAAACCCATTGCCGAAAGACAAAAGCAAATCGAAGACGTTTTGTTTCGAGATGTGGCTTCTGGCTATGTGAAATATCATCGGAAGAAGCTGGAACGAGATTACAAATCGTTGCAACAACTAGGGAGTCAGATTGTTTCTCAAATGTACTCTTATCGGCCCAAGGCTGATCCTAACATGGATTATAGAAAGTTGAATTCGTCTATGGCGATAGCCTTTCACGACCTATTCCGTACGGACTTAGAGTTTGAAGAGTGGGAGAATCCTCTGATGCAGGCTGAAGAGAGTATTATGTGGGACTATGTGGATCGCGCTAGCTCGGAACTGATGGATCGTTTCGATTCGCTTCGTAGGCAATACGCACTGATGAAGCAACGCTGCCGGTTTTACCGTAACTCGCTTTATGATATTCGACGGGCTTCTTACTTGGAGCGAGCCTGTGACATTGCGGAACGTGAAATGAATGAGGTGGCGGAAGAAATGCAAGTTGTAAAAACCACCAGTTTTGGTTCTGAGTTCACAAGGTATATGAACACATTCAACGAAGACACCACACAGTATGCGGCTGACTGGCTCGACTCAGTCACGGCTTATATGACTATTGAGCGCGAGAATCGCCTATAAATTCAAATGGAGATCTCTCTGGTGGAAGCCGGAGGAGCTTCGTCTGCAGGAAGGCCGGCTGGAAGCACTCTCTCTGACTCGGGATTTGAGTGGAGTATGACTTCGGCCGTCACCTGACGCCTTAACACTTCAATCATTCCACGAAAACCATGTTGATTGCGGACGGAGTTCATACTTGAAATGCTCGGGCAGTTTCCGCAACTGTTACAATAGCCACGCAATTGCGAGATAACCTGATCGTATTCGTCGGCAGGGAATAATGTTCTCCACTCTGCATTATTGTTTGAGCAACGTCCCGTAGATCCTCCATCAAACCAACCAAAGCAATCGCGAATCGCTTGCGTGTCGTAACTGGCATAGCGACTGGGGTTGTTGCGAAAGTCGGAGGCGCGAGCATCAACTTGATTTTGCAGACGCACGGCTCGATTGTAAATAGAGTCAATTGTTTGCCGACTACTGCAATTGAAATTGCTAAAGCCCATCGTGGGCGCAAAGCTTAGGATTAAAACAATGACTAAATGACTTTTTATAAGTTTGTTCATGTAATTAAGAAGTTGCAAAATGAATTCCAACTCTTAACTTGATAGATGCGATCTGAAGTGATTTTTTGACCAAAGTTTTCGGGAGGCCTAAATATGTTAACGACTGTCAAATTAAAAGAGCACGACTGTTTTTATGGGGGTGGGAATAGAAATAAGCTTTGAAACGCTTGCTCCTATGGGGTTTTTCGGAGACTGAGCCAAGCTTCTAAAGCGATCCACAACTCAGCAACTAGTAAGATTGAAGACAAAGTGGCCAACATGTAGTTGTTGCTCAGAGTGAAGTTGTAAATGTTCATGGACAATCCAATCAATGTCACCATAAAGACAAAAACTAAAGGGATAAAAAAGGCTTTTATGGGTTTGTTTTTCTTGATGAGGTAAACGCAAATCACAATGAGGGTCAGTGCTGCGAGCATTTGGTTGGCGGCACCAAACAGAGGCCAGAGAATCAATCCACCCTTTCCACCCTCTTGAATCAGCATCAGAAACAAAGCGGATAAAACGGCAAGGCCTGCGGATACCCAAGGTTTTTCAAGAAACTTAATCTTTGTAATCACTCCAACTTCTGAAATGATGTAACGTTGAATTCGGGTGGCAGTGTCGAGGCTGGTCGCAGCAAAACTAATGATTAAAACAGACATCATGGTTTGGGCAAAGTTTTCCGGGATCCCAATGCCTTCTAGAAATCGACTGGACCCAAAGACAAAACCACTTATCGCGGCTGACAAGCCTTTGGCCTCTCCCCATGAAGAGAAGTGTTGGTGCCAGGCTTCAGAACTTGTGAAGCCTGCGCTCACGGCAAGGGTGGCGAGCAGTGCAAGAGTTCCTTCGCCAAGCATTGCGCCATAGCCAATGGTTTTGGCGTCTTTCCAATTTTTAACCTGCTTGCTGGTGGTACCAGAACTGACCAGTCCGTGGAATCCACTGATGGCTCCGCAGGCTATTGTTATAAAAAGAAAGGGAAACCAAGAGGGGGCACCCTCGGGGTTTGGTTGAAAAACAGGGGCCACGACTTGCGGTTGAACAATGAAAACACCTATGACGAGGGCTCCAAGGCCGATTACCAATTGATGACTGTTGATGTAATCTCGGGGTTGCAATAGGGCCCACACCGGCAAAGTACTCGCGACAAAAGAGTAAATGAGTAAAAAACAAATCCACAGCATCATGGGACTGTCGGTGATGGCATCGAGGCGAACTGGAAACAGGGTTCCTAAGTACATGGTTATAAAGAGACATACCTGAGCGACAATGGCCGGAAGCAATATCGACTTTCCTTTCTTATTAATAAAGTAACCGATCAGTAGAGCAACCAGGATTTCGAAGTTGACGGGAAGTACAGAGCTGGGAAAGGTCACAAAAAGATTGGCGATCACTAAGGCAAAAACCGCGATGACCATCCAAACTAAAAATAAGACGACCATTAAGAACAGGTTTCTCGTGCGTGAGGAGATAAGTTTTCCAGACAATGTGGCCAAGCTTTGTCCTTGGTGGCGCATCGAGACCACGATCGCTCCGAAGTCGTGGGCGGCTCCCATAAAAATAGTTCCGATAACAATCCAGAGGAGCGCAGGAAGCCAGCCCCAAATCACGGCAACGGCAGGGCCGACGATGGGGGCTGCGCCAGCGACTGAAGAAAAGTGATGCCCCCAGAGCACGGAGCTGGGGGTGGGGACAAAGTCTTGATCGTCACTTAACAATTTGGCAGGGGTGTCCTCGCTATCGGTCAGCTCGAATAGTTTTGTCGACAGATAGTTTCCGTAAAAACGGAACCCGACAAAAAAGCATACTAGGACTAAAAAGATGAGTAGTGCGGCATTCATTGTTTCTCTTTATTCATATAAGATAATGGGGATTAAATCTAGAGCATTCGTCTGATAGTGCCAAGGGAGTGACCGTGATAAAGAAGTCCCATTTTTATGTACCGACGCCTTTTGAAATTGCCATTTTTTTAACTTTCATTGTTTTGTTGTTGGCATCTGCATTGACTGATTATGGGCTGGCTGAAAATTTGAGTTTTTGGGGAAATGGATTATGGTCCCTATTGGCTTTTATGACCCAAATGTGTTTGATTCTGTTGGGTGGATATGTGGTGGCATCGTCAAAGCCAGTGAATCGATTTTTACAATCCGTGTCCTGCATTCCGCGTACTTCGTTTCAAGTTTACCTTTTAACCTTTATCGTTTCTGCTGTGGCCTGCTGGGTGAATTGGGGGCTCGGACTTGTTGTTGGAGCCTTTTTTGCTCTGGAAGTGGCTAAACAAAACAACAAGGCTCACTTTCCGCTGATTGTGGCGTCAAGTTATATGGGGTTTTTGTTTTGGCATGGTGGCTTGTCAGGCTCGATTCCGCTAACAGTGGGTACCCCCGATAATTTTTCAGAAAAGTGGCTTGGAGTTTTGATCCATTTTGATCAGACGGTCTTTTCTTTTTTCAATCTTTATTTGGTTGTCACTCTTCTGTTGATTTTAAGTTTTCTTATTCTTTATTTTTCTTGGAGTTTGAAGAAAGAAAACAAAATTACATCTTTCGCCGATTTTAAAATTGAAGAGGACAAAGAACCGATTTTAGAGTCTTCTTCGGTGTTTTCGAAGCCTGCCTTCTTTACTCTCTTGGGAATGATGGTTTTGTTTTTCGCAAGTCAGATTTTTAGTGGCCAATTTGGCTTCAGTTTAAACCAAATCAATTTTATACTGATCCTCGCCGGTGTGGGGTTGCATGGAAGCCTGCAGACCTACATGGGTGCGGTGCAAAGGGCCTGTCGACGGTTGGCCCCCATCCTTGTGCAGTATCCACTTTATGCTGGAATTATGGGGATTATGATCAAATCCGGTTTGGCAGTCAAAATTTCGGATAGCTTTGTCGCCATTAGTACCCAAGCCACCTATCCCCTGTATATGTTCTTGAGTGCTGGTTTGGTGAATTTGTTTGTTCCGTCGGGGGGAGGCCAATGGGCAGTGCAAGCTCCGATTGTGATTCAAGGAGCAAAAGAGTTAGGGGTTCCCCTTTGGAAAGTCGTGATGGCGGTGGCGTGGGGAGATGCCTGGACAAACCTGGCCCAACCTTTTTGGGCTTTGCCAATTCTGTCTATCGTTGGTTTGGGAATTCGAGACATTATGGGGTATTGCTTAGTGGCTTTAGTTGTATCTGGTTTAGTGATCAGTTTCTTTTTTCTGGCTTTTTAACCGCAGCACTTCTTGAATTTTTTACCGCTGCCACAAGTACAAGGATCATTTCGTCCCACCTTGGGCTCAGTGTTCACAATTTGAAAACTCTCGGGAGCTTTGCCTTCGGTGAAAAACCATTTGCCATTCTTGCGATTGAATTCAGAGACTTCGTGGTGGACACCGCTGTTGTCTTTCGAAGAATAATGGGCGCGGAACTCCACCTTGCCCCAATCGTCATCGGCCAGCCCCTTCTCGGTGCTTAATATTTCAAGACCGCTCCAGTCGGTTTGTTCAGCCCAAGATTGGTTCTCGTTCATATTGGTTTTTTTTATGGTGCTAGGGTCATGGGTCGCCTTAATGAAATCCATGTTCACCTGGGTGTAGGCGGTGTAGCGGGCGCGCATCAATTCTTCGGCGGTTTGTGCCGCAGAGCCTTCTAAAATGGGCTGGCAGCAGGTATCGAATTCTTTTTGACTGGAGCATGGGCAAAGCATTGTGTCACCTCTCTGATTTTTCTAATAAGGCTTGCATCTTACTGTGAGTGACTTACAATTTTCAACCTTTGTTAGGGAGGTGACATGGAGACTCAAGAGTATATTAAAAACGCCATCAAAACTGAATCGAGAGATTTTTCAGCCATCGGAGATCGCTTGCAAAGTGTTGAAAATCAACGCCTCTTACACGGTGGGATCGGATTGGCCACCGAAGCGGGCGAGTTTTTGGATGCCCTAAAAAAGCACGTTTTCTACGGAAAAGAGCTGGATAAGGTAAACCTCCGAGAAGAAATGGGTGATATTTTTTGGTACTGCGCCATCATTGCTGACCAATTGGAAGTGGATTTTGCCACTGTGATGGAGCGAAATATCACTAAACTGAAAGCGCGCTACGGAGAAAAATTCACAGAAGAGGCCGCCACAACGCGTGACCTTAAAACAGAACGTGAGATTTTGGAGAACTAGTGGCAACCACCAAAGTCTATTCTTACAAGAAATGCAGCACTTGTGTGAAAGCTCTTAAGTTTTTGGACAAGAAAAAAGTGAAGGCGGATGTGGTGGATATCACCGAACAACCGCCCACTAAAAAAGAACTGGAAACCATGTTGAAAAACTACGATGGTGAGTTGAAAAAACTGTTCAACACCTCTGGCGTTTCTTATCGAGAAAACAAAATCAAAGACAAATTACCCACTATGACCAAAGCGCAGGCCCTCACCATGCTAAGCAAAGACGGCAAACTGGTGAAGCGCCCCTTCGTCTTAAAAGGAACCAAAGGCATCGTCGGCTTCAAAGAAGAAGAGTGGTCCCAACTCTTCTAAAAAGGGTTCCGGCACTTTTGCTTCTCACGGTGTGTCTTGAAAGGGTACGGCGTACCCTTTTCTTCACACGGTGGGTTATTAGAGGGTTTTTAGGAATTCGATGACGGCCATCTTGTCGTCGTAGGTCCACTCTTTCATAAAATCATAGTAGTGACCTTTGTTGGAGTGTTCGGCTCGGCCCACCCAATAGAGATCACGATCTCCTCGTTCGGCTTTTACGATTTGTGAACCAATCATGGCGGGGTTTCGGTAAGTGCGAAGGCCGATATAGGTTTTATCAAAACGGTAAAGCTCACCCGCATCTTCCATTGAAAAGACTTCGGGGCGATCTTCTGGTTTTGTTAGCATGTGATAGAGCGTTGGTACCGAACCATTGTGCAAGTACGGAAATCGACTCCATATGCCCCAAAGTTTGGGAGCAAAATAGCCAAAGCCAAAGAAGTGCCGGTTGAAGCTAATCAGGTCACTAACGCTTCCTTGCTCTGCCAGGTCCACCCAAACCGAGTTTCCGTAATCCAAGCGTTGAGAGTCTGTGCCCACCAAATCTTCTGGAACCAGTTCAGGTGGTTCGAAGATGGGAAAGCCTTCGGGGTCGCGGTTGTGATTGCCGTGGCACTCGTAGCAATTTTTTTCAACCAATGGGCGCCCGCGCTCGGCCAACTCGTAGTCGATTTCAAAAGGGTATTTAGGTGGTAGAAACTTTCCAATCACATTGTCCACTACATGCTTCAGCTTTGGAAGGGAGGCTCGTAAATGCTCGCCAGAATCGCTGGCCATAAGCTCGGCGCCAAAAGCCCAAGCATAATTTTTTGAATTCAACGAGCCGTCGGCGAAGACTCCCACTTTTCGTTTTTCGGCAAATCCCCAAAGGGCTGGTACTTTGACTTGCGTGCGCTCGATCTCGGCTCCGTAAGGCGTGTTGGTGTCGCGGTAGAAGAAAGTTTTAATGGCAGAGTCGGGGACGAGACCTCGAGTTTGGTTTGATATTCTTTCGTCTGAAAGTACGTTTGCAAAGTTCATAGCTTTGTTGTGCACATAGGCGTAGTCGGGATCGGATTCGAGTTTTCCAGCAATAAAATGTTTCCAGATACCTTGGGCCTTTTTTAGTGTGGTGCCAATGGCAAAGGGGTCGATGGTTTTGTTGCCTAGGCCTGGGATCAGTTGTCCAGCGGCGCGTCCGGAGTGGCAACCTGTGCAGCCCAGAACCGCCAAATCCATATTTTTATACTTTACTTCAAATACGCCCACGTAGCGTTGATTGACTCCGGGAAGGAAGCCAAATTTTTTCGTAATGAAGGGGTCTTGGAAGATTGATGGTTTCTTTTTCAGTCCGCCAAAGAAAACAGCCAGATCGGGAGAAATGGTCATGCCGCGACCATTTTCAAAAAAGTGGGTTTGCAGCCACTCCTGACCCGCCTCTTTGGAGAGTTCCGTGCGGTCGATCAGCGCTTGTGACCAAGCCCACTGGGATGAAAGCAAGAGAGTGGCTAGCAGTGCCTTTTGAATCATAGAATCCCCCAATTCCCTTTGTAGAACGCTGTTTTAGCAGGATGTTTGAAAAAACTTCAACGAATTTTTGGAGAAAGCGTCACAGGGCCCATGCCTGCATTTTGTCACAATGCCCCAACTGTCTGAATCTTCAGGATAAGGCTTCGACCTTCTATCAATTTTATGCTCTATTCTTCAGGTTTTAGGAGGACCTCATGGTTTCTGAAATCTTTGATTCGTCCCAGTGGGAGCTCGTTCTAGGGTTTGAATTTCAAGACATCACCTATCATCGTGCCAAAGAGCAAGGCACAGTTCGTGTAGCCTTCAATCGACCCGAAGTGCGCAACGCCTTTCGCCCGCAAACGGTGGATGAGCTGTATCGAGCATTGCTACACGCGGCGGAGTCTCCTGATGTGGGCACTGTGATGCTCACCGGTAACGGCCCCTCACCGAAAGACGCGGGCTGGGCCTTTTGTTCGGGCGGAGACCAAAGAGTTCGCGGTGAATCGGGATACCAATACGATCAAAACTCGAAATTGGGACGTTTGCATATTTTAGAGGTGCAACGTTTGATTCGCTTTATGCCCAAAGTTGTGATGAGCGTGGTTCCGGGTTGGGCCGTGGGCGGTGGACACTCTCTGCATGTGGTTTGTGACCTGACTTTGGCGAGCCAAGAGCATGCTGTTTTTAAGCAAACCGATGCCGATGTGGCCAGTTTTGACGGCGGTTATGGTTCGGCCTATCTAGCTCGAATGGTCGGCCAAAAGCGAGCTCGTGAGATTTTCTTTTTAGGAGCCAACTACTCGGCGCAAGAGGCCTTTGAAATGGGCATGGTCAACAAAGTGGTTCCTCATGCTGAGCTGGAAATCGAAGCTTTGCGTTGGTGCAGCGAGATCAATATGAAAAGCCCAACCGCGATCAAGATGTTGAAGTTTGCCTTTAACATGGTGGATGACGGCATGGTTGGTCAGCAGGTGTTTGCCGGTGAGGCGACGCGACTGGCTTATGGCAGTGAAGAGGCGAAAGAGGGGCGAAACGCCTTTCTTGAAAAGCGCAAACAGGATTACTCGAAATTTCCCTGGCACTTCTAAACTATTAATTTTAAATTGTTTAGGAGCAAAATTTTTAAAAATGGATGATTCAATGAGTTCTGAACAAAGAAGAATAATAGCAACATCAGCTTTACCATACGCCAACGGGTCGATTCATATCGGTCACCTAGTTGAGTATGTACAAACTGATTTCTGGATTCGTTTTCAAAAGATGCGTGGGCACGAAGCCCTTTATATCTGTGCTGATGATACCCATGGAACTCCGGTGATGATACGAGCGCGCAAAGAGGGGATCACTCCAGAAGAGTTGATTGCGACCTCACAAGAAGAGCATTTACGGGACTTTAAACTATTTCAAATTCAATTCGATCATTATCATTCTACCCATTCTCCTGAGAATGAAAAGATGGCTGGTCGGATTTTTAAAGCCATGGAAGAAAATGGGCATGTGGTGGCTAAGAATGTTGCGCAAAGCTATTGCGAGCATGACAAAATGTTTTTGCCGGATCGCTTTGTGGTGGGGACCTGCCCCAACTGTGGAGCCGAAGACCAGTATGGTGATTCTTGCGATAAGTGTGGGGCGACTTATGCGCCGACGGATTTGAAAGATCCGAAGTGTTCGATTTGCTCTAATCCCCCTGTGAAAAAAGAAAGCGAACACCTCTTTTTTAAACTGAATGATTTTAGAGCCTTCTTGCAAGAGTGGGTGCCAGCACACACACAAACAGAGGTCGCCAATAAACTAAAAGAGTGGCTCGATGATGAGCTGCGCGATTGGGATATTTCTCGGGATGCTCCTTATTTTGGCTTTGAGATTCCTGGACATCCAGGGAAGTATTTCTATGTCTGGGTGGACGCGCCGATCGGTTACCTGAGCAGTACTTTAAAGTGGTGTGAAAAACACGGTTTGGATTTCGATGAGTACTGGAACGCAGATCAAACCGAGATATATCATTTTATTGGTAAAGACATTGTTTATTTTCACACTCTTTTTTGGCCAGCGATGTTGAGCACTGCGGGTATTAAAACTCCCAATAAAGTCTTCGTTCATGGATTTTTAACAGTCAACGGCGAGAAAATGAGTAAGTCAAAAGGGACATTTATTTCGGCTAACCATTTTCAAGAGTATTTAGACCCGACACATTTGCGTTACTACTACGCTTGCAAGCTCAATGGAATCGGTGATTTGGATTTGAGTTTTGACGACTACGCCAACCGTGTGAACTCGGATCTGATCGGTAAGATCACTAATTTGGGATCGCGAGGCGCTCAGATGATTAACAAGAAGTTAGATGGTCAGACGGCAACACCCACCGAAGAAGGGCAAAAAATTATCGAATGGGCTCAAGGAAAATCAGAAACCATTGCCCAACTCTATGAAGAGTTGAATTTTGCAAAAGCCATGGTGGAGATTCGTGAAATCGCTGACAAAGCCAATCAATATTTTGATGAGAAGGCCCCCTGGAAGTTAATCAAAGATGATCAAGAGACCACACAGAAAATCTTGACGGACATTTTGGCAATTTTTACGATTATGACAGTTTATTTAAAACCGATTCTTCCTGAGTATGCCGCAAAGGTTGAGGAACTTTTCGGGTTTGATGATCTGCAGTGGAAAGATGCGCAATTGGAGTCTGTCAGAGACAAAATCTACAACACCAAGCTGAATCCTTTTAACCACCTCTCGCAAAGAGTGGATGCGAAAAAGATGGATGAGTTGATTGAAGCATCCAAGGTCTAGTGTGTGAAGAGTTACTCCAAAAACAAATTCGAAGAACTGACGTTAGAAAGACAGTGTCGAATATTATTGGATAGCATTTATTATATCGAAAACCACTGGGATAATTCTCAAGAAAAAGACAAAGCTCTCGAACAGTTTGCCCGGTATTTTCAGTGGATGAATTTTTATGAATCAGAAAATTCATTACTGAAGCGTCTGTCTTCTTACCATCAACAGGTGAATCATGAAATTGGCTTGCGTCAGCTTTTAGATTTGGCTGTTCCATTGGAGCGCTTTCTTGATTTGTCGATCAAGGACGCTGCCTTAGTGCCGGTGCGCGAAGGGGATCGGAGTCGTTGTAGCCAGCAGAAAGCTCCCCTTTACTTTGTTCTCGATCATTTACGAAGTGCCTTTAATGTAGGAAGTCTGTTTCGAACGGCTGAATGTTTGGGAGTGAGCCATATTTATTTGGTAGGTTACACGCCGACCCCAGAAGATCGCGGGGTGCAAAAAACAGCAATGGGAACAGAGCAATCGGTGAGTTGGTCGTCCCATTGGCACTTGGATGAAGTCTTACAAGCGCTAAAAGAAAAAGATGTGCCACTGGTTGCTCTCGAAACGGCAAAGAACGCCCAATCTCTTTTGGAGTGGTCGGCTCCACCGTCGGTGGCCCTGTTGGTTGGCAACGAAAGATTTGGCTTGAGTCAAAAATCATTAAAAACCGTTGAACAAATTGTGGAAGTGCCCTTGAGTGGTTTGAAAAATTCTTTGAATGTGACAAATGCTTTGGCTATTGCAAGCTTTGAGGTTTTACGACAGTGGAAGAGTTGAGGTACCAGCCGATTGGAGTTTTTCGTTGTCCGCAGGTGCAGCCGGTGGATTCACCGCGCCAGGGAAGTTTAGCTCCAGAGAGTTCTGGTTGGGTCGAGTTGAACCCTGAAATCCCAGTTGAAACTTTGCGAGATCTGGAAGGCTTTGATCGGGTTTGGTTGATTTATTCATTCAATCAGAACACCTCTTGGAACCCCATGGTCCGTCCACCACGGGGAGCTGATCGAAAGCGAGGCGTGTTCGCCACTCGCTCTCCTTATCGCCCCAATGGGATTGGAATGTCCTGCGTTCGATTGCTCAAGATTGAAGGGGGTAAATTGTATTGCAGTGAGCACGATCTTTTGGATCAAACCCCGATATTGGATATCAAGCCTTATGTGGTTGTGGCCGACAGCTTTCCCGAAGCGAAGCAAGGTTGGTTGACTGATCTTAAGAGTTTTAATGTTCTGTTTGAGTCTCTGGCGGCGGAACAATGCCAATGGATTTCACAAAGGTTGGGGAGGTCTTTAGAGCAGATAGTGACCCAACAACTTTCTGTTGAGCCGACCAATAAAAAGATAAAAAGAGTGAAGTTTCTTGATCCCTTTTATGCTTTTCACTACAGAACCTGGAAGCTGATCTTTCAATTGCATGATTCTGAAGTCTCGGTTTTGCGGGTAGAGAGCAACTACTCTTTTGAGGACATGGAAAGCTCCGATAACCCACATTCAGACAAAAGTCTGCACCGTGAATTCATACAGCGTTTCAAAAAAACTGACTCTCCTTGAGACTCCAGTTTCAATTTTGATTTCAAATCTAAAGTGTTTCGAGATAGAAAAATTTGCCTCATAGTGAAACGTAATACTTTTCTTTTTGTGTAAGAACTTCCCGAAATCATTCAAGAAAATACGTCTAGTCCCGATAAGTCTATGAATGCGCGATATATTGATGAACGTCTTTTCTTTGCTAGCCTTCTTTTCTTACGGAATTGCTGTAGCGGCTCCGTCTAGTTTTTCTTATCAAGGTCAAATCATAAAACCCAATGGCCAAGCTCTAG
>CBDUOS010000022.1:0-29565 GCA_965368905.1 uncultured Bdellovibrionales bacterium | reverse complement strand
CAGTCGCGCTTTGATGGATATCATTGATGCCGACGAGATGAACGCAGAAGACGACTTGCAGGCCTCCTTCACTGAAATTTGGACTGTTTTTGCGGGAACCACCGGTGGATTTGCTAGCTCAAACTATCACTTTCGAAGTTTAGGACTCTTCTATGTTTTACAGGATGCCCTCTCTGGTAACACCGACTGGTCCACCATTCAAACAGCCGAAGATCAATTGGCCACGCGAGCCAACTATGCAAATACTCTATCGAACGGAACCGGATGTCCAACCAGTATCACAGCCGCACACGTGCCCGGAGCCAGCCCACTGAACAATCCAGGCCGACAACCCGAAGATGGCAGCTTCGTTAACTCGAACCAATTTAAGTCGAACGACTTTTACCAATTTGATCATGCAGGTGGAACACTCAACATTTCTCTAACCTATACAACCACTGGCGGAAATGCAGCCGATTTGGACCTATACCTTTGGACCGAGGACTATGCCTATGGAAATACCGCATCCGACAACCTTCTGGGTTCTAGTGAAGCAACCATCAGCAACGGCGCCAGCAATGGGTCTGAAACTATTAATATTTTAAATATGGCCGCCGGCACCTATATGATTAACGTAAAATACGACACAACCAATGGAATCAAATCGGCTGGAAACTATAGCCTTTCTATCAACTCGGAAAGCAAATGCCCAGATTAAGGATTACGAAATGAAACGTATTTCAATTTTCACTCTTGTATTGGTCTCCACCACATTCGCTTTTTCGATGAGTAAGAAACCGACAAAAGCAGCACAGACTCCCGTCACGCCGAAAGTGTCTGGAAAGTCTTTAGGGTACTTCCACACTGTTTTATGGTCGGAAGACAATGGCAACGGAGACCTCAAAGTCATAGCCAAAGTGGTCGCTCGCAAAGAGATGAACGATGCTGACTTTCAGTGGAAAGTGCCCGGAAATGTGCAGGTTCTTTCAGGAGACTCTTCCGGAGACGCCGTTTTTGCCGCTGGCGAAGAAAAAGTGTTCTCAATCGTAGTGAGCAAAGACAATTTAAATGAAAAAGACCAATTCTTCTTTTTCGTCTACGAAATGAAAAGTGGCGAACGACATGGCACCAGCCAAAGTTTTATTTATTCCACTCAAGACGTCTCAAAAAGCCAACAGAAGCTGAAAAAGCTCCCTAAGTACTACGAATAGATTAGGCGATCATAATATCCAAATTAGGATCGTATTCGGCACGAAGAATTGAATAGATAGCGTCGAGTGTCCCGTACATCGAACTAGGGCAAGAGCCGCAGGCACCTTCGTAGGTGATGGTGAGGACGTTGTCTTTGTATTCGATGATTTCGATGTCTCCACCGTCGGCTTGTAGACCGGGGCGAATCGTTCGATCTAAAATTTCTTCGATTTGGTCGATCTCTGGTGAGCGACTCTCCCGTTTCTTTTTCTTTTTTTCCTCATTGGCCAAAGCAAAGTGAGGATCATGAACAGGCAGGCGAGTTTGAACAACTGAAGTGACGTCTTCAATCAATTTGTTTCGATCAGCATCGGCTGTAAAACTGACTGTGATCACATTTTCAAACATATGTAACTGTTCCACACCTTGCACAAGAAAAAGGTCTTCCGCCAACTTTACACCCATAGCCTCTTCGGGATTGGTGATGGTGGCCTTACCCTCAATCTTTACTGGAGCGTTAACAACGAATTTGATCGCAAGCGGGTTCGGTGTGGCTTGGGTTCTTACCAATACATCGTAATTGATCATTAGAAAAACTCCTCTATTTTCCCTAGGGTTTCTACGAGTTCAAGAATCTCATCTTCACTGTTGTAAGGCGCGAGTGATACGCGAACAGTACCTGGTATACCCAATAGATCCATTAGGGGTTGGGTGCAATGGTGGCCAGCTCGGACAGCAAAGCCGTACTTGTCTAAAAGGGTTCCCACATCACTGCAGTGGGCGCCTTTAATATTAAAGGATAGAGTTCCGGCATAGTCCTCAGCGGGAAAATTGTAGACTTCCACATTGGTTTTCTCTCTTAGAGCTCCATACAAACGGTTGCGTAGATTCAGAACGTGGCGATGTGCCTCTTCCAAGTCCATCACCAAAATCTGTTTGGCTGCCTCTCCCATTCCGATCGCACCTGCAATATTGGGCGTGCCGGCTTCATACTTTTGCGGAGGTTCGGCGTAGGAGGTTTTGGCAAACGTCACTCGATCAATCATGCTCCCACCCGTCTGATACGGTGGGATCTCACTGAAATGCTCTTTTTTAATAAAAAGGACGCCAATTCCATAGGGACCAAACATTTTATGACCAGAAAAGGTCAGGAAATCGCAGTTCAAGCTTTGCACATCAATTTTTTCAGTGAGTACAGTCTGAGCCGCATCGACAACTGTGAGAACATCCTTTTGTTTACAGATCTTTATCATTTCTTCCACCGGCATTCGGTTTCCAAAACTATTGGAATGGAAAATCATTGAAGCGACTTTGGTTTTATCGCTTAGACCGTTCTGAAAACTCTCAAGAGTCATCCCGACCTCACGATCAAACTCTGCGACCACCAATGAAGCTCCTGTTTTTTCACATAAGACCTGCCAGGGTACAATATTCGAATGGTGCTCAAAGGGTGTGATTAAAATTTCATCACCTTTTTGCAATCTAGCTTCTAGCCCAGACGCTATAAAGTTGATTCCTTCTGTGGTTCCACGAGTCCATACCACTTCACTGGCCGAATCCGCATTGATAAACTGTTGTAAAGATTTGCGGGCCCCTTCAAAACTCTCAGTTCCCTGACGGCTGGTTTGGTGGGCTCCCCTATGAACATTAGCAGTCTCGAAACGGTTGTAACTGTTCACTCGATCCGTGACCAAACTGTGTTTCAAACTCGATGCACCACTGTCCAAGTAGACCAATTTACGAGGTCCCATGGTTCTCTCTAGCTGAGGAAAATTTTTACGAAAGCTTTCTACATTAAAACTCACTGATTTTCCTCCAATGATTCAAGAGATCCAACCATATCAGTCAACAGAAATTGACGGTTCGCTTCTGATTTCTCATCCAACAGCCCAACGATAAAGGCTTTGGCGAGAACCTTTCTGGCAGCCTCGGCTGAATAACCTCGACTTTGCAAATAGAATCGTTGCTCTTCATCGATTTGTCCAACAGTGGCTCCATGGGCTGCCTTTACGTCATCATTGTAGATTTGCAATTCTGGTTTGGTATCCACTTCCGCTTTCTTCGAGAGCATTAAGTTTTTGTTAATCTGTTCCGAGTCGGATTTTCTCGCTTGCTCAGCAATAAACACTTTGCCATTGAAAACAGCCTGAGCCTCACCTGCCAGAATGCCGCGATAGTCTTCAAAAGAGTGGGTGTCTCCGACATTGTGATTGATAGTCGTATGGTGATCGACGAAATTTTTCTTTCCGTTTAGGTAAACTCCTCGTAGGTCACAAGTGGCAGTGGTTTCGTCCAGGTCCACTCTAATATCGTGTCGAGACCAATTCGACGGAAGAGTCAGATCAAAGGTATCAAAAGAACCACCAGAAAGTACTTGAGCTGTCAGGTTCAATAGATAGTGTGATTGGGGCCCACCCACCTCTTTTGATACAAAAGACACTTTTGCATCTTTGCCTCCTTTAATATGAAAGCAAAGATTGGTTAATCCAGAAAAGGTTTCACCTCGTACGTCTAAAAAAATTTCTGCCGCAACATTGGGGGCAACATCGACATGCACTGTTTGTTGAATAAAAAGGTCTTTTCCTTCTAGTTTATCCAAATCAAAAAGCAGTCGAATCGGGCGAGTCTCTGCAAATTCTTTTGTTAGATTAATGTGGAACCCAAGCCCATAAAACGAGTTGGCAAAAAATTGAAATGGATTGCTGCCGTCTTGAATGGTCGACAGGGGTTGTTTCGTCTCAATTTCTGGAACAACCTCGATCCCCTTTGGCAGGGCCAACTTCTCAAACCCCATGGGATTGGTAAAATTGTTGACCTCTAAGGTAATGTAAGTCTCATCTGCCACTTGTCGATTGGCCGAGTCAGAACCAGGCCAGTGCAAATGGGTTGTGGGAAGTTGTTTAAACTTAACGTATTTCCAGTCTTCATTTTTGGGATAAGGTTGTCCTTTCCACTGAGCGACACTGTCTTCAATGCAAGTCATCACTTGGTTGGCGGCGGGACCCTTAAATAGTTTGTTTTGGGTCTTATTATATTCTGTCCAGGCTCGATAAATATTATCCACTGTTGCTTCCTTTTACTGAATCCAGTCGTAACCTTCGGCTTCAAGTTTGTGTGCCAACTCTGGGCCACCACTTTTAATGATCTTGCCCTCCGACAACACATGCACATAATCTGGCTTGATGTAATCCAATAGACGTTGATAGTGAGTCACCAAAACAATCCCATTGTCTTTGCTGCGCAGGCTATTCACACCTTCTGCCACAACTTTCAAGGCATCAATGTCGAGCCCCGAGTCTGTTTCATCGAGAAAAGCCAAGCGAGGGTTCAGAACGGCCATTTGCAAGATTTCATTCCTTTTCTTCTCTCCACCGGAAAAACCACCATTAACAGAGCGATAAAGAAACTCCTCGCGCATTTTAACAAGCTTCATCTTCTCTTTTACAAAGGGCAAAAACTTCGCCTCGTCCATTTCTGGAAATCCTTGATGCTTGGCAATGGCGTTGTAAGAGGTCATTAAGAATTCAAGGTTGCTGACACCCGGAATTTCTACCGGATATTGAAAGGCCAAGAAAATTCCTTCTTTGGCTCTTTCGTCAGGATCCATCTCGAGGAGACTCACCTCTTTAAAATTGATTTCATAGTTTACACCCCCCTCTGTCACTTCATAACTGGGGTGGCCAGCGACCACTTTTGATAAGGTGGATTTTCCCGATCCATTGGGGCCCATGATGGCATGGACCTCTCCCGGGTTAACTGTAAAGTCCAAACCTTTAAGGACGGGTTTCTCTTCTACGGATGCATGTAAATTTTTGACTTCTAAAAGCATTTTTAACCTACGCTATTTTCTAGTTTCATTTCTATTAATTTGACAGCCTCAACCGAAAACTCCAATGGAAGCTCCTTGAAGACTTCTTTGCAAAATCCATTAACCAAAAGAGAGATGGCCTCTTCCATACTCATTCCGCGAGACTGCAAGTAAAACAACTGATCTTCACTGATTCGACTGGTTGTTGCTTCATGCTCTAATACAGCTGTGTTGTTTTTCACCTCTAAATATGGATAGGTGTTGGCTGCGCTACGATCACCGACTAGCATCGAATCACACTGGGAATAGTTCCGCGCCCCCTCTGCCTTGGGCATGATTTTTACCAGTCCTCGATAATTGTTTTTAGAACGCCCCGAGGAGATCCCTTTCGAAATGATCGTACTCTTTGTGTTTTTTCCAATGTGAATCATCTTAGTACCCGTGTCGGCTTGCATATAATCGTGAGTCATAGCCACCGAATAAAATGCCCCATGCGAGTAGTCCCCCTGTAAAATGCAACTGGGATATTTCCAAGTGATTGCCGAGCCCGATTCAACTTGTGTCCAAGATATTTTTGAACGCTTCCCTTTACAGAGTCCGCGCTTGGTTACAAAGTTGTAAATTCCACCACGACCTTCTTTGTCTCCCGTGTACCAGTTTTGCACTGTTGAATACTTGATCTCGGCATCATCCAAAGTGATCAATTCGACAATAGCCGCATGCAGCTGGTTTTCATCACGTTGAGGAGCTGTGCAACCCTCTAAATAATTTACGAAACTGCCTTCATCGGCAACAATCAGAGTTCTTTCAAATTGCCCGGTATCCATGGCATTGATCCGAAAATAAGTCGATAGATCGATTGGACATTTCACACCTTTAGGAACATACACAAATGATCCATCAGAAAAAACGGCGGCATTCAAAGCTGCAAAAAAATTGTCTTTATAAGGAACCACCGTCCCTAAATACTTCTGCACCAATTCAGGGTGTGTATGAACGGCCTCAGATATCGAGCAAAAAACGACACCGTATTTTTTAAGTTCTTCGGTGTGGGTTGTTCCAACCGATACACTGTCAAAGACGGCATCCACGGCAACGCCACTTATGCGCTTTTGTTCGCTCAATGGAATCCCAAGTCTTTCAAAAGTTTTTAATAATTCTGGATCCAACTCATCCAAAGATTTTGGATTTTCTGAATCATCTTTCGCCTTGGGCTCCGAGTAGTACGAAATACTTTGATAATCAATCGGCTCGTATGTGAGATCTGCCCACTCAGGCTCTGTCATAGTTTGCCAGTGAGCATAGGCTTTTAAGCGGTAATCCAGAAGCCAATCCGGTTCATTTTTTCTTTGTGAAATTTTGCGAATAATGTCTTCGTTTAGACCTTTACCAAAACTGACGGCTTCAATATCGGTGTAAAAACCGTATTTGTACTCACCCTGTTCAGATAGAACATCACTGGATTTCGCCATCAAGCCCCACCCGACATGTAGTTCTCTAGAGAAATACAATTTCTCTCTTGAACGCTTAACATTTCATCAATATTGATTCCCTTGTAAAACGTCACAATTTGGTCATTAAGATACGCCAACGGAGCAATCACATTGCACCGATCCTCTAAGTCACAATCACTTTTCCCTGCGTCTAAACACTTAACCACGCTAATGGGGCCGATCACGTACTCAATAAGGTCGTGCAGACTGACTTTTCTTAGATCTCTTTGAATTAAATAACCACCTTGTGCACCTTGCTCAGATTTCAACAAACCTTTTTGCACCATCATTTGCAGTACACGAGAGGTGGCATCAAATGAGCATCCATAAGCTCGGCAAATTTCTTTTACAGTGGTGAGTTGCCCGGGCTCCTTCTTCTTCATATGTCGAAGAGCTATCAAAGCGTACTCCACTTTTCTATGGATTCTGTTCATTTTTCCTCCCTTCTAGAGTCATGAATCATTGGAGCTAAGGCTCCAAATTCAGAGGGCTTTTGGTAATGCAAACTAGATGATTGGCGGCCAAGGGTCAAGAAACCGGTCTTTTTATGACTTATTTCGTTAGAAGTGCTTAAAATTTTTGTTGACTGTTTCTTTAATAATATCAATAAATTACTGGATATGAAAGAATACTCTCGTTTCTTCACCCTTGTCGCAGGGATCTTATTGTCGCTTTTTCTTGTCTGGTATGGGTTAAAATCCTACGGCCTGAGCCAACCCGTCGCCGAGTTCCAAACACCCTTAGTTCAGGAACTCATCCAAGCCAGCCAAAAGGCCCCTTTGATTTGGTCGCAAAACTCTTCAGATCTCCTTTTAATTCAAGCCTCATACGAAGAGGACTGGACAACCTCTTCTGAAAAGACTTTGCGAGAAGCACTGGCTGCAGCCAAAGACAAAACCAACTTGTTGTTTTTCTCGGGTCGCGACCCCAAAGCCTTACCGAGTTTGCGAAAATTAATTAAAGAAGGCGGGCTTGAAACCCGTACAGTTTTTTGCTCACGCCAAGATGGTCTCCTCGAGGACCTTAGAGATCTCGAGCCACGCTGGACTTTTTGTAGTGGTGAAGCCTATTTCATTCGATTGCTTGCTTTTTCGTCACTCGGTCTTGAGTCATTACTGCAGATCCCCAGTGATGTCGTTTTCATTCATCTTACGACAACTTTGGCCAACGAAGATGTACGCCTCGTGATCGAAGAGGCTAAGCGGCAAAACAAATTGGTTTTGGTTGGTCCGGTGTCTCGACCTTTGGAGGGATTGAACCCCCATGGATGGATGGTAGAAAACAAGGACCCAAAGGTTCAGTAAACCTTGGAATTTATTGAAACATCGAAGATATTCCTTTAGCCTCAAGTATAAAGAAATTCACATAAAACTGAAAATATTTTTGTGTTTAGGACAAAGGGACTTATTAGATGTACGCACAGGCCGCAACAACTGAAATATCGACGCAATCATCATTAATCTCAGACATCATGGGAGCCGGAATTGCCGTACAGTTCCTTCTCCTTATTTTGATTGGGATGTCCATCTTCTCTTGGGCAATTATTTTCAAGAAACGTAAAGCTTTCCGACAGATAAGAGAAGAGAACCAAAGGTTTCTTGATCTTTTTTGGAGTGCTGCCACCTTAGAGCAAGTGAAGGATAAGATTGAACGACACAGCGAAAGCCCACTCTCTCGCATTTTTAATTCCGGCTTTACCGAGTTGGAGCGTGTTCGCAGAAAGAAAAGCCTGACTCTAAGCGAAGGCACTGAAAATCTCGAAAGAGCCCTTCGCAAAGGACAAGACCAAGAAGTTTCTTTCCTTGAGGAAAAATTGGCTTTTTTGGCAACGACAGGAAGTACCGCCCCATTTATTGGACTCCTCGGCACTGTGGTTGGAATCATGACCTCGTTTCGAGCGATATCAAATGCCGGTTCGGCTAGTCTAGCCACAGTTGCTCCTGGCATCTCCGAAGCCCTTTTCGCAACAGCTGTTGGACTTTTTGCCGCAATCCCAGCAGTAATGGCTTACAACTATTTGTTGAACGAAGTGAGAAACCAAGAAAACCAAATGAACAACTTTATTTCAGAATTTCTAAATATTTCTCGCCTACAGTCAAAGGAGTAGCACTATGGGAATGAGTGGCTCCAATAACAACCGAAGTTCGATGAGCGAAATCAATGTGACTCCTTTTGTGGATGTGATGTTGGTTTTGTTAATCATCTTTATGGTCACTGCACCCATGATGCAGCAAGGGATCGATATTGATCTGCCAGAAACAGCCGCCTCTGGAATGGAAACTACCGAAGAGCCTTTCACCCTAATCATTCGGGCAGATAGCAAACTGTATGTGGCAAAAGAGGAAGTGAAACTTAAAGGTTTGCGCACCAAATTGAAAGCCATTTTTGAAACACGAAAAAATAAACAAATTTATCTGCAAGCCGATAAGGCCGTCAGCTACGAAGTGGTGGCAAAAGCTCTGGCAGAGATTCGTGCCGCGGGAATTTATAACATAGGGCTGGTGACACTCCCACAATGAAGAAGCCTCAGGATTCTTATTTTAATTTTGTCCTAATTTCGCTTGGGTTTCATGGAGCCATCCTTGCACTCCTGACAATCAAGATCCTATTCTTTCCATCGGAAGCTCCAGAGTACAAACAAGCCGTGCGAGTCGATGTTGTCGCCTTACCCGAAAAAAATACTGAACCCCCTAAACCACACCCTAAGCCCCCCGAGCCGGTGAAAGAAAAGCAGAAACCAAAACCGAAGCCTAAACCTCCGAAACCAAAGCCGAAGCTTCCCAAGCCAAAACCTAAAAAACCAAAACCGAAGCCAATCGTTAAAAAACCCAAGCCAAAAAAACCGAACAAGGTTAAAGACGATCAAGACTCAGCCATTGCACGCTTGAAGGCCTTGCAAAAGATCAAAGAACAAGAAAAGACTAAGGACGATCCAATACAAAAAATTGAATACAAAGGAAATCAGTTGAGTAAAGGAAACTCACTCACTGGTATGGCAAAACTCCACCACCAAGACTATCTTGATAAGTTGGACGCCCACATACGAAGTTACTGGAACTTGCCGGAGTGGTTGGCCAGTGGTAACCTTAGAGCTAGTATCTTGTTGCAAATCAACAAAGATGGCGCAATTAAGGGAAAACAATTTGTTTCAAAATCGGGGAACGATCTGTTTGATCAACATGTTGTATCAACTCTTGAGAAAGCGAGCCCGCTCCCCACTCCCCCAGCTGCCTTGATCGATTTTTATGCAACCAAAGGTGTTGAAATTAGATTCCCGGAATAGAAAGGAAAAAGCAATGAACAACATGATTTTACGATTTTCAATCCTGCCATTTTTTTTCTTAGTTGTCTTGACCACAGTGGGACTCGCCAAGGAACGCCCTTACATCAACATTGGTAAAGCTGAAATCAAACAAAGTCCGATGGCATTGGTTCCGTTAATTTATTTAGGGACTGAGGCCACAGGTACTAATCAACTCGCCTACGGCAAACGTTTTTACGATATCGTCGAAAAAGATTTAACTATTTCATCATATTTTTCATTTATCTCTCCCGAAGCATTTGTCGAAGATTACAAATCAAAATCTCTAACCCCAAAAGAAAACGATCCTGCCAAAGGTTTTGATTTTTCTTCGTGGAAACAAATTGGTGCGGAATTTATGATTCGCTCAGGATTTAAAGTGGTAAACAATCAATTCCAATACGAAGCCTACCTTTACCATGTTCCACAACGCAAACTGGTAATGGGAAAAAGTTACACAGGGTCTGTGAATGACCTGCGAACCATCGCTCATAAATTCTGCAATGACATTATGAAGGCGCTGACCGGAAAGAACGGTTTTTTTATGACTAAGTTTGTTGTTTCTCGCGGCACCAACAAAGTTGAAAAAGAAATATTCGTGATGGACTGGGATGGGGCTAACCAAAAGCAGATGACAAAACACCGGACCATCTCTCAATCTCCGTCTTGGTCACCCGATGGGCGCTACCTCACCTACACATCTTTTCTTTATCACAAAAAATTGAAGTCCAGAAATGCCGACCTTTTCCTATACGACTTTAAAACAAATAAACGTTGGCTGCTGTCCTATCAAAAAGGGATTAATTCTGGTGCCTCTTTTACTCCCAACTCTGAAAATATTCTTCTACGAATTTCTAAAAAGGGCTCATCCGACCTGTACAAAACGGATTTACAAGGTAAGCAATTAACTCAATTGACCAATGGACCTCGTGGCGCCATGAACGTCGAACCCGTGGTAAGCCCTGACGGTCATAAGGTGGCATTTTCATCAGACCGCTCCGGTAAGCCCATGATATATACGATGAACCCAAGCGGTGGAAACGTTAAGAGAATCACCTTTGCAGGAGTCTATAACTCTTCACCAGCATGGTCCCCCGACGGAAAGAGAATCGCCTTTGCTGGTTTCGATAAAGGGCACTTCGATATTTTTACAGTCGATGTCGATGGAAAAAACATTAAACGACTAACTTCGGCTAAGAAGAGAGATGGACGTTGGGCGAATAATGAGTACCCAAGCTTTTCACCTGACGGTCGATTTGTTTTGTTTGCAAGTGATCGGACCGGAAGATACCAACTCTATATCGTAAGCATTGACGGTAAATATGAACACCGCCTTACTTTCGACAACAAAAGTTATTATAAGCCTCAATGGTCACCTTACCTACAGTAGGCGAATACGATCGCTCCATTCATGAGAGTCTCTCTAAATACTCACCTATTTTTTCTCACTATGTGGGATTAACTCAAAAAGACTCTCAATCTTTTTCTGATGAAATTCGCAAAAAGAAACATACTGATTGGTTGAAATGC
This sequence comes from uncultured Bdellovibrionales bacterium, assembly GCA_965368905.1. Taxonomy (GTDB): domain Bacteria; phylum Bdellovibrionota; class Bdellovibrionia; order Bdellovibrionales; family JAGQZY01; genus JAGQZY01. The sequence continues at coordinate 18,263 of CBDUOS010000022.1, read as the reverse complement.
GCGTTGGCCACCTATACAGATGCAGAATCTCCGGAACACGTTTGTCGCTATTGGTCGCAACAGACGGATAAACTAATTAAAGAAGTCTGGAGTCACCTACAGATCCCCGAAGACTACGTCAGTCTTTTACTTTATGGAAAATTGGGTTCACGAGAACTGAACTTGAGCTCTGATATTGATATCGTTTTCGTTAAAAATAACGGTTTTGATGACCCTTTCGTTCAATCAAAAATTAAACAGTTTATAAAACTTCTCAACGACAACACCCCTTTTGGCTTCGCTTATCGAGTGGATTTAAATTTAAGACCTGGTGGAGACCACTCACCCTTGGTTCCTGACAAGAATAATTTTTACAATTTTTATGATGAATATCTCGAAGCTTGGCATAGACTCAGCTTTATTCGGATGCGCCCCCTTTTTGCAGGCACAGCACTCTCTGATGATTTGTTGTCTTATTGCAAGAAAAGGTGTTTTCCAAAAAGATTGGACTTTTCGGTTTTAGAAGAAATCAAAAATGTACGTTCAAAAATCGCCTTTCAATGGAGAAAGTCACAAGAGCCTTTTGATATTAAACTTCACCCTGGTGGCATTCGTGACATTGAGTTGTATATTCATTCTCTGCAGGTGATTTATGGGGGCCGCAACCCTTCACTACAAGTTCCACAAATTACGGAGGCAATCAAGGCCCTAAGAGTAGTTGATGCCTTACAAGAGGAAGAAGCCAACTATCTTTTAGATTTTTATTGGCGCTTGAGAAAGATTGAAAACCTGATTCACATAAAGGGAGACCAACACACCTATCTTCTACAAAATTCTTTCTTTACCGAACTCCCCTCACTTGGATTTACAGTAGCAGAGATTTCACAAGGGTTTGAAAAAGCAGGCCAATACATTGGAGGTTTCTTCACCAAGTCACACCAAGAAACAGTAGAAACCAACGTCAAACCGCAAGACCTCAGTAAGAACTCCTTGAAGGCTATAGAAGAAATTAAAAGTTTAAAAAGCACCTCTATAAAAAAGCAGAAGATTGAGAGTCTGAAAGATGAAATTCTCCAGTCCTATATCAACAAAGCTCATGAAATAGCCATTGACGAAGATCTTGCTATTCAAATATTTAAAGACTTTATTTTCTCTATCAAATCAAAAACATCAATTTTTTACCTACTCGGTCGACAAAAAGAGCTTCTCGATACTTTGGCGTGGATGTTTTCAATCTCTCCCTATGTTGGGAACATCCTAACTCGCCGACCAGAGCTCACCGACAGCTTTGCTTTAGGGCAAGTTGTCTTTGAAGAAGATGACGACATTGAAACACTCTGGCAATGCTTGGTTGACTACAAATTACTTGGGCAGCTCATGGGAATTGTGGAGTTTTTTAAGAACCCCTCATCGAATGAACTTTTCTTCAATCTCAGCCAACAGGCCGACCTGATTGTTCAAAAGCTCCTCAAATTTTTAGTGAAAGACCTCAAATCCGCTCCTCTTGAGGTTCTAGCCCTTGGAAAATGGAGTGGAAAAGAATTGGGAGTCCGCTCTGATTTGGATTTTGTCTTTCTTTCTGAGATGAACCCCACACCTGAGCAAATGAAAGTGGCGCGAAGAATGATTACTCTTTTAACCACACAGTCCAACGCCGGGCGCTTGTATGATATTGATTTGCGATTGAAACCCAATGAAAATGCCGGCCCCCTAATCCTCCACAAAAAGTCGTTTTTTCACTTTATCGAGAATCAGGCCGAAACTTGGCAAAAGCAGGCATATCTCCGTTCAAGAATCTGTGGTGAAACTGGCTTTTACTTAAAAGATCATTTTTCCAGTCTTAAGATCACCGAGCAGGATTTAAAGAGCCTCAATATAATTCATAAGAGACTCATTCAGCCCACCACCGACAATCAAATTGATATAAAAAGTTGTCCTGGCGGCTTGATTCAAACGGAATTTGCCATTCAAAAGAAAGTCTTATTGGGAGATCAGGTCCCTGAATCTTCTTCCACCCAAAGCCTCTTGAGCACCATAGACATTGAACAAGATATTGCGGATCAGATTTACAAAAATTACCTTTTTTTACGACGACTAGAGCAGACATTTCAGATCACTAATGACTCTTCCAGCACTAAAGTCGGGGCACAAAGTAACAACTTAAGTCGAGTCTCGAAACTGCTTGGTGTTCAGAGTGTCTTTCAAACGCTGCAAAATACAATCATCGAGCAGCAGCAACTCCTCAAAAACCTTGACCTAAACCATTAAAATCATTGAAACTAGAAGCTGTGTTACGGCTTGTTATTTTCATCTCCATATTTTTACCAAGTTCTGTTTTTGCTCAGGGTAATGCACTTTTTGCATTTGTTACTCTTAAAACCTCCGCCGGAGACATTCGATTAAAACTTTATAAGAAAGAAGCCCCTAACTATGTGGAAAATTTTATCGGACTTGCTACCGGTGAAAGACAGTTTCGTGACGTAAGAACCGGAAAAAAAGTCCGGGAAACTCCGTTTTATAAAGATATGATTTTCCATAAAGTTCATCCCGAGCTTGGAATACAGAGCGGCTGCCCTTGGGGAAATGGAAAAGGCTGGCCTGGATACACACTTAAAAATGAAAAAAACGGCTTAAAATTTGATAAACCTTATCTCGTTAGTATGGCTCGAATCAAAGACGATGCGAACTCTGTCGGCAGCCAATTCTTTATTACCACTAAAAAATCACCACACCTTAATGAGAATTACACTGTCATGGGCGAAGTCGAAAAAGGCTTTGCCGTTGTCGATCGAATTGCTCGCGCTCCCCGTGACGCCATGATGAGGCCGACAACTCCAATCGAATTGAAGAGAGTTGTCGTTGAGAAATAATAAAGTTCTGGTAACGGGTGCTACAGGTTTCCTTGGAAGGCACCTAGTTCATGATCTTTTGCAGAAGGGTGCCGAAGTTTCAATTCTGGCGAGAAAAACTAGCAACTTAAAACCCTTTGCAGATAAAAATATTAAAGTACATTACGGAGATATCACAGACCGCTTGTCTCTTTTAAAAGCCTGTGAAGAACAGGATTGCGTCTATCATTTGGCAGGTTTTATTGCCTATAAAAAATCAGACCGCCCCCTTATGGACAAAATTAATATTGAGGGTACAGCCAATGTTCTTGATGCCTGTATCACTCACAAAACCGAAAAGATGTTACATTTGAGCTCCGTTGTCACCATTGGTGCGAGCTTTAAACCTGAGCCCATTAATGAAGAATTTAAGTACAACCTCGGTCGTTACAATCTTGGATATTTCGAAACCAAAAGAAAAGCCGAACAACTTGTGCAAAAGGCCGTTGATAATGATGGACTGCAAGCTTTTATGATCAACCCCTCTACAATCTATGGTGCCGGGGATGGCACAAAGGGAAGTCGAAAAACGCAGATCAAAGTAGCCCAAGGGCGATTCAAATTGTACCCTCCTGGAGGAGTCAACGTTGTGTACGCACAGGACGTTATCGACAGTATTCATCTCTGTTTAGAAAATGGTAAGCCCGGCCGTCGCTATATAATCAGTGGTGACAATATGACGATCAAAGAGCTATTTGCTCACATCGCTAAGGTTTCAGGTGTTCCCGCTCCTAGCATCCCCATTCCTCGATGGCTTATGAGGGGAATGGGATCTTTTGGAGATCTAATTCGAAAGTTTGGAGCCGAAACTTCTATGAGTTCAGAAACGGCTGTTACAGCATCACTTTATCACTGGTTCGACAACACGCGAGCCAAATCAGAACTTGGATTCCAACCAACGCCGGCCAGAACGGCCATTGAGGAAAGCATTTCATGGATGAAAGAAAAGGGCTTGTTAGAACCCTCTTAAAATACTCCGTTTTCGGATCGCTCGGTCTGTTCATCTTGGTCAGCGCATATGCTGGGTATGTGTTCTGGAAAACCCAAGCCATCGAAAACCCCAAAAAATGTTTCACCACGAAAATGTACAAGGTTCATCTTTGTCCATCAAACCCTCAGTATATCCACTTTAAACAAGTGCCCAAACATTTCTTTCAAGCTCTCATCCTCTCTGAGGATGCCAGCTTCTACTCTCACAAAGGTTTTGATTGGTTTGAGATAAAAGAGAGTTTTCGCCGAAACTTTGTCGAGTGGCGTTTTGCACGTGGTGGGTCAACCCTAACCCAGCAGTTGGCAAAAAACCTTTATCTCAACAAATCAAAGAGCCTCGACCGCAAATTCAAGGAATTTTTTATAGCCCGACAAATCGAAAAAAAATTATCAAAGAGTCAAATTCTAGAGAAATATATTAATGTCGTGGAATTCGGCAAAAACCTCTATGGTCTTAAGTCTGCAGCTCAGAACTACTTCGGCAAAGACCCGGGCTCTCTGAATATTCTTGAAAGCATATACCTGGTCTCCCTTTTGCCAAGTCCGGTTCGACTTGGTCGCAGCCTACAACAGAGAAAACTTTCAAAGAACAACTTGTGGCGAATGAAAATCATCATGAAAAGGATGTATCGCACCGGCAAGATCAATGATGAACTCTTTGTCTATCTTAAGATGCTTTTAGAGGATGCTGAATGGCCCTTTGATCACTACTCTGATGGAATGTTTGACCCTTCGTCAATTGAAGATCAATTGTTTGAGGAATTTGAGGAACTTGAAGATTCTGATAGCTATTTTGAAGAATCCGACAAATCTTCTGAAGAAAACGTCACCGATGAAGATGTCCAGTTAGAACCAAAAAAAAGTGAAGCAGGAGAAGACGCAGAGCCCGAAGAAATTACTCCAGATGCTGGTGAACAAAAACGTGATGAGTCCTTTATGAGTTCGAAGCCAGAAGATGAAGAAGAAAGTGAAGCCTCAGGTGATGAAATTGAAGTTATTGAGGCACCACCCTTGGAGAATCAATCCAAAGACGGCAACACTGTTATCGAGTTTGAAGACACACCTTAACCGTGTCCACCCATCATAAAAGCTTCATGCGAAGTGTCCTTTCTTAAACCAGGGTGGACTGCCGAGTAATAGGATTGAATTACTGAAAAGGTTTCATCCATTCCACGAGCCGAAAAGATTTGTCGTCGGAATTCTCCAGACCCCGGTAAACCAGAGGAAAACCAATTTCCAAGCTTACGAAAAAGCAAACACAGAATGCGTTCGTCCATTTCTCCTTCTGCCACTTCGCGAAGATGCTCGAACAGCGGAAGATAATCATAAGAGAGGGGTTCAAAATTTGAATCCTTTAGAAGTTTCAATGATTGTTGAAAGATCCAAGGATTTTTTAAACAACCGCGACCAATCATTACGGCATCACATTTTGACTCTTGCAGACGTTGCACCGCCAATTCGGGTGAGGTGATGTCTCCGTTGCCAATTATTGGAATTGGACTATTGGCTTTGACTCCAGCGATGTAATCCCAGTCCGCTTCTCCATTGTAAGCCTGGCTGCGTGTTCGTCCATGAATGGCCACCCAGGTCACCCCCTCATCATAGGCCAGCTGTACAATATCAAGAGCATTGCGATTTTGCTGATCCCAGCCAGTTCGAATTTTTAGGGTGAGAGGTATTTGGATTCTCTTTTTAATATTGCGACAAATTCTTTGTAATTTATCCGGCTCACGAAGCATGGCCGAGCCGGCACCCTTTTTTACAACCTTTTTGACGGGACAACCCAAGTTAATATCCACAAAGTCGGCTCCCAGTTGCTCGACTGCCTGAGCGGCATTGACCAAGGCCTCTTCTTCTTCACCAAAAATCTGAATGCCAATAGGACGTTCTTCCTCATAATACCGCATCATCTTCTTGGTTTTATCGTTGTTATAAAGAAGGCCATTGGCCGAGATCAACTCTGAAGTAAGAATACCGGCGCCCTGCCTCCGCATAAAGAGCCGAAAAACTCGATCCGTGATCGCTGCCATGGGCGCCAAAACAAAGGGATTATCCTTTAATGCCTGTAAAAGGTCCTCTTCTCGCATGAAGAGTTTATAGTGCATCGCAGTAATATCGGCAAGTGGACATTTCAAGAGAATAACCATAGGAATTCTGAGTGTTTAAAAAGAAAAAACCCGCCAAAAACCTAAAATGCCTCAATTGTGAGACCACTTTCGATGGGTGGTTCTGCCCAAACTGTGGACAACGAAGCGAGACCGCTCGTTTGAATTCAATGGCTGTAGTCAGAGATTTTTTAGATGCCCTTTCGGATTCGGACAAAGGAATTTTGCGAACATTGATCGATCTGAGTCAAAATCCCGGAGAGATGTTGAATGACTATTTGGGGGGGAAAAGGCGACGCTATCTTTCGGCCGGCAAATACACGCTCCTCTTTGTTGTTTTGTTTACTCTGAACATCTCTTTGATGGAAAAGCACTTCGGCGCTTTTGAAGGTCTCACCCGGCTCGTCGACGACTTTTCGGTGACTCAGGACGGAAACACCATCCACCTTTCAGACGAAAAGCATCAGAAGAAACTGTTGGGTAAAAGCAAAGATGCAAAAAAAATTGAAGGTCAAAATGACAAGTTGAACCTGGAGTTCAAATGGTTCGGCCAAGACATCCGTAAAGAAGCCACTAAAAAAGAATCGCTGGAATATATTAAATATCTGATCCCGAAGTACCACAAAACTTTATTCGACACTTTGAAGATTCTGTTGGCCCTATGGATTCCGATATTTGCTTTTTTCTCCTTTGTCTTATTTCGGAAACTAAAACTTAATTTTGCAGAACATGTGGTGATCAACTCGTATATATACGCCCAAATGCATTTCTTCACTCTGGTGCTCTCTGGAATCGCTTGGTTTATCCCCAATTTTGTGGGGACAACTTCGTTGACTATTTTTGTCGTAACAACTTTTTATTTGTTTTTTGCCTACATTCAGATCTTTTCTAAAGCTCGCAGAAGACTTTTAAAAACCATTGTTTCCGTTTTCCTGGCTGGCTCTGTTTATATATTAGTTTTGTTTACCGTTCTCGCAAGCTTGATTGCCGTCGTCGCCATAGAAAATATCGATCAACTGTAAAATGACAAAAAAAAACTGCGACGATGATCGACGCAGTTTCTTCTCAAACTCAGAGAAATCTTTTGATTAGTTACATTTCGCTGGTCGCATAGGAAGTGAGTACTTCCCGCTTTTTTCGATCATTGTAAAGTTGGCAAGGCTATAGATCACTCGATCGTTTTCTTGATCGCGTGTGATTGTAGCAAAACCTTCCACATTTTTTTCACCGTATGCATATTCTACAGAGAGATACACTCCAGGATTTGAAGCTACGAAGCTGATCTTCACATCAGAACATTTTTCTTCACCACTGCAGGAACAAACGACGTCAGCAGCTTGAGCATTAATTGAAAACAATGAAACAAATAGAACAAACATTAAAGACTTCACAGGCCCCCCTTTAAGTCTTTTTTTGAGTAAATGGTGGTCAGAGAGGGATTTGAACCCCCGACACGAGGATTTTCAGTCCTCTGCTCTACCGACTGAGCTACCTGACCAGCTCAAAAAATTGAAGCCAATAGCTACTAACACCCTGGATTTTTGTCAACCGAGAGCTTGCTCTAAGTCTCTTAAAAGGTCGTTAATGTCTTCAATTCCAACACTCAATCGCACCAAACCGTCGTCAATCCCCAGTTCTTTGCGAACCTCCGGAGGTACGCTTGCGTGAGTCATGATCGCTGGGTGCTCAATGAGAGACTCTACGCCGCCCAAACTTTCAGCTAAAGAGAAAACCTTCACTCTTTCTAAGAGTTTACGGGCTGGTTCCAAACCACCCTTCATATAAAAAGTGATCATTCCACCAAATCCAGACATTTGCTGTTTAGCCAAGGTGTGTTGAGGGTGACTTGCCAGCCCAGGGTAAATCACACGATCCACCTGATTATGGTTATCAAGAAACTCCACCACTTTTAATGCGTTGCTTTGATGAGCCTCCATTCGCACCTGCAGAGTTTTCAAGCTGCGCATGCACATAAAAGCATCAAACGGAGAGCAAATCGCCCCCATAGAGTTACTCAAAAAAGCTAAGTTTCCAGCAATCTCGGAATCGTCGATGACGACAGCTCCACCAACAATATCACTGTGGCCATTGATAAACTTTGTCGTGGAATGAACAACAACATCCGCGCCCAACTGCAGTGGCTTTTGGAAATAGGGACTCATAAACGTGTTATCGACCACGGTAATCAAGCCCTTGCTTTTTCCGATGGCAGAACAGCTTTTTATATCAACAAGTTTCAGCATAGGGTTGGTTGGTGTTTCAATCCAAATCATTTTTGAATTGGGTTGAATCGCCGCCTCAACATTTTCTGGTTTCGACATATCCACAAAAGAAAATTCAATATCGTTGTGGCGAATCACTTTATTAAACAACCGAAAAGTCCCACCATAAAGGTCGTCTGAAGCCACCACGTGGTCTCCAGCCTTAAGGAGGTGTAATACCGTTGTGGAAGCAGCACAACCAGAAGCAAAGCCAAATCCATATTGGCCACCTTCAAGGCTTGCCAAGCAGTCCTCATACGCTTTGCGGGTTGGGTTTGAGGTTCGACTGTATTCATAGCCTTTGTGCTCACCAGGCGAAGATTGCACGAAAGTTGAAGTCAAATAAAGAGGCGTCATTATCGCCCCTGTGGTCGGATCTGGCGCTTGCCCTGCATGAATGGCTCGTGTGGCAAATCCCATTTCTTTGAAGTCCATCAAGGCCTCACTACATATTGAAGTGCTCGCTAATATATCCGAGCAAATCAATTTTTGTTAAAATATGCAGCTCCTCTTTAGAGTCTTTCACGAGGGCTATAAATCCTTTTTCAAAATGTTGGGCCAGACTTTCTAAATCGTCATGAGGGTTCACCCAAACAATAGAACCCTTAATGAGGTGAATAATTGGTTCTGTCGGCTTCAACTTTCCAGTGGCCAACGGCAAGATCAGGTCTGACTCGTCCAGAACTCCCACCAATTCTCCATCTGAGAATACAGGAACCTGAGAAATTCCATTATCTTTAAGAAGGTTCACAACCTGCAACACATTGAAGTCGACATTAGCAGATATCACAGGCATTTCTTTTTCACGGGATTTCAACAAATCTTCAATGCTGGTGAATTTCATCGGCGAGGGCAAAAAGTCATTGTCTCGTAACCAATCGTCATTAAATGCTTTGCTAAGGTAAGCACGGCCACTGTCAGCCATAACAATCAAAAAGTTCGCTGGCTTGTCCAAAGTTTCCGAGTACTTAATTGCCCCAACCAGCGCCATGGCAGAAGAGGGTCCAACACAAATTCCTTCTTTCGACACCAGGTCGCGGGTCATCATAAACGACTCTTTATCACCCACCTGCACAAAGTCATCGATCACATCAAGATGGACGTTGTCCGGAAGCATGTCTTCTCCCACGCCTTCTACTTTATAAGGCTGTGGCGGATTTCGGACTTCTTTATGATAAAAAAGATCGTACAAAATGCTTCCCACAGGGTCAGGACATAGAATTTTAACATTGGGATTCTGCTCTTTTAAATACTTCCCAGTCCCCGAAACGGTTCCTCCGGTTCCGGCACCGGCCACGAAGACATCCAGCTTGCCTTCGGTTTGTTGCCAAATCTCGGGGCCTGTCTTTTCATAGTGAATTCTTGGATTATCAGGGTTGTGATATTGGTTGGTTAAAAAACTCCCCGGTGTTATTTCGGCTAGTTTTTTAGAGACAGACAAATAACTACGCGGATCTTCTGGTTCGACAGCAGTGGGTGTAATCACCACTTTGGCACCATATGCTCTGAGTGCGGCACGTTTCTCTTCGCTGATCTTATCCGGCATTACAAAAATGGCTTTGTAACCCTTTACGGCTGCCACAAGGGCTAACCCCATTCCGGTGTTGCCAGAAGTCGCCTCGATGATGGTTCCACCCGTTTTGAGTTCACCACGAGCCTCGGCCCCTTCAACAAGAGCAAGGGCAATTCTGTCTTTTACACTCAAGCCCGGATTGAAGTACTCAAGCTTCGCCCAAAACTTATGTTTAGAACCTTTTGGCACGACATTTTTAAGCTCAACGATGGGCGTGTTCCCAACCGTATCCAATATGCTATCGTAAATCATAATCACCCTTTTTGTTTTGCGACTCAAAAACCACTTGGTTCATCTTCTCTAAGACTTTTGCAATGCGATCCACCGAGTCTGTTTGGTATTCTAAATCCAACTTTTCCATTAAATTTTTCACCTGTTTCTCGTCGGGTGAGTCTTTCATCAACTCCTCAACCAGGCTTTCAAAATCCTTAATCATCTCTGCTTTATTCATAGTGCTGATTCTTCCGCGTTAACATTAGGATTAATCCCTAGGGTTTATAAGAAATACCCCCTGTGAAGCAAACACGGGAAAACTTGGCCTTCGGCGTTGAATGCGGCGTATTACTTGTCAGGGTTTAAAGAACGTCGTGGCCCCATCCCATTCCATAACAGAGGAAAAACAGGGCCGAGATGGCGAAAACGTAGTAGCTAAAAAACTTCAAATGGCCTTTCAAGGTGACTCGAACCATCCAGGCGATGGCGATCATCCCAGTGAGAAAAGAAACCACTCCCCCGATCATGAGACTGGTCCAATCCACCCCCGCTGACAGGTCTGTCGCCTCCAACAACCCCGCCCCCGCAATTGCGGGAACTGACATCAAGAAGCTAAAGCGAGATGCATTTTTGGGATTCATGCCCAAGAACAAGCCAGCAATAATTGTGGAGCCAGAGCGACTGATTCCCGGCAACACAGCAAAGCCTTGGACAATTCCTATTAGAAAAGCTTGCGGCACTCCGATACCAAATCCGGTTTGAAACCTCTGACTAACCTGAATTCGATCTGATAAGAACAAAATCACCCCAGTAATCAAAAGACAAGAGGCTGCAATCACTGGGTTGGTTAAAATCCAGTCAAAATTCTTTTTCATGAATAAGCCGATTACGGCGGTCGGGATGCTAGCGACGACAATCATGATCGTCATTTCAATGGCTTCCTTGTCACGACTCGCTAATCCTTTGAGCATTTGCTTTAAATCTGCACGATAGAAAAACACAATCGTCAAAAGTGTTCCAATATGAACTGCGACATTCAGAGAGAGGTTGTCGTTTAAATCTTTTGCAAAATATTGAAACATCGAAAGGTGTCCAGAGCTGGACACGGGAAGAAACTCCGTCAATCCCTGCAGAATACCGAACAGTATTAAGATTAGAACAAATCCCATAGGAACTCATAATAGATCGTTCTATTCAGGATTCAATAGAAATGTCCGGTCCGACTCTAAATTGATGGACCGAAAACTCTTCCGATCATCGTTATTCCAAAAGATCGGATAGGTTCCCTTGCGCAGGATCTGCCTTGCAACAGGTCCATAGCGATAAGGGGAACCATTCACTGAGTACCGAAACCACTTCTGCGAACGAAGACTCAGAGACTGGAACACCCTTTTTTGACTGCCGGGATCTGGCCAAACCAGCAGACTGAAAAAAAGTAGAACACTGCAGACCTTCAAGTAAAAAGCCACCCTTCTTCGAGGAGCCTTCACCTTTTGCCAACGTTGAGTCTTTTCAGTATTAAGAGAGCAAAGTGTCATGACCTTTTTAGCCAGTTGCCGGCGCCGTCGAGCCTTTGGAGTTTCCCTATGAATACGGTCCAAACCTGACTTCTTTCCAACTAGATATTTCGACAATTTTGTAAAGGATACCCAATCTGCGCTTCGAGTCGGTGGGGCACCGGCCAGACGTTCTGGAGCCGCAAACTCAGGAGTTAAACATTGGGTTTCTTCAAAGCCAAAGCCAAAGTCAATCAACTTCACCACCCCCTTTTTGTTAATCATCACATTTTTAAGATTCAAGTCCCCGTGAAAAACTTGGTTGCGGTGTAGACTCGTAAGCCCGAGTCGAACCTGACAGAGAATTTCTAGCATATCCTCAAAGAGCAAAACTCCAGACGACCAAAGCTGCTGTAAGGTGACCCCGTCTATATATTCTAAAACTAAGGCGGGGCCTCTATTAAAATTCTCCCAAGCCAAGACTTGAACACAATATTTTGAGTCCACTTGCAAAAGAGACTCGAATTCCTTTTTCAAAATTTGGACATCTTTCCGAGACTTAATAAGCTTAAGAGCCACTTCTTGTTTGGTGAAACCTTCTGAGTCTTTTCTAAAAGCTTTGAAAACTTCACTGGTTAGACCATCACCTAAGGTTTTCTCAACTTCATATATTGATCTTTGTGCTCTCAAAAGTTCTTTCATACCGATGATATATTCAAAGAGGGTGCCAAAAGGACCCATCTCGGTACTCCAGATCACCCAAGCGAACCTCAAGGGCTTTTCGACACTGTGATGCCACACTTGAAAGTTGTAAAACCTGACGCACTTGCTCCTGGTTTTTTAGATCAGACACCATTTGCGGACACCGTTTGTTCACTCTCACGAAAAAATCGGCGATTTCTACCTGATGCTCATGATCGATAATTTTTTCTTCGAGCCACTTGAAGCAATTTAAAGGGAACTGATCATTGCCCTGCTCATGATCGCACGCTTTCTTCCAGTTCTGTTGTTTGACCCATTGCTGTTCTGCCAATAAGAAGTCCTGAATGTCTTTGGCCTCCATCAAGGGATTGGCCGATGCCATCAACACCAGCCAACTAAAAAATATTGATAAACTCATCCATTCACCTCACTTAAAAATTGAAACAATAACGGACCGAACATTAGAATAATGTAGGCCGGAAAAAAAAATAGAAGCAGTGGCAAACTCAGTAAAAGGGGAAGTCGCTCCAGGTATACCTTCCACTGCCTTTCAAATTCATCTGTCATTTCTTCTTCAAGCTCACTAAGCAATTCGTAAATTGGAGCCCCCTCCAAGCCACTTTTTAGAATTTCAAAAAACGCCATTTGGAAGTGGGTCTCTCCCACCTGTACTGCCTTGATGTTCGAAGCTTGCAACAAAGCACGCCAACGCACCACCAATAATGTGAATGGCGTGTTCTCTTCTTGAATGGATAAAGAAATAGCAGAATTGACCGAGCGACCTCTTTGCAAATGACGCTTTAATGTTTTTAGAAAAGAAAGAGAGGGGACTAGATGCGCCACTTTTTAAACCTCGCAATACAAAAAGTTAAGACAACTCCTAAAACATAAAAGAAAATGGAGAGGAAAAAGGAGCCTTTGAATTGAAAAAAGCCATATTCAAGAACAACAAATGCGAATAAAGCGAAGTAAATGAGACTCAGAAGTCCAAGTTGAAATCCAAAATAAGTCCAAATCTGTCTCGACTTTTGTCGAAAAGTGAGACGATCACGAAAGTTTTTTCTGAAATTACACAGCCTATCAATTGCCTGATGAGGGTCCTCATGAAGAGACTTCATTTGTGAGTGAATTTGATTGATGGTTTGCCCAAACAGTCCCTTTTTTACAACAGGCTCTTGTTGTGAAAAAACAACATTTTCATAGATGCGTGTTAATAACTGGCCTTGCCTCCAGTCTGCGCCTCGAATCGAGACTTCCATAGCTGATGAAAAGGACCGCCCCCTACGCATTCCTAAAATCACCATAGAGAGAAACCTAAGAAACTCGCCATAGAACTGATGTTGATGGAATTGGATCACTAGAAAAATTATTAACGGAAATAACAGTGATGTAACAAAACATAGAATCCAAAACCAAAAAGGTTGTGTAAAAAAATAGAAAAAGAGAGCAATTAGCAAAAATAAATAGAAAGTGCCAAATTTTGTCATCATTTTCAGAGGGAAAACATGATGCTTTTTAAAGTGTCCGAAAATTCGATTTACGAACGCAATAACGAATAGAAAAATCAGAATAGAAAGTAGTGAATTCATCAACATAGTTGCATTTCATAAGCAAAAAAAGTGCTAAAGAAATAATTTTCTATTGACGAATATAGTCACGTGAGTAAACTGAATGCAGAAGTTTAAACAACAAAGAACTCATCGTTTTTGAGGAGGCATAATGGCAAAGAAAAAACGTTCGACTAAGAAGAAGACTACGAAGCGTAAAACTACGAAGCGTAAAACAAAGCGTAAGACTAAGAAAAAGGCTACGAAGAAGAAGAAAAAGAAAGTAACCAAGAAGCGTAAAACGAAGCGTAAGACTAAGAAAAAGGCTACGAAGCGCAAAACTAAGAAGAAGACTAAGAAAAAAGCCACTAAAAAGCGCAAAACTAAGAAAAAGGCTAAGAAAAAAGCCACTAAAAAGCGCAAAACTAAGCGTAAGACTAAAAAGAAGACCACACGTCGTAAGAAGTAAGGTCGACTTAATAGTCACGAACGAAAGCCCCGGTTACCCCCGGGGTTTTTTTTTATGATATCACAGAGTTAAAAGAAGTAGTTGAAGCCTAGAGATGCTGTTGGCGCGCTTCTATAGTCCTCGACAGACATTAAAAATAGAGCCTCCAAGAAAATCCCGTAACCCTTCCAGGCTCCGTTGGTGAAGGTGTATTGAATCCCCAAGGTTCCCGTGACCAGCTTTTCATCGATTCTACTTTCACGGATCTCATCGGCATCCATGAACTCACGAGCAATGTATCCAGGCGAAAGTTTGTCCGTACTGAATGGACGAGAGTTTGTTCTCTCCCACCTTTTAAAGCCAAAACCGATATAAGGATTTAGTGGTGAAGAAAGAAGTAGCATCTTTTTTATTCGAAATCCGAAAGATTGGAAGTGGCTTCCCCCACCATAACCCAAGTCAACACTCCACTGAGGATGAAAGTGGATCGCTACCACGCCTCCAATCAAACCATAGGCACCCGCTGTTGCAACTCCAACACCCATCTTTCTTTGTGACCAAAAAGAGGAGACTTGTCGCGCTTCTTCCGTACGATCATAGTCAAAGCGGTTTCCACCTGGATTGGGCTTAGAGCCTTCCCAAAGAATGGCCGCTGAACTTGAAAATGACATCAATAATATAGATAGAGCTAAAAATCGTCTCACAGCGCGACCCTTGCTTTAATTCCCTCTTCTTGTAAAAACTTTCGAATTTCTTTTTCATCAATACGTTCGAGTTTCCACAAAAGTTTGCGCATGGACTGCAGCATACCTTTAATATTTCCACCGTTGGCATCTTTGACGAGTATATTCATTTCGCGACTGAGTGTACTGATCTGTTTCATTAGACCCTTAGCTTCTCGGTTGGTGGCCAACTTGTCGACAGTATTTAACACTCGATTCAAGCTTTTAACTAAATCACTTATCGAACCAATGGTGTCGGTTACCGATCCCTCATTGTCCTCCACAACTGATAAAATTTTTCCCGCCAAGGCATAACCTTGTGATATCAACTGATCCACTCGAGGAGGGTCGGTGCCACGGACAATTGATCCCTCTGTCACTTGCACAGACCCAGAAAGACCCGGAGAGATCTCTAAATATTTTTCGCCGATGATTCCTGCCATATTGATATAGAAATGACTATCCTCACGGATCACCGGCCAAGCACGCTCATTGATCTTAATATGAATGTGCAGTTTAACTTCTTCGCCACTTTCTGTTTTGTAATCGGGCTTGAATTCCACTTTATGAACTTTCCCAACTTTGACACCCATCAAACGGACGTGGGACCCCTCTTCAAGCCCTCCAACAAAGTTGTAAGCGACCACCAATTTCTTGTAACTACCGAAAATGGCAAACTGGCCCAGAAAAGTCACAAATACAGCCACTGACAACCCAGCAAGAATAAATAGAAGACCGACTTTTGCTTGTGAGGACATGGGCTCTCTCTTAGTAAAAAAATGAAAAAGTTAAAGTCAAAATAAAGTCTAATACGATTATCGTAATTGAGGAAGACACAACACTTTTTGTTGTCGCGCGGCCAACTCCATTAGCACCGGGCTCACATATCAAACCATAGTAACAACTTACCAAAGGAATAACAGCGCAGAACACAGCCCCTTTAATCAGCGAAAAGAACAGATCCTGCATAGAAACGAACCGACGGAACGCAACCATGAAAAAACCCATACTTTGGTCAAGGGAAAGGGTGGTGACACCCACTGCCGTCAACAAACAAACAGCATTGGCAATGAGAGCCAACAGAAGCCCCGCCACAACACAAGAAACCAAACGAGGAAGAACCAGGTAGTTGAATGGATTGATCCCCAAGAGCTTCAATGCGTCCACTTGCTCAGATATCTTCATTTGCCCGACCTCAGCGGCGATTCCTGCTCCAATCTTTGCAGCCAACAGCAACGACATCACCACAACCGCCAACTCGCGAACAATCAACATCGATGCAAAGCCGGGAACCAAGCTATCATCATGTAAAACCAGCTTCATGTGGTAGGATGCCTCTAATATTGTCACTGCCGCCGCAAAAGAAACACAAACCACAACAATGTTGAGACTCCGGTAAGCCAACTGGTCCAGGTACTTTATCACCTCTTTCAACCTCAATCCATGGGTGAAAAAACTCGATAGTGTGTAGGTGACCAGTTGTGAAAAGCTTAGCTTAGGCATTGAACAATCCCTCCAATACAAAACTGCTAAACCAATCCGCCAAAACTAAGGCGATCATGGTTTGAGTCGCCGCCTGAACAACACCCTCACCCACCTCTCTGGCACCACCAAAAACAGTGTAACCGCGATAAGTGCATAAGCTGGCAATTACAAAAGAAAAGACAAAACACTTAACCACCCCACTGGTGATTGAAAAAGTCGAAACCACTTGTGGAATGTGGGCCAGGTACTGTTCCCAAGGCAAACCACTAAAGCTGACAGCCATTAGAATGCCACCCAAAAAGGATAGGATCAGTCCAAAACTGAGCAGAAAAAAGCTAGCCAGAATGATTCCCAAAAACCGAGGCACAATCACTTCTCGCAAGGGGTCGGCCCCCAAACAACGGATCGCATCGATTTGTTCACTGACTTTCATAGTTCCTAATTCAGCGGATGTGAAAGCTCCAATCTTTCCGCTCAGCAAAAAAGCGATGAGAAGTGGTCCCACTTCACGAACAGTCGCACTGGTGACCAAGGCTCCAAGGTAAGAAAGGGCACTGAACATCTGCACCTGCAGTGTAAACTGCAGAGTCATGATTGCACCCACAAAAAAACCTGCGAACAAGGTGGTGACTAAACTTTGTTGTATTACCAACAAACATTTTTCAAAGACTTCTTCACGGCGAGACCAACTCTTCGACGCCTCTCGAAGAACAGACCCTAAATAAAGCAAAATTTCACCTAACTGGTGAAGTGGATTTAAGATATTCATTGTCTCACCTCAGCCAAGAAGTCTTGGACCAAAGGCACTGAGCTATTGCGCATTTCCGCCGGAGAGCCCTGAGTGAGCAGATTTCCTTTTTCCAAGACAACGATATGATCTGCCACCTTAAGAGCACTATCCATATCATGACTGACCACCAAAGAGGTGGTTCCTAAATTTTTTGACAAGTCGAGAATCAATTGATTCACGCGATTAGTAGAGATCGGATCTAAACCTGTAGTGGGTTCATCAAAAAGGAGGATCTTAGGTCGCAAAGCCACTGTGCGAGCTAGGCTCACCCGTTTCTTCATTCCATAGGACAGTTCGTGACTCATTTTATCTTCGACCCCATTTAGGCCAACCAACGCCAAACTCTCAATCACTCTTTTTTTAATTTCCACTTCTTGCATGTGAAAATGTCGACGCAAGCCATAGGCCACATTTTCGAAGACATTTAATGAGTCAAATAAGGCCGGCTGCTGAAACACCATTCCACAGATTTTTCGAACTTCCATCATCTCGGACTCTGAAAGTTGGTGAACAGGGTAATTTTCAACAATCAATTCACCTGAATCCGGCTTCAACAGACCGACAATATTCTTTAATAATACTGATTTCCCTGTCCCCGACATTCCTAAGATAAAAACAATTTTTCCCTCTGGAATTACAAGATCCAAATTCTTCAGAATCGTGCGTTGACCAAAACTCTTGGTGACTTTGCAAAACTCAATCATAGGGCCCCTAAAGGACCATCAACGTCACCATTAATAAATTGTTGCACTCGAGCATCTTCAAATTGTTGGGTCATTGTGGAGGGACCCGTTTTTATAAACTCGTTGGGTAAACAAACCATAATATCACCAGCCAATTGGTAGGCCCGCATCATATCGTTGGTCACTGTGACAATCGTTGCTCCCCACTTTTCCTTGAGCTCAAGAATCATGCTCACAATCTTACGACTGGTAATAGGATCGAGTCCCGCTGTCGGATCATCATAAAAAACCAGGCGCGGCTTTAAACAGAGGGCCCGGGCGATTCCCAGACGTTTTTGCATGCCCCCACTGATTTCGCTGGGATAGTGATCCAATACATGG
>CBDUOS010000021.1:0-30063 GCA_965368905.1 uncultured Bdellovibrionales bacterium | reverse complement strand
GCGCCCCCGTGGCGCAAATGAGCACCTGCAGACAAGAATTTGTGATCTTTATCAACAATCACGCAACCCACTAATGGATTGGGCGAAACAAAGCCTCGCCCCATCTTAGCCGTTTCAACTGCAAATCGCATGGCTTGGTCGGGATCGATTGGTTGCCCAATATTATACATAAACTACAGAACGCCTCGACGTTTTTGATCTCTTTCGATGGCTTCAAACAGGGCTTGAAAATTCCCTTCTCCGAATCCCCAATGATTTTTTCTTTGGATGAATTCGTAGAATACCGGACCGATGACGTTTTGACTGAAGATCTGCAACAAGTAACCTTCGTCATCTCCATCAGCTAACAGACGCAAATTTTTAAGGGTTGTCATGTCTTCAGTAATGTTAGGAACTCGATCTTGCAAGACTTCATAGTAAGTGTCTGGAACGTCCAACGTCGGGATGTCGTTGCTTTTTACACTTTTAACTGAAGCGCAAATATCTTCAGTTAACAAAGCAATATGTTGAATTCCAGAGCCTTTGTATTCGTCCAAGTACTCTTGAATTTGAGATTTATCCTCTGTGGGTTCATTGATTGGAATTGTAATTTTTCCACATGGTGAACGCATTGCTCTTGATAACAAGCCAGTGGTACTTCCCTTAATGTCGAAAAAACGAATCTCTCTGAAATTGAAGACATCTTCATAAAACTTTGCCCACAGATCCAATTCCCCCTTGGGGACATTGTTAGTCATATGGTCAACCACTGTGAAACCGTAACCTTTCGGGTTTCGATCTTCACTCATATATTCAAATTCAGCGTCGTAAGGATTTCCTTTGTCACCATATTGGTCGATAAAATAGACCAAAGAATCACCAATTCCATAAATGGTAGGCCATTGCATGGTCTTCGGCCCATCTTCAGTGTAAGGCTTTGCACCTCTTTCGACCGCCACTTTAAAAGCTTCGTCAGCATTTTTAACTCGAAAGCCAGTGGAACAAACACAGGGCCCGTGAGCTTTTGCAAAGTCAGCAGCAAAAGTTCCAGACTCTTCATTCAATAGAAAATTCACATCATTCTGTCGAAACAAAGTCACATTTTTTGACTTATGTTTAGCAATTGGAGTCATTCCTAGGTTTTCAAATAACTTTTTGAACAGCCCAGCATCAGGGCCAGCGTATTCAATAAACTCCATTCCATCCAAACCAACTGGATTTTCAGACATTGGTACCTCCTTGGGCAAAAAATCGCTGATTGATCTCTCGATTTCATCGAGTTCCAATCAAAGGGTCATTTGGGTACACATTTCTTGACACAGATAGGGGGCAAATACAAGCCCTTAAAGAGTGGCAGTTTGCTCTTCAACCTCTTGAAATTGCTTATAAAAGTCGGAAACTCGCGGGTCCACCTGAAAACTTTGTTTCGACCAATCCACAAGATACAAACCGTCAAGAGACCTAAGGCGACTGAGAGCCACATAACCTTGCCCAGGCTCCCACAGTCCCTTTAGATGCATCACCGCTCGATCAAATGTCTGCCCTTGGGATTTGTGTATGGTTGTCGCATAGGCCAGCTGTACGGGAAAGTTAACCACTTCAGCCAAAACATGGCCATCGGCATCGACGACAGAGAATGCGGCCTTCATCACCTTAATCATTTTACCATTCACTAATTCGATGGTGAGTTTTTCTTTCTCAATCTTTCGAACCCAACCACAACTGCCATTCACCCACCTTTGCCTTGGATCATTTTGCTGGAGCATGACATAAGCATCCTCCTTTAATTCCAACATTTCAGGCACGGGAGCCTGCCGCTTTAAGGTGTCAATGGCCCGTTTTTGGCCGCTGTAAATGGATTCGATTTTATGAACTGGATTGGATATTTTGCTCAACTTGTCACCATTGAACTTCTGCACCATTTTGCGCCAGGGGTATAGGTGGGTGATATCGGCCGGTGCATCCAAACCGGTGCGACTTTGTAAAGACTCTTGAGCTTTTTGATCAAAACGCCCCATACGCAGATTGTTCAAGACAGAGTAAAAGTTTTGATCAACGAACCGTACTGGGGTCTGTAAACACTCGCTTACAAACTGAGTTTTCTGCCAAACCGGGTGATTGAAGGCCCAGTCACGGGTGTTCTGTTCTCTGTCAATTGGGGGCAGTTGGGCAAAGTCCCCAACCGCAACAATCCGCAAACCACCCCATGGCTCTTCGTTCTGGCGAGCCTTGCGGGCAATGGTTTCAGCCGTATCGAGAACCACCCCTGGGAGCATAGAGATTTCGTCAATAATGATCTCAGAAGCCTCGCGCAACCTTTTGAGCAATTTGCCATTTTTCATGGCCTTGTCGACGGTTCGATCCTTACCGCCCTCTAAGATCCCCAAGCCAAAAAAGCTATGAAACGTACGTCCACCGATGAGCACCGCGGCGGCACCGGTACTCGCCAAAAGCGTGGCAGCTGGTGCATAGCGCAGTAAATATCGCTGAATTAAGAAACTTTTACCAGTACCGGCCTCGCCTGTGACGAAAACATTGTTTTGGGACTGTAGGGTTTCCAGGGCTCGACTTTGGCAAGGCGTTAATTCCATACAGGGAATCTAACACTTTCCTTCCCTTTTCCCTATCCCTTCACTAAAATGATAGACCGAGTTAAATACCAGAGAGGAATCGAATGTCTAATTATACTTCATTTTCAACCGCAGAAAAAAACCCCGAACTTGATATGGTAGAAGACGTCTCCCCCGACGAAGTGAATGCTAAGCGGGACAACCTGGCAATTATCGATGTGCGCTCTCAAGAAGAGTTCACAGGCGAGTTGGGACATATTGCAAATTCAAAATTAATTACCCTCGACACTCTAATGGATCATATTAGTGAAATTCCTAAAGACAAGACAGTGGTATTCATTTGCCGAAGCGGGCGACGATCCGCCAATGCCACAGCCATTACCAAAGACAATGGTTGGGAGTCCGTTTACAACATGAAGGGCGGCATGCTTCTTTGGAACGAGATGGGATTATCCACAGAGGGAAAGAACTCCTGATGAATCGAAAAGTCTTCGTCAACAGAACTCTTAATCTACGCAAGGTCAAATACATCGGCCTGGACATGGACCACACTTTGGTTCGCTACAACACTACGGCATTTGAGTCATTGGCTTACGACGGCATGCTTAACAAGCTGGTCAACGAAAAAGGCTATCCAAAAGATATCCTAAAATTAAAGTTTGATATCAACGCTGTTATTCGAGGTTTGGTCATTGATTCTAATAAAGGAAATTTACTTAAAGTCAGTCGCCATGGTGCCATTCGCGGAACCTTGCATGGAACTCAGAAAATTTCTTTTCATCAACAACAGCGCGACTACCATGGAACCTATGTTGATTTGGGCAGTAAAGACTTCTCCGCAATCGATACATCCTTTTCAATTTCTGTGGCCATCTTGTTTGGACAATTGGTCGACTTAAAAGACAAAAGTACTGGGGACTACCCCGATTATTCTGTCTTGCTAGAAGACATTGTTGGAGTCATGGACATGTCTCACCGGGACGACTCTCTGAAAAGTATCGTGCGAAAAAATATGGGCGATTATATTATTCAAGAACCTAGTGTTGCTGAAGGCTTAGAGCGTTTTAAAAAACACGGTAAAAAGATTTTTATTCTCACAAATTCTGACTTTCACTACACCAAAGCTCTTCTCGACTATGCGATTACACCCTTTTTAAAAGAGCACGACACTTGGATGGATCTGTTCGATTACACTATCACCCTTGCACGTAAACCAAGATTCTTCTTTGATAAACTAAACTTTCTAAAAGTGAATCCAGAAAATGGCTCGATGACAAATTACGACGCCGACTTAGAGCCCGGAATTTACCAGGGCGGTTGCGCAGATCTTTTTGAAAAAAGCCTGAAGATTGGTGGCGACGATATCCTTTATATTGGTGACCATATTTACGGCGATATTGTTCGGTTGAAAAAGGACTGCGCGTGGAGGACAGCTCTCGTCATTGAAGAGCTTGGTGAAGAAATTGAGAAGATGCAAAAAGTAAAGCCTTCTCAGGATAAAATCAGAGAACTGATGATTCAAAAAACACCTATGGAAGAAAAGCTTGTCGATCTCGTTTCGCAAGAGATTGAATCCAAAACAGACAACAGTGCCGACATTGCTGAGGTACAAACAGCCATCACCCAAATCGACAATCAAATTGCACCCCTGATCAAAGACACTCAAGCCGCGTTCAATCCAACTTGGGGTGAAGTGATGCGAGCGGGCAATGAGGAAAGCTATTTCGCAAACCAAGTGGATCGCTTTGCTGATATTTACATGCCCTCCCTAGCGGACTTGCTTGCTCTATCGCCAAGAACATACTTTCGCTCTTACCGACGACCTCTGGCCCACGAGCAAGCCTTGTCTTTGATGATCGACGATCCCGACTCTTAAGCTTTATTTTTTTTTCTGTTTGTAAAATAAAATGGCTTCATTTTCTCCCAACCGGTACATGGATATCCATTGGCCTTCAGATGCCACCTTTTTCTTGGCAAATTTTCGAATGGCTGTCTTTTCAGCACAAGAACTCATAATACCCATAGCACACTCATCAATGGGTTCTTTTTCACCTAGAGATTTCACTGTAATCAAAAATTCGTCCTTGCTCATTTTCTGGGAAGACAAAGTGATACGAGCCTCTGAGTTGTTTTTCAGCACTTCTTCCTGAAGGGATGTATAGAACTGCTGACCAAACTTATTGGGAGCATACACCCGCAACCGACCCTTCTGCTGAATCAATGGAAAAAGAAAACGTCCCACTTTTTGACCGGCCAATTCAGCAGAGACAACATTGGACCATTTGATCATCCGTCGCTCTTTAAGGTGAACACCTTGCAAAATGAGGTAAACCAAAACTCCTGTAATAAACAGCCCGGCAAGAACCAAGCTCACATTGACCCATTTCATTTTCACTCAATAGTTCCTTTGCATCCCTCATTTCTTGGCTCAAATCGGTTTAAAAGCAACTCCAGAGCACATTATACGCCGCGCATTGAGAACATGCCGGCATATTTTTACTTTCCCTGGGAAATAAGGACTTGATCATGAGACAGGTACCCGACAATCCGACCTACCTTCTTATTGGAGGGGGACGCCTCGCGCGACATTTAGGTTTTTATCTAAAAACCTTGGGGGTTTCCTTTATCCAATGGAAACGCCATGACCAATCCGTTTCAGAACTGACCCAACTGTTAAAAAAGCAAAATACAATCCTTCTCTGCATTAAGGACGATCAGCTAGAACCTTTTTACGATAGCTTTCAACAAGAAGAGACGGCCTTCGTGCACTTTTCTGGAACCATTTCCCACCCGGAAATGTTTGGATTTCATCCACTTATGACCTTTGCGGAATCACTATATAATCCCGAGCAATATAGAAAAATTCATTTTATCGGTACAGAGGAACCATCAGTTTTTCAAAAAATGTTTCCCGCTCTTCAAAACTCCTACTCTAGGATCTCGGAGGATCAGAAGGCACTCTACCACAGTCTTTGTGTGCTGAGTGGTAACGGTACCACTTTGCTTTGGGATCTCATTGAGCAAGAGTTTGCAAAAATGGGATTGCCCCATCAAGCGATCGAACCGTATTTCCAGCAGGTGGTAGAAAATATCGAAAAAGATCTGGCCGGCCGCTGGACCGGACCTTGGTATCGAAATGACAAAGCGACCATTGCTAAGAACCACAAAGCTTTACAGGGGCGCCCCTTGCAAAAGCTCTACGATGAACTAACTGAACTAAGCCAACTGGCAGGAATACACAATGAAAAGCATTCTCGAATTTAAGAAAGCCAAAACCTCTGGGAAAAAGATTTCATGGGTAACTTGCTATGATTATTGGACGGCAAATATATTAAAAGAATCGCCTATCGATGCCCTCTTAGTTGGGGACAGTGTCTCTATGGTCGTCCATGGACACGATAGCACCGTCTACGCAACCGCCGAAATGATGGCAACTCATACTGCCGCCGTGGCCCGTGCTAAGCCCCCACAATTGATTGTCAGTGACCTACCTTTCCTAGTCCACCGCTCCAGTCGCGAAACATTAATGAGATCCGTAGATCAACTGATGAAAGCGGGAGCCCAGGCACTTAAAATAGAAACGGCTCCGGGGCAGGAAGAAGTGGTGCGCTGGCTCACTGACTCTGGAATTCCAATGATTGGTCATATTGGATTAACCCCCCAGTACGTACATCAGCTAGGGGGATACAAAGTCCAAGGACGAGATGAAGAGTCTTTCCGGAAAATACTACAACAAGCCCACGCCTTAGAAGTCGCTGGTTGCCATGCATTGGTTTTAGAATGTGTTCCATCGGCATTGGCCGAAGAGGTCACCCAATCCTGCGGGATTCCTACGATTGGTATCGGTGCTGGCACAGGTGTTGATGGACAAGTACTGGTCCTGCAAGACTTGCTCGGATTTAACAAAGAGTTTCGCCCCCGTTTTGTTAGACAATTTGCTCAAGGTTATGACTGGATGAGCCAGGCTCTGCAGTCGTATAACCAATCGGTTCAGTCGGCTAATTTTCCAAGTGAAGAGGAGAGTTTTTTATGAAACAAATCAGTACTGTAAAGAATATGCTCTCCTACCGAAAAAATGTAAATGACATGACAGTCGGTTTTGTTCCGACTATGGGAGCCTTGCATGAAGGGCACTTCTCTTTGATCCGCCGATCGATGGCAGAAAACGATCAAACTGTGGTCAGTATTTATGTTAACGAAACCCAGTTCAATGATTCCCAAGACTTAATCTCCTATCCCAACACCTTGACTACTGACATTAGAGAATTGCAAAAGCTGGGCGTAGATGCCACTTTCCTTCCCAATTTTCAAGAAATGTATCCTGATGACTACAAGTACAGGGTGCAAGAGGTAAAGGACAGCTTTGAACTTTGCGGCAGGAATCGTCCCGGGCATTTTGATGGGGTTCTAACCGTTGTTTTAAAGTTGTTGAACATTGTCTCTCCGACAAGAGCTTATTTTGGAGAAAAGGATTTTCAACAATTGCATCTAATTAAAGGAATGGTGGAAAGCTTTTTTATGAAGACGGAGATCATTGCCTGTCCGATTAAGAGAGACGCAAAGGGGTTAGCGCTCAGCTCACGCAATCAAAAACTCAATAAAGAAGAACTGAAGAAAGCGCAATTTTTTTCTAAACAATTACAAAATGCTTCATCCCTTCCAGACTTAGAAAAAGAGCTGATGAGCTATGACATAGAAGTGGATTACCTTGAAGAGAAAAATCATCGTCGTTTTGCGGCTGTCAAAATTGGAACAGTGAGGTTAATAGACAATGTCAAAATTTAAAATAGTTATAGGGATTTCCGGATCTATTGCTGCATACAAAAGTTGTGACCTAATTTCTAATCTGAAAAAGGCGGGGCATGAAGTCCGTGTAATTATGACAACGTCTGCTACCGAATTTGTTGGCCCAACAACATTGAGATCTTTATCCGGCCACCCCGTTCATATCGATGACTTCTCCAATGACTCGAATATGGCTCATATTGAACTTGGTCAATGGTGTGATCTGGCTATGATTTACCCCGCAACGGCACAAACCATCAATAGTTTTGCCAGTGGAGTCGGCCACGAGACACTGACTTCATTTTTTCTTGCTTTCGATTTTTCTAAACCATTCTTAATCGCTCCCGCCATGAACACAAGAATGCTTGAAAACCCAGTCACTAAAAAGTCTATAAAGGCGTTAAAAAAAATGGGCTGTAGTGTTCTTAACACAAACTCTGGCCCACTCGCTTGTGGTGAATTTGGTGCTGGTCGTTTGCTCGAACCAGAGCAAGTGATTCCTCAAATTTTAAAAAGCCTAGGGCAAAATCAGCTCCCAACCCGCCGAATTTTAATCACCGCAGGAGGAACTCGAGAAACCATCGACGGTGTACGGACGTTGACAAATAGAAGTACAGGACACACAGGCGCCGCATTGGCCGACTACCTTCACGAAAAAGGTTTCCAAGTTTTACTACTAACAAACAAATATGCAGAGAAACCAAAGTCAGACGTCAAAATCGATACCTACGAAACTTTTCGGGATATTTACAACACCCTAAAAGCTCTTTCCCAATCAAGGCAGTTTGATATGATTTTGCATGCAGCAGCGATCAGCGACTATTCAATCGCTAACATAAAAACTCCAGATGGCGAGATTTCGCCCGGCGAAGAGAAGATGAGCTCACAGTATGACAATATTTCAATCCAACTGAAAAGAAACGAAAAGATTCTTCCACGACTAAAAGACCTTTTCGGCAACCAAACGGCTGTCGTTGGGTTTAAGCTCACTTCAACTGAAAGCAAAGAAGAACAAGCCAAAGCGATTTTCAGCCTGTTTACCGAAAAATCTGTCGACTATGTGATCCACAACGATATGAACGATATTAAAAATGGAATGCGCAAGTTTTTGATGACCTCTTGGGAGGGTGGACAGACAGAACTAGAGTCCATTGAGCAATTGGCTGAACATATTGCCATCACTTTAGATGGACGCAGCAATGAGGTGAACCATGACCTTATGTCTTGATGTCGGAAACACCCAAATTCATGGAGGTGTTTTTAATAACGATGAGTTAAAAATGCAATTTCGGAAAACCTCGGCTTCAAAAAGTTCCTCTGATGAGTATGGATTATTCTTACGGTCTGTTTTACGTGAAAACAATGTGGACCCTGCTGAAATCCGGCATATTGCTATTTGTACAGTGGTCCCTGATGTAATCCATTCTCTAAAAAATGCTTGCCGAAAGTACTTTGATAACACCCCTTTTATTCTGCAAGCTGGTGTTCGAACAGGCTTAAAAATAAAATATCGCAACCCCCTTGAGGTGGGAGCTGACCGCATTGCAAACAGCTTGGCAAGCGCTCACCTTTTTCCACAAAAGAACATGATTATTGTTGATTTTGGAACAGCGACCACGCTCTGTGTGGTAAATAAAAACAAAGAGTATTTAGGAGGGTCGATTCTTCCAGGTATTCGTATGAGTATGCAAGCACTTGAGAATCAAACTGCGAAACTACCTACAGTCGAAATCAAAGAGCCTGACACCGTTATTGGACGTTCGACAGTAGAAAGTATTCAGTCAGGCTTGTATTTCGGTCAATTGAAAATGGTCGAAGGTCTCTGCCAAGAAATTACGGAACAAGAAAATTGGACTGATGAAGATAACAAACCATTGCTAATCGGAACCGGAGGTTTTTCTAGTATGTTTGAGAACAAAAAACTCTTCGACAAAATTATTCCTGACTTAGCCTTAAAAGGGCTCTACTTGAGCTTGAAATTGAATAACTAAGGGTAAATGTATGTTGCGAACGATAATGAAATCAAAAATTCACCGAGCCACTGTCACTGACGCCGACCTTGAATACGAAGGTTCAATCACTATAGATAAAAACCTGATCGAAATGGCGGACTTGATGGTGAACGAAAAAGTTGAGATTTACAACTGTAACAACGGGGCCCGATTTTCAACCTATGTGATCCCCGGAGAACAGGGTCAAATATGTTTGAATGGGGCCGCTGCCCGCCATGTACACCGTGGTGATATCGTCATCATTGTATCATATGCGCAGATGACAACCGATGAGGCCGAAAAGTTTGAGCAAAAAGTTGTTATGGTAAATGAAAAAAATCACCCCAAAAATATTGCGTGCCTATAAGATACGCCCCTCAAGGGAATCATTCCGAATCATCCCATGAGAATCTTAAGCTCCAGTGAGGCTTAGCTTTGACGGCAGTTGGCGCCCCACTTGGCGATTCATCCAAAGAGTGGTCTTGATAAGTTTTTGCAAATCTGTGCCAGTGGAATGCCCCATTTCGTGGAGCATATATATGACATCCTCTGTAGCGACGTTACCTGCCGCACCTGGGGCATAGGGGCAACCACCTAGACCACCAATACTGGTGTCGAAAGTCTTAAAACCAAGATCAAGGCTAGCAAGTATATTTGCGATCGCAGTGCCTCGGGTGTCGTGAAAGTGAAGAGCGATCTTTTTGTTGGTCGTAAACTTTAAGGTTTTTTGCAAAAGGCTACGCACTTGCTTGGGGCTTGCCACACCAATGGTGTCCCCCAGTGAAACTTCAAATACTCCCATGTCCAAATAGGCTTCAATCAATTTCAAGACTCGGCTCTGTGCCACCTGTCCCTCGTAGGGGCATGCAAAAACTGTCGACAAGTAGGCTCGCACTCTTAGCTTCTCTTTTTTTGCAGCACGGACAACCTGTTCAAAGTTCTTCAAACTTTGCTTAATGGATGCATTGATATTTCTCTGCGAAAAAGTTTCAGAAGCCGCTCCAAATATTGCGATCTCCTCAATTCCACTATCAAGTGCGTTCTCAAGACCTTTCATGTTTGGTACAAGGGCTGAAAACTGCATGTTCCGTCTCAAAGTTCCTTGTGTACGCGCCTTCAGAGCACGTTTCACTAGTTTTCCTGTGTCTGCCATTTGCGGCACCCATTTTGGACTGACAAAAGCACCCAATTCAACTCGAGTGATCCCAGCTTCGCTAAACCTCTTCAAAAGCTGGAAGCGTTGGTTTGTTGAAAGATGAACCGCCTCGTTTTGCAAACCATCTCGTAAACCCATTTCTACTAAATTAATTTTAGACATCCTCTTCCTCAAGTGCGACCAATAAATCTCCGAGCCCGACTTGAGCACCCGTCTGACAATGGATCGATTTTACTTTCATGGTTTTTGTGGCTTTTAGATTGTACTCCATCTTCATCGCCTCCATCGCCACCACAGTATCGCCCTCTTCTACTACCTGGTCTTCTTTTACAAAAATTTTAATGACTTTTCCTGGCATCGGAGCCAGAATTTGCGTGGGATCCTGAGCCGCGTTCCCCGAAGATCGGTTCTGATTGATTTTAGGTGTATATTGATAAGTGGTTCCACCCAAATGAAACCAAACTTCTCCTGAGATTTTTTGCGCCAACACTTCAATGTCTTTGCCATCAATATGAAGCACTAACTTTCTCATGTGTTGCTCCAGTCTTGATTAAAGGGAGAAGGCACTGCTTCTCCTGTCGTGTTGGTTTCTGCTAAAGATTCAAAACAGATTTCCCCCACCTTTTCGACAAAATCTTGGTTTTCGTTTGTAACCGCTCCTTGAGGAAAGTGTTGGTTGATGAATTGGGTGTTAAAGCTTCCACTTACAAATTCGGGGTGGCTTAAAATCTGCTTTAAAAAAGGAATATTCGACTTCACTCCAAACAAAACCACTTCATCTAGAGTTCGTAGCATCTTCTGAATGGCTCGAGTTCGAGTCTCGTCCCATACGATCACCTTCGCCATCATGGAGTCATAGAATGTTGTCACCTGATCCCCTCGATCATAACCATAATCAAAGCGTCGACCTGGACCGTCAGGCCAATATTGAAAACCGATGGGCCCTGTTGAAGGAATTCCCACCGTGAAAGGATCTTCAGCATAAAGTCGGCATTCAATGGCATGCCCCCTTGGAACAAGGACATCCTGATTCCAACAGGTGAATCGATTCATCTGGTTGAGAATTTGGGCTTTCACCAAATCAACACCGACTACAAGTTCTGTCACTGGATGCTCCACCTGTAGGCGTGTATTCATTTCCAGAAAATAGAATTCGTCGTCTTGTACGAGAAATTCAACTGTTCCAGCACCGACATATTTCACGGCTTTCGCCAGTTTCACAGCGGCCGCCGTCATCTTGCTTCGCATATCTGCAGTGATCGATCCGCTGACAGCTTCTTCTACGATTTTCTGGTGTCGACGTTGAACAGAACACTCTCTTTCAAACAAGTGCACCACATTGCCACTGAGATCACCAAAAATTTGCACTTCGATATGTTTAGCCCGATCCAAATACTTTTCGAGAAAGACTTTTTCACTGCCAAAGGCACTCAACCCTTCACGTTTCGCCGCTTCAATCATTTCGTCAGCTTCTTTGGCTGATCGAATCACTTTCATTCCGCGTCCACCACCACCGGCCGCGGCTTTCACAATCACAGGATAACCAATTTTTTCGGCTTCCTTTCGCAAATGAGCTAAACTTTGGTCATCACCATTGTATCCTGGCACAGCCGGAATTTTAGCTTCAGTGATAATCCGCTTAGCTGCAATTTTATCACCCATTTTACGAATGGCTTCAGGACTTGGCCCGACAAACTGAATATTTTGATCAGCAAGCGCTTGAGCGAAATCCCCATTTTCTGACAAGAAGCCAAAACCTGGGTGGACCGCATCGGCTCCTGATGCTAAAATTCCATCTATGTTTTTTTCAATAGAGAGATAACTTTCTCCCACTTGGGATTCGCCAATACAAATTTGCCGATCACTCATTCGATAGGCACGAGACTGAATGTCCGCCTTCGAATGTAGCAAGACAGACTCGATTCCTAGTTCCTGACAGGCTCGAATAATACGAACAGCCACTTCACCACGGTTTGCAATCGCTAGACGTTTAATATCTCCCACTACGACTCCAACCAATTGGGTTTACGTTTCTCAAAAAAGGCCGACAAGCCCTCCTGCCCTTCATCACTCACTCGCAGTTTTGCAATCAATTCGGTCGTGCGTTTTTTTAAATTGTTTCCTGACTTCAAATCTCGCAGCAAGGCTTTAGTTTCTCTAACTGCGACTGGGCCATTCTGAGTGATCTTTTTTAAAACTTTTTCCGTTAGCGCTTTCATAGTTTTCAGGTCACCTGTTCCATGGACCAATCCCATCTGCATGGCTTCTTCTGGGCTAAAAACTTCAGCAGTTAAAAAATAGCGAGTTAGATCGGAGCTCCGCACCTTATCTTTTACAAAGGCGCTAATTACAGCGGGTGCCAACCCCAGGCGAACTTCACTAAAGCAAAGTTGAGTTCCAGCGACCGCGAAAACGATGTCGCTAGCGGCGATCAGCCCCAATGCTCCTCCCATGGCATGCCCATGCACCAAAGTCACAACGGGCACTGGAATATTGCCAAGGGCCTCATACATTTCAAAAAGCTTTACAGAGTCTTCCACATTTTCAGATTCAGAGTAATTCACCATCGACTTCATCCAGTTCAAGTCACCACCAGAGCTGAAGCTTTCTCCAGCACCACTCAAAAATACGACGCGAAGAGATTTTTCTTTTTGTAGATCCAAAAAACAATCCGTCATTTCAGAAATCATGGCCTCATTGAATGAGTTCCTCACGTCAGGGCGATTGAGTGTGACTTTAGCCCGATTGTTTTCAATTTTTAAATCTATGGTTTTCATTTTACATCCTAAAGACGCCCTGTTGAGGCTCTTCCCATTTTTTATTTAACGAGGCTTTTAGCCCCAAAGCGAGCACTTGCCTGGTGTCTGTTGGATCGATAATTCCATCGTCCCACAGGCGAGCCGTAGAATAATAAGCCGAACTCTCACGAGCATACTTTTCTAAAATTGGTTTTTTAAACTCTTCTTGCTCCGCTGCACTCATCTCTTGGCCCTTAGCCTTGAGTTGATCCATTTTGACGGTACACAAAACATTGGCAGCCTGTTCACCACCCATGACTGATATTTTTGCGTTCGGCCACATCCAAAGTTGGCGCGGCTGAAAAGCCCGCCCACACATCCCATAGTTTCCTGCACCATAGGATCCGCCGATGACCACAGTAAACTTAGGAACACTTGCATTTGAAACCGCCATAACCATCTTGGCACCATGTTTGGCGATTCCCTCATGCTCGTATTTTTTACCCACCATAAAACCTGTGATGTTTTGCAAAAACACCAATGGAACACGACGTTGCTCGCAGAGTTCAATAAAATGTGCTGCCTTCTGGGCTGACTCACTAAACAACACACCATTGTTCGCAATGATTCCAACAGGCATACCCCAGATGCGCGCAAAACCCGTCACAAGAGTGGTTCCATAACCCTTTTTAAACTCGTGCAAATCACTGCCATCGACAATGCGAGCGATAACCTCTCTGACATCAAATTGCACACGAGAATCTTCTGGGACAATACCATTGATCTCGTCTGCAGGGTAAAGAGGGTCTTCTGGTTCTTTTAACTTCAATTGCTGAGTCACTTGATGATTGAGGTTCGCGACCATTTCGCGGGCCATCTGCAAAGCTTGCTCATCATTTTCCGCAAAGTGATCTGTGACTCCGGAAATGTAGGAGTGAACTGCAGCCCCACCTAAGTCTTCGGCCGTTACCTCTTCGCCGGTAGCGGCTTTCACCAATGGAGGTCCTCCAAGGAAAATAGTGCCCGTCCCTTTTACAATGATATTTTCATCACTCATTGCAGGAACGTAAGCCCCTCCAGCCGTGCAACTCCCCATAACGATTGAGAGCTGAGGAATCCCTTGCGCTGACATTCTGGCTTGGTTGTAAAATATCCGACCAAAGTGATCACGATCGGGAAAGACTTCATCTTGCTTTGGTAAAAAAGCTCCACCACTGTCGACCAAATACAAACATGGTAGCCCGTTCTCCAAAGCCACTTCTTGCGCACGAAGGTGCTTTTTTACTGTCATCGGAAAGTAAGTTCCACCTTTCACAGTGGCATCATTTGCGACAATAATGCACTCCACGCCTTTAACGAGGCCAATACCCGTGATCACACCCGCCCCTGGCGCGGCTCCTTCGTACATTTCCCAAGCCGCTAAACTTGAGAATTCCAAAAATGAGGAGCCCGGATCAATCAATTTTTTAATCCGCTCGCGTGCTGGCAATTTACCTCGGGAACGATGTCGCTCTAATGATTTTTCTCCACCGCCCATTTTTACCTGATTAAGTCGTGAATGGAGTTCCTCAGTGAGATTCCCCATAAAGGCGCTATTTTTTTTGAAATCCTCTGAATTTTTATCCAGTTGGCTGTGAATTGCTGCCATGTTGTCTCCAGTACGAGGAACATAGACAAATTCTTTATCTTTAACAACTTACGCCGCAGGCTCAGACAAAATTGAAAGCCGCGTTATCGTTGCATCGCAGCAAAACCTAAGCATCCAAAATATCTACCTTTTACTCGTGACAAAAATCGAGGCACAATGAAAGGCACAAATCGAGGTGATCATGAAATATCTTAGTTTAGTCGTCGTTGTTTTGTTTATTGCCTTCACGGCTTGGTTTTCAAAAAAAACTGAGGACCTGACGATCGATCAAATGAACAAAATGAACAATCTGATCACCCAATACATGACCCAGGCAGTGGAAAACCATAACCCCAAAGCCGAGGAAATTGATTTCTCCAAAATTCACACTGAGGTCATCGAAAAAGGCCGAAAAATGAAAGCCCACTTCAGCTTTTCATATATGGAAGCCAATCAGGCCGGAGAAATGGAGAAAGTCTATCGCAAGGGAACTTTTCTAATCACTTCTGAAGATGGCAAGAAGTGGACTGCTCAGATCGAACAAGCTGGCGACGTTAAAGTGGAGTTTATGGAGCCCTTCGAGATTACCGACGATGGAGTTGAGCCTGTCAATGATGGCGACAACAACGATTCCACGCCTGACAACGAAGAAGCCATGGAAGGTGAGGAGTCTTCCGACGCCACTGCTGGCGCCGACGCCGACTCTTAAGAGGATTCGTGGCAAAAACCATTGCAATTGATGAAGAGGGCTATTTCTTAGTCGATAGAGGAATCCGAATCGACGACGAAATCGTTGGCCGTCGTATGTTAGATGCCTTAACCGTTGACGAGTTCGGTGTCACCCACATGAACTATGATGGCCATGACGTAATCGTAGAACCCTTCGACAAACCCTTTGTGGCCCGACAGGTCCATTTAGAAAATGGAATTCTCAGTGTTCAAATGCCTTATCAACACCTTTGCGAAGTTGAATGGGAGTCTCTTTGCACAGACTTATGGGATCGGTTCCATGGACTCACTAAAAAAGGGATTCCGTTTGTATTGTCTCGCCCCGCGCAAGCTGAGCTTTTCAATTTGGCTGAGGAGTTTACTGACGATTCGATACAGATCGCTGGAAAAATTATTCCAACACCTGATTATTATTTAAATTCGGATGAGTTTAATAAAGAGGGGTTCTGGTCTGGTAAGTACCGGGACAACCCTCTCCCCCCATGGAACCTTGAAGAGCCCCACCCTGAGATTAATAGCTTCTTGCAGCAGTTGAAATTGCATAAGTGTCGCATCCTTGTACCCGGCTGTGGTTACGGACACGACGCCGCCCTATTGGCCGAAAAGGGCCATATCGTTACAGCGATCGATATTAGTGATGAGGCTCTCACTCGGGCTCGTGAATTATATGGACATATTGAAACTTTGAAGTTTGTAAAGGCCGATGTTCTCAACTTGGATGAATCTTTTTCAGACTCCTTTGATGTGGTTTTCGAACACACATTCTATTGTGCCATTTCACCCGACCACCGAGAAACACTCATCAAACTCTGGAAACGTGTTCTGACAGAAACGGGACATCTTCTTGGAATCTTTTTTGTAGTTCCAAAACGCACCGGCCCTTATTTTGGAGGCAGTGAGTGGGAGCTGCGAACTCAACTCGAAAGTCGATTTAACTTCTTATATTGGACTCGTCTTGAGCACTCTCCAGGCTGGAGACTGGGAGCTGAACTAATGATTTATGCTCAAGTTAAAAACACCTGAGAGGCCTTGCCTTCAATGGTAAAAAATGTTCTTTTCACAATATGCCAAATAATTTAGCCATCGAGATGAAGGAGCTGACCTTCTCTTATGGCTCAAAACCCATTTTAGAGAGCTTTGGTCTGTCGATCGAGCGAGGCAAAGTTTATTGTTTAGTGGGTAGCTCTGGCAGCGGTAAAACCACAACCTTGCGTTTGATCAATGGTCTTCTCACTCCAAAGCAAGGTGAGGTTTTTTTAGAAGGCGATAAGTTGGACTTTTCGCAAGCAGAAAAAATCCGCCGAACCATGGGGTACTCCATTCAAGGCAGTGGACTGTTCCCTCACATGACTCTCTATGAAAATCTGACAATCATTGCCCGAAAACAAAGTTGGAAAAAGCAAAAAATTGACGCTCGAGTGGAAGAGCTTTGTATGTTAATGAACCTTCCTTATGAACCAACTTTTTTAACCAAGAAACCTCGTCAAATCAGCGGCGGACAACAACAACGAGTCGGGATTGCTCGAGCCCTATTTATGAATCCGAAGATCATGCTGATGGATGAGCCCTTCAGCGCACTCGACCCAATCACTCGATCTGAAATCCAAAAAGAGTTCTTAAGCTTACAAAAAAAATTGCAACTCACCATCGTATTAGTGACCCATGATTTGTCCGAGGCTTTTCGCATGGCAGATGAGATCGTTCTTCTCAATCAGGGAAAAATTGAACAGAAAGGAAAGCCCAGTCGATTCTTACTGTCCCCTGCCAGTCCCTTTGTTGAAGAGTTTATCAAGTCTCATTCACCGGGTAATTTACTGAAAGAAATTTACCTGTACGCCGTGATTAACACACAAGTTTACACCACCGAAAAGACCGGTAACGGGTACAAATTAATCGACCTAGAGAGTTGTGATCACAAAAATTTTACAGATCTTTACGGTGCCACCAAGTTCTTACAATCCAAGAACCAAGTGTCGCACTATTGGGTAGAAAAAGGTCAATTTCAATCCGTTGAGATGTTTGGCGACCAACCGAGAAAAGAAAGTCTTTTATCAACAAGTCACATCTTGGAGGGCATGAGCCGCCTGTTACGCTCCAAGTGTGTGGCCTTGCCAGTTGTGAATGACAAAAATGAAATGGTCGGAGTTTTTAGCGAAGGAGCGCTCGATGCTCTTTAAGCTCATTTTCTTGGCGCTCATTTTTTTCAGCCCCCACGCTTATCCAGACGCACCCGTCGTGGTGAGTTCAAAAAAATTCACCGAAAACTACATCGTAGCTGAAATTTTCTCCCAACTCCTAGAGAACAATGGGTTTGAAGTGGAACGCCGTTTTGGTATGGGCGGAACCATGGTAGCCTACAACGCCCTCAAAGCTGGCGAAATCGATGTCTACCCCGATTACTCAGGAACCCTATCTGTCGCAGTACTCAAGTCTGACAAAAAAGACTTCGAAAAAATCAATGCCGAACTACAGTTAGAAGATCTTGAAATGCTACAACCTCTCGGATTCGACAATTCGTACGCTGTGGTCATGAAGAAGAACAAAGCCGAGAAATTAAAAATCTCAAATATTTCTGACCTGAGTCGATTTCCAAAATTGGCTGGCGCTTTCGGCTTCGAGTTCCAGGAACGCCCCGATGGCTGGCCTGCCATGCAAAAAGTCTATGGCCTAAAACAGAGTATTCAAAACATTGAAGTTCCACTCACTTACGAGGCCTTGCGAACCGACAAAGTGGACTTCGTGGAGGCCTACACAACTGAACCATTGGTTGCAAAGTATGGCTTTGTCTTCTTGGAAGACGACAAAGAATTTTTTCCGAAATACCATGCCGTGGCCCTCATTCGAAAAAGTGCCAATGATCGATTGAAACAAACTTTACAAAAACTCAGTGGTAAGCTGAACAATCCAACCATTATCAAATTGAATGACCGCGCCGTCAATGGAGTCCCCATTCCAGAAGTTGCCAATCATTTCCTAGTGGATGTGGGTCTCTTAGGGGTCGACTCTAAAAAAGATTACGGGCGTGGGATCAACTGGGGAAAACTGTGGTCTCTAACCCAAACCCATGTGTACCTGACATTACTCGCTGTCTTTCTTGCCATCTTGGTTGCTGTGCCTCTCGCTACATTGATCGCACCTTACAAGAGGTTGGCACAACCCATATTGGGAATTGCCGGTATTATGCAAACCATCCCATCCATTGCCCTGTTAACTTTTATGATTCCCTTTTTTGGAATTGGTTTTCTCCCCGCTATCGTCGGCGTGTTTATTTATTCCCTTCTTCCAATAATTCAAAACACCTATGTGGCGATGACCAACATTGACCCTCGACTCATTACAGCGGCACGAGGGATCGGTCTTTATCCATCTGAGGTCTTATTTTCGGTAAAACTTCCTTTGGCCTTTCCCACAATATTAGCAGGCATTCGAACGGCTACAATTTTGAATATCGGAACAGCAACGCTCGCAGCCTTCATAGGAGCCGGTGGATTGGGTGAACCGATTGTTACCGGACTGGCCTTAAATAATACTTCTCTAGTTCTCCAAGGTGCAATCCCAGCTGCAGCTCTCGCCATTTTGATGGACGGACTGTTTGCACTCATCAACCGATTGTTCGTTAAGAATGTTTAGGAAAAAAGTTTAATACCGTACCCCGTGCCCCAAAACTGGAAACCGGGATACGGTATTAATTGGATCAACGATAAGCCGGGTTCTGTCGAGGGCTACCATTCATCTGAGTCGGCTGTTACCAGACGACTTATGCGATCAACCCGAAAGCTTCGTGCGGCCACACTCAATTGCTTCCCTATTTGATCTTGCTTCACGCAGAGTTTAGCTGTTTTCACTCCAGCAGCTCCCTAAAGATCTCCCGTTCCCGACCTAAAGATCAACGCTCTGGACATTCTCTCTGTTCCACTGGTCCTCACCTTACGGTGGAGGGGAATTACCCCTTGCGCGGCCTGTGAAGCCCGGACTTTCCTCACCTCCAAAATGGTGGTGCGATAGCCTGTTGTTCCAAGGCTCTTTTTTACCAAAGTCACCGAAATAACAACAGGTAAATTGCAAAACTTATAAAGAATTGAAACTATTGGCTATTTTGCTATTCCCAATGGGAAACCTGCGGGGCGACCCTGATTTCGCCTCTGGCCGGCTAGGCCCCCACAAAACCACTGCGTGGTTTTGCTACTCCCAACGGGAGCCCCGCTCCTCGGCCCACTGGGCCTGCGGGGCGACCCGTTGGGAGTCAAAATTATGACTGGAGCTAAAGTCTAGAGCAAAAATGCCGATAAATATTATGAGCTTAGGATTGTACGTTTATGAAACAAAAAAGACCAAAATTAGCATTGAAGTTCCTAGCGATCAGCGTGATTGGCTTGATCAGCTATTCCCTTCTCGTTTAATTAAAGAATAGCTGCATCTAGAGCCTGGTTGGCCAGTGCATCAGCTTCCTTATTAAACTCTCGCCTGACGTGGTGAAAACCCACTTTTTCGAATTTTTTCTGTAGGACTTTGGCTTGCTCAAACAGCGGCTTGATTTGCGGCGCTTTCACTCTGTATTCGCCCAGCATCTGCCGAACCAGTAACTGGCTGTCGCAATAAAAATCAATCTGCTTTACTGGATGTTTTGTGCAAATTTCCATCGCTCGAATAACGGCCATGTACTCGGCATAATTGTTGGTTTGATCTCCTAAAGGTTCTTTGTGGTCTCCTAAAGCTTGATCATTTATGTCGTAAAATACAATTCCGATCGCTGCGGGACCAGGGTTGCCTCGGCTCGCTCCATCGGTATAGATCTTGATATGACTTGTTAAGGTGAAATCTTCCATATTGGAAAGCTACCATTGACCCCCTGTGAAATCCAATTAAAGATTAAACCTCAATTCAAAATACTGGGGGATCAGCTATGGAGCGACTCGATATCTACACTGAAAAAGCAATAAAAATGGCAATGGAGTATGGACCGCAATTGGTTCTCGCCGTCGTCGTCCTATTGATTGGTTTGTCCATTATTAAAAGCTTCACAAGTGTCACTCGAAAAACAATGGAGAAAAGGAACGTCGATCCAACTCTAACACCATTTATGGTGAATTTAGTGGGCTGGGGCTTGAAGATTCTCTTACTGATTTCCGTGGCTTCTATGGTTGGCGTTGCAACAACATCTTTTGTTGCTGTTCTTGGTGCCGCTGGTCTCGCCGTCGGTTTGGCCTTACAAGGAAGTTTGGCCAATTTTGCTGGAGGCGTTCTAATTTTGATTTTCCGGCCCTTTATCAAAGGCGATTTTGTTGAAGCCAATGGCGAACAAGGCTTTGTTGAGTCAATCGATGTTTTTGCCACGGTCATTACGACTATGGATAATAAGAAAGTGATTCTACCCAATGGACCACTCGCAGGTGGAACTATAAAAAATTATACAGGTCATGAGTACCGTCGCGTGGATCTACAGATTGGAATTAGCTATGACGATGATATTCGCAATGCCTGCAAAGTATTGCGAGAAATGTGCTCAAGCAACTCAATGGTTCTCAACGAACCAGAACCACCATTTGTTGGGGTCACTGAATATGGTGACAGCTCCATTAATTTAACTGTACGAGCCTGGGCCAAAACAGAAAACTATTGGCCAGTTTTTTTCGACTTGAATGAAAAAATGAAATACGCGCTGGATGAGAATAAAATATCGATTCCATTCCCGCAGCGCGATGTACATATCTTCAATGAAAAATAATTCGTTTATGATCTACTTCAACTGATTAAAAGTTGTCATCATTGTTTCCTGGGCCTTGATCACCATCATCTGTATCACCAGGGCCTTGATCACCATCATCGGTGTGATCAGGGGTGATGGCATGGTTGTTGTCATCACTGTCTCCTCCACCTTCAGTCACCATGCATGAATACACTTTATGACCACACATATATGTTGTGTTCGTGGCCGGGTACATCTCTATGTTCTTACTACGCACATACCAAGACAAACGTGAATTCCAGCAAAGATGCCTTAAGCTCTTTCGTGCATGAATGGTGAACCACTTTCGAGGATCAGGGTTCTGGGTCAACTTACCGTCTTTGGTAATCTTGTAGGACCAAATTTGAGGCTTGCTCGGATCAGTATTCAAAATTATGGATTCGATCAGTCTCTTCTTTTTCGAATTTTTACAGCTCAGCATACTGAGTTCTTTTCCAAGATCTTCCCAGAAACCAGCTTGGGCATTGAATCCCACCATTAAGGTGGCCATCATAAAAACAATAGTTAGTTTGCGCATAATTGCGTCCTTTCGTGTTATTAGGGTGCCTATTTGTAACTGCCTGTTAACACTTAAGTAATTTTAAACTCCCCGAACTAAAAAGATTTCGGAAAGCACTCTCTAATATTTATATTTTCTTCACGCGGACAAGTGACGAAGGACGATTTTTTCATGGCGAGATTCATACCACTGAGTAGGAAATTCATTGTCTGCCCCTACTTCATTTAAGAAACTGGCTCTATGGCAATATCAAAAAACGTACGATTATGGACTTCCGTGAGCCTGCTTTGTCTGGCCAGTGGCCTATTCACCTACCAATGTTGGGGACTTCCATCAAAAGAGGTGCAATCCGTTTCCATCGACCACTTACCCGAGAAGACACAGAAAATTGTTAAGGGGGTCAATCGTCAAATCGGGAAAACTCTCTTTTATGATTCCAGCTACAAAAAACTCGATTACCCTGGAGGCGACGTTTCAATCATTCGTGGCGTTTGTACAGACGTGGTTGTGAGAGCTCTTCGCAATATTGATATTGATCTACAAAAACGAATTCATGAGGACATGGAAAAGCATTTCAAACTCTATCCGAAAAATTGGGGGCTAAAAAGTCCAGACAAAAACATTGATCATCGTCGAGTACCCAATCAACAGGTGTATTTTAAAAGGCAAGAGTGGAGTTTACCTAATACGACCAATCCTGGGGACTACATACCTGGCGACATCGTTACATGGAAGTTGCACAATGGAAGAGACCATATCGGCATTGTTACCGACGGCACTCTTAACAATCGACCACTGGTGGTCCACAACATTGGCTGGGGAGCCCGAGCAGAAGATGTTTTATTTGAATGGGAAATCACCGGACACTATCGATTAAAATTTGGGAAGAACGTCAAAAAGGATTAACCAACCCAATTTTTCAGCTTATAGATCGCAGATTCTTCAGAGAAATGGGCATTCCCATCAGACTCTGAAACGTGCTCCGCCAGTTCTAGTAACTTGTTTTTGAGAAATGGTAGTCTCTCACTATTCTTAACCATTTCTTCCACCTCTTTCTCTGTAGTCGAAAAATTTTCATTAAACTTTTTGAGCCACTTTCCTACAGCATCGATCGCCGCACCATGGGTTTCTGGGATCAAATCCTTTTTAAGGAGCTGATAAATTGAGGTCGTCTCAACTGGCTGAACAATCGTGTCAGCAAAGCAAATCCAAACTCCGACCGCAATTTTAGTTTCTTCGTCTCGACTCAAATCACCCATAAAAACCCAATCAATGGCTGGAAAGTTTTCTAGACACTGCCAGTATTTTCTCAATTCGTTTCAGAACCACTCTTTGGTTTTCAGGAGCCACTTCAAAATTCATGTGCCCGTGCAATAACTCCCTGAGATTGACCAACTGTTTTTCAGAAAATTCATTGGTCGTTACCAATCTTCTCAACTGTTGTTTTTCATAGGCCAATAAAGGACTCTTTTTACTTAAAATCGTCTCCACTTTTACGTAAGCCGTATAGTTGTCTTGGACTGATTTCGAATCACAACCGAGGCAAAAGAACAAAATGAGCGCAATTAGGGCCAGTGGCTTGAACATGCGAAGAACTCCCAAGTTTCCCTTATTCTAAAGGTTTTCATGGGCAATGGAAAGGTAGATATTGGCATTCAACTGAATGGCCTAATTTTTACGCACCACAACCTTATGGAAAGTGGTAGGGGCTGAAGGACTCGAACCTTCGATCCTCCGGTTATGAGCCGGATGCTTTAACCAACTAAGCTAAGCCCCCACTGGCTGAACAGCTTGTATCATACCTGAGAGGCAAAAAAAAAGGCAACTTTCGTTGCCTTGTGTTTCTTACCTTATTATCAAAATTAATCGATGAAGGTCTTGAGTTTTCCTGAACGTGAAGGGTGGCGCAGCTTGCGAAGTGCTTTGGCTTCGATCTGGCGAATCCGTTCTCGAGTCACGTTAAAGTCTTGGCCCACCTCTTCTAGAGTGTGGTCACTTTCTTCACCAATTCCGAAACGCATGCGAAGAACTTTCTCTTCTCTTGGCGTCAGGGTCGAGAGGACTTTTCGTGTCTGCTCAGCCAGATTCAAGTTCACAATGGCTTCACCCGGATTGATAACCTTTTTGTCTTCGATAAAATCACCCAAGTGCGAATCTTCCTCTTCACCCACAGGTGTTTCAAGAGAAATTGGCTCTTTGGCGATCTTTAAAACTTTGCGGACTTTGTCCACAGGCATATCCATCTTCACCGCGATTTCTTCAGGTTGTGGCTCACGCCCCAACTCTTGCACAAGATAGCGAGACGTCCTCACTAATTTGTTGATCGTTTCGATCATGTGCACAGGAATACGAATCGTTCGAGCTTGGTCTGCAATCGCTCGCGTGATGGCTTGTCGAATCCACCAAGTGGCGTAAGTTGAGAACTTGTAACCACGACGGTACTCAAATTTATCAACCGCTTTCATCAAACCAATGTTTCCTTCTTGGATCAAATCCAAGAACTGAAGACCACGGTTGGTGTATTTTTTGGCAATCGAAACCACCAGTCGCAAGTTGGCTTCAACCAATTCCGATTTGGCGAGGTCAGCTTCTCGCTCTCCTTTCCAGATTTCTGTGTGGGTATCGCGGATCCACTCATAGTGCATCATCGCATCTTTCTTTAGGCCTTCCAGACGCTTGTTGGCGTCTACGGCATCAATGTAAAGAGCTCTAAACTTATTGAACGAAAGGCCTGTATCGCGGGTCATTTGCGCCATCTCTTTCTCGCTCTCTTCAACTTTCTTATAGCGAGTCGCTAAGTCATTCAGATCAGCAGAGAAGGTTTTCATCACTCCATTTTTCACGCGGCGACGAAGAATGGTCATTCGATTCACAAGGTTTTTAAACTTAATCACAATTCGATTGATTGTTTTCCGATTGAAGTTAATTTTTTCAAACGTCACCATCAATCTCTCAAGCTCTTTGTCAACATTCAGAAGAACCTTAGCTCTTTCTTCTTTCACCAAATCGGTGCGCGACAATTGCTTGAAGTGCTTGCTCACGCGCTTTTCATAATCGCGAACTTCGCCAATCAATTCATGAATTTTGTCGATGTACTCTTGCTCTTCGTATTGGGTCTCTTCATCTTCCAAGCCGCGAAAGATTGCTTTGACCTTGAGCTTTCCTGCGTCCACTCGATCACCCAGCTGGATAATCTCGCGAGTTCCAATGGGAGAAGTCAAAATGGCTCGAACAATTTGTCTTTCGCCGGTTTCAATTCTCTGAGCGATCTGTACTTCTCCCTCACGGGTAAGAAGCGATACACTTCCCATTTTACGAAGATACAGGCGAACCGGATCGTTGGACTTAACATCCGCTTCTGCCACTTCCTCTTCAGCATCTTCATCGTCGATATTTTCCAAGAACGCAGCCGCTTCACTACCATCTTCTTCTTCGTGATCAGCAATGGTGATTCCATGTGCTTCTATGGATTGAACGATAATGTCTATGGCTTCAGGAGCCACCAATTGCTTGGGAAGAGCTTCATCGATTTCAGCAACCGTAAGATCTTCGCCGCTTTTCTTCGCTGCTTGGATCAGTCGCTCCGCCTCTTCGACGGCCATCTTCTGTTGTTTTGCTACTGACAAGGTTTTTTCAGTCTTCCCTTTTGTCATCAAATCAGTCTCCTAAGGGGGTCTCTTTTAGTTCTTTTAACGCCTTACGTTCATTTTGTATATTCACAAACTGTTCCAAGTTCGTGCCTGAAGGATCATTTTTCATCTGGGTGACCAAAACCGAGGCCTGACGTTGCAAATACCGGTCTTTTACCCGAATGAAGCACTCCTTCAGAAGGTTTTCGTCTTGATCTGCGCCGCTTTCATCTGGCGATATATTGATCAAATTGACAATTTTTTCAGGGTTTTCTACCCTTGAAACAACCAAGTGTGCCAGCTTATCAAAGCTCTCGGGCTCTTGTCCATATTTCGCCACCACCTGCCCAAAGATGTTTTTAAGGTCTTTGTGTGCCAAAACACCCAAGCCTTCATTCTTAATAAAAAAGTTAAGGTATTTCAATGATTTAAGGCTCAGCCCCAGCAATACCAACTCGTCTTCAGCCACACCTTCTAGAGTGACTTTTTTATCAGAATCCGGCTGAGGGGCATCTTTAACCCTTGGTTGGATCACTTTCGGCTGATCTCCACCCATCACCCATCGAAAAACTTTCGCTGGCTCGTCACCCAGTTGTCGAGCCAACTCTTCCACATACATTTGTAGTAACCTTTGATCTTTGAGCTTTTTCAAAAACTTTGAAGCCTGGTCCACAATATGTATTTTATCTTTCGGTTGCCCGCGAAAGTCTTTAAACCAAGACTGCATAAGGTGCAGAAACATGTCGCTGGATTGCTCTGATTTTTGCAAAAACTGATCAACCCCTTTCTCAGTTATGTAATCATCAGGGTCCACTCCGTCTGGCAGAGTCATAATTTGTGGCAAAAGATCATACTCAAA
The DNA here is from genome assembly GCA_965368905.1 of uncultured Bdellovibrionales bacterium. GTDB lineage: Bacteria > Bdellovibrionota > Bdellovibrionia > Bdellovibrionales > JAGQZY01 > JAGQZY01. The sequence goes on along the minus strand of CBDUOS010000021.1, from coordinate 3,755 downwards.
AAAATGAGGTAAACTTCTCTCCGCAGCTGTCTGTCCAGCCTGATCTCCATCAAATAGCAAGATCACATTTCGCGTCCAACGCTTTAAAAGTTTTACGTGATCCGGAGTTAAAGCGGTTCCTAATGTGGCCACAACATTTTTAACGCCCCGGCTGTACAGAGCCAACAGATCCATATAACCTTCGACCACGAAAACCTTATCTTCAGATCGAATAAATTTAGCGGCTTTATCTAAGCCGTAGAAGCTTTTCCCTTTTTTAAAGACTTCTGACTCCATAGAGTTAATATACTTCGGCTGGCCTTGGTCAATGATCCTCCCACCAAAACCGACGACCTCAGCATCGATAGCAAATATCGGATACATCAAACGGTCTCGAAACAAATCAAAGTAACCACCTTTTTTATTCTTACGAATTAAGCCAAGCTGTTCAGATGTTTGAGTTGGAACCTTTTTAGAGGACAGGTAATTTGTCAGCTCATCCCAACCCTCGGGAGCGTAACCCAAGCGAAACTCTTCAATAATCTCAGTCGTGAGGTTTCTTTTTTTCAAATACTCATGAAGCTTATGCTCTCTTGGTAAAGACTTCAGTTTTTGATGATAAAAAACGGCTGAAAATTTGTTTGCTCTTAGCATTTGTTTTTTTAAATCAAAGTTTGTTTTTCTTTTAAATGAAGTCTTTTCTTGTTCTTTCGGGAGATCAATATGAGCTCGGTTCGCCAGGTACTCAATACTTTCAACGAAAGAAAAGCCATTGTAGTCTTTGAGAAAGGTGATGACGTTGCCACCCTTCTTGCAACCAAAGCAATGGTACATTTGTTTACTCTCTGAAATAGAAAAACTGGGTGACTTCTCTTTATGATCAGGAAAAGGACAAAGCCCCATATGCTGGTCACCACGCCCTTTGAGGTCAGTGTACTGCCCGATAATCTCCACGAGATTATTGGCTTCAATCACTTTATCAATAAATTGGTCATCAAACCTCAAGGCTGATCACCCGACTAAGACAATTTGGCTTTTACGATTTGGCTGACCAGTTTGTTGTCTGCCATACCTTTTGTTTTACCAGTGACAGCTCCCATGATTTTCCCCATGTCTTTCATGGTGACTTCACCCATGGATGCAATTGTGGCATCGACAATTTCGGTAATCTGCGCTTCACTCATTTGCTCGGGTAAATACTTCTCTAACATCGCCAACTCCTTTTGTTCTTTCTCTGCCAGGTCATCCCGACCCGCTTTCTGGAACTGCTCGATGGAATCTTTGCGCTGTTTGGATAACTTCTTTATGACACTGACAACATCGTCGTCGGTTAATTCATTGGGTCTGACTTCGATCATCCTGTTTTTAATGGCAGATGAGACCATGCGTAGCGCCGAGACTCTTTCGGAGTCTCGGGCTTTCATAGCTTCTTTTGTCTCTGATTCAATTTGCTCTTTTAAAGACATATTGGTTAATCAAATCCTTTGCGTTGCTTTTTGACGAGTCTCTTACGAGCTGCAATCGACTTCTTTTTTAACCGAATGCTGGGTTTTTCGTAATGTTCTCTCTTTTTAATTTCAGACAAAACACCTGATTTTTCACAGGATTTTTTAAATCTACGAAACGCTTGCTCGAAACTCTCGCTGTCGCGCACTTTTACAAATGACAAAGCTATCACCTTCCCTTCATACTAAGGAGTAGGATATAGCAGATGAGATTGACCAGCACAACTGAAACGGGGGTCTAACCCCTAAGGAGTAAGGCCATGGATCAAGAAACCATCGACCAATCATACCTATCGAAGTGCCTCGACCTGGCCCGAACGGCCGGAACCAAGGACGAAGTTCCCGTCGGAGCCATGGTGGTGAACAATCAAACCGGTGAAATCGTCGCTAAGTCCTTTAATTTACGGGAAACTTTAAATACTCCCCTGGCCCACGCCGAAATCATTGCCATCCACAGAGCCTGCAAAAAACTGGGAAGCTGGCGCCTGACAGGTCACACACTCTACACCTCACTGGAGCCTTGCGTCATGTGTGCCGGAACCATTATCCAGTGCCGCATTGACCGAGTGGTCTACTCCGCCACCGACATCAAAGGTGGTGGGCAAAGCCTCTTCCAACTGTTTGATAACTTCAAGCTCAACCATAAAGTGGACTGGAAAAAGGGCGCTTTTGAGGCAGACAACCAGCAACTTCTAAAAGATTTTTTCAAAGGAAAGCGATTGAACAAGAAAGGTGAAGTGGAGTGATTCGATAGACTCTGATACCTACTGCACCACGGAGCGGGTCGAGCGCTTAAATATCTCGGACTGTATAATATCTTTGAACAAGGGTTCTGGAAAAAACCAAAAAACCAAATAAACCACAAATTGCGAATAAAAAACCATATGATCACCAAAGAAAAATGAGACTTGGAAATGAAAGCACACCCACAGCACCGGCATCCACAGTGCTGCTCTTCTCGAAATTAACGGTAAAAGTGAGAACAGTTCAAGAGCCACACCCGCGCCCGCTAGTCCGCGAAAAACCATAGGATAATCCATAACCCACTGAACAAGGTCAGAGCTCACTCCTGGAGTGAGAAATATGTAGTTGGCAAAACTGTCTGAGAACACCCACTCTGCCCCACCATAGAAAAGTTTTTGCAAACCCAGAGTGACCCACATGAATACCGTGTAGGCTTTTATCATGCCAACACCTTGCGGAAGGGTCCAAGGGCTCAACATTGCGCCGAAACTGTTCGGTTTGATTTTTGTAAATGCCAACAAGCCCAGAACCATGACAAACAAGTGCGAACCATGGAAAATCTCAACAAAGTGAAAACAGTACCCATAGACAAACAGAGCTAAACCAAAAACAACCTTTGATAAGAAGTTTGGAACCCATCCGGCAATAAATAAAATCAGACTGACAGGCCAGGCCCATCGGATGAGTTCCAACACACCCTCTGACAACGGCCCAGTCAAAAAGAAGAAAATTTTGGTTCGATAAACGAGTTCCTCATGCCCAAAGTTTGAAAGAAGAAATGAGTCGTACTGGGTTAACAGTGCGTAAACCGCACAGATTCTTGCAAATAGATGGAGGCGTTGACTCGAAGGCGTCTCACTCCATTTCGTCTTATAGGGTTCCAGAATAGACAATGCGGTCCACCTCAGGGTTCGTGTAATTTGAGATTTTTAGGTCTTGCCAGTGCAATAAACTCACGTGAAAAACGGTCTCGTCACTGATCTCACACTCTCCTCTCTCATCACTGTGCTTCTTTGCTTTTTGCAACTCTTTCATTAGGACCTCACGAGCTAAACTGTTTTCAGCCAATGATCCTTTCTGCACTATAGTTTTTGTGCGACTTCTTTTTTCACCCTTTATGGCTTCCAACAATTTGTATTTAAACGAGAACCGATAGCTTCCAAGACAATTATAGAAATCCTGCGACGTACCCCCTTTATCTAGGTACGCAACACGCACATGACTCTGGCCTCCAAGAGCCGCACCTCGGTACATACCGAAAAAAGTAAACGGATAGTCCTCTCTTTCAAAAAACACCTGAAACAAGCAGAAAAGCCAAAAGACGGAAATTAAAACCCATTGGAAAAAAATCTTCATAAGCACCACAATTCAAAAGCGACAGAGAATGCCAGTATCGACGAATATGGTTCCAGGGTGAAACCAAAAATTGTCAAAATTACAATAGAGCCCCTCTATTCGCAAAGATAAGGGGTAGAGAGCTGGCACACCCCTTGCTCTATAGGAGAGAGATGTACGTTAATAGATGGT
>CBDUOS010000020.1:0-30172 GCA_965368905.1 uncultured Bdellovibrionales bacterium | reverse complement strand
CCTAAAGACCTCAATGAGGTCTGGATTTTTGTCGGGAGTGAAGGGGGTTTTTCATCGCAAGATATAGAATTATTCAAAGATTATAAGCTCTTACCAGTCACACTTGGTGACCAAGTCCTGCGGGTTGAAACGGCTTGCGTGACTTTGGTCAGCATCCTAAAGTATAGTCTTGAGTGACAGACCATTTGTCATAAGCTCTGTTAATAGAGCGCTAGCATTGATTTTTTGAGGAGTGGAGATGGATTTGGACAATTTTGAATTTAAGCCTCTAACCGACGGGCTTGGTTTCGACAAAACCACAGAAAATTCAGACAGAAAATCCAAAGCTGTGCGGGTAGCTGATCCTGCGAAAGATGTGATCCAGCAGGCTCAATTTGAAATGCCCGAAAAAGAATTCGTTAAACCCAACGACACGCCCGTGAGTCGCTCGTTGCAAAAGATGTTGGACTCCCTGCCACCGTCTGTTGATTTTAAAGAAGACAAGAAGCGAGAAGAGCGTTTGTCTGGCCCAACGATGCCGAAGCCAGAGGTGAAGACTCCTGTTTATCGCCCAGTCGTTGAAACCATGGCTGCGAGTGCAACCACAAAAGAAGCCTTTGATGTGACACTCAACAACAGTTTGTCACAGGCTTTTCCAAAAGCTGATGTGAATAAAAAGTTTTATCATCAAATGGTAACACCAATTCCACAATACAAAGAGATTGCCTTAAGTGCGGCTTCCGCGATCATCGACTTCGCAGTGGTGTTGGGCTTGGCGTCGTTGTTTGTGGTGAGTTTAGTATGGTTCACCCAAGTCGACCTTGTGATGATGTTGACCAACAGTCAGTTGGGTGTGCGAACTATTGTCGAATTGTCCGCTCTTTATTTAGGTGTGACACTTTTCTACTTTATGATGACTCGCGGAATGTTCGGCTCCACCTTAGGAGATTGGGCTTTCGACGTTCAATTGGGCTCTGAGCAAGAACGCAATCACGTGATGTATCCTTTCCAAGTTTTGTGGAGAACTTTCGTGATCCTCGTTACTGGGATTATTATTGTCCCACTGGTCTCTTTTGGCTTCGGAAAAGACATCGCTTATTATTTTTCTGGTCTCAAGCTTTACAGTCGTCAATACTGATCTATGTTTTTCGAAGACTTTAGTGCATTAAAAGAGAAAATTTCCGTCGATCGGCAAGGCAAGAAGTTGGTTTTTACCAATGGCTGTTTTGACATCTTGCATGTGGGTCATGTGCGCTACTTACAAGAAGCCAGAAACTGCGGGGATGTACTCGTGGTCGCCTTAAATACCGATCAAAGCGTGCGCAAACTCAAAGGCCCCGAGCGACCGATCCAGTCAGAGAAGGATCGAGCTGAGATCTTGGCGGCTCTTGGCTGTGTTGATTACACGTTTTTGTTCAGTGAGGACACGCCCGAGCGAGTGATCAAAGAGATTCAACCCGATGTTCTTGTCAAAGGTGGCGATTGGGCCATCTCCGAAATCGTTGGCAGCGACTTTGTTCTCGCCAATGGTGGCGAAGTCAAATCCCTCAACTTCGTTGATGGACGTTCCACCACCAATGTGGTCGAAAAAGTTCGCTCCAATTAGTTAGAAAAGAAAACCCATTTTGGCTGAATAGACACTTGTGTTGTAACGGTTGATTGAAACGCCAAGAAAAAATGGTTCGAAGTTATAGGTGGATCCAAACATAAAGTGAGAACTTTCCACTTGTTGGGTTTCAGTCAGGGTGGAGGCGGTGAATCCATTGGCGCCTCCGGCAAAGTCTCCGCGTGAGGTTATGTAGCCGCCGCCTAAGAAAAATGAAAACTGGGACAGGGCCATACCCAATAAAATATCACCACCGAAGTTTCGGGTGCTGAGTTTTTGTTTGATGACGGTGGTGTCAGCATTCAAGACCAAGGACACATTGATTGGTAGGAACGCCGCTTGATAAAAGCCCCAGCGAAAGCTGGCGCCAAATTTCGAGATCTCAACCGTTTTGCTGGGTGGAACAAAGTGAATAAAGATATCGCTGTTATTGTAGATCCCTTTACCCACGGTGATTGTCGGAAAGTATAGATTGGAGGTTTGGTTGGTGGTGGCTCCCAGTTGAGAAAGGTCAGACGTTTCGACCGAGTCCACTCCCAAGCTCACCTCGAGACCACTGTAACCACCCAAAGGGTAGGCATTGGAAAGGAATTTTGAGCTGGACCCAAGGCCCACCACTTCGAGAACTCGCTCCTGGTCAGGAGGGGTGAGGCTCTGCGGAATCTCCAGTCCCATCGAAAAAGATATGAGGAACCCTAAGAAGGCTAACATGGGACTATTATGACAATTCCGGAGGAGTCAGTCACCCTTGAAAACTTTGCTGCAAAGATATAAAACTTCGCCAAACACAAACTTGATCCAAAGGGGAACCCTATGAAAGTGCTTGTTGTGGGAAAAGGTGGTCGCGAACATGCTATGGCCAAAGCCATCGCCGAGAGTGCCAGCGTGGAGGCCGTGTATGCCTTGCCTGGAAGTTCTGGGATGGAGCCTGATGTCACTGTGCTTGGAGGCAGTGAAACCGCTGACGAGGTTTACAAAGCCTATGAAACCTATGGCATTGGTTTGGTCGTGATCGGGCCAGAGGCCCCGTTGGTTGAAGGTCTAGCAGATCAACTGCGTGCAAAGGGTGTGGCTGTCTTTGGTCCCGATAAAAAGGGTGCCGAACTTGAAGGCAGTAAAATTGTCTGTAAACAATTTATGGAGAAGTACAAAGTTCCCACCGCTGACTTTTCTGTAGTAAGCACCGTCAACGAAGTGATGGATGAGGCCGAAAAGTTTAAGCCTCCTTACGTATTGAAAGCAGATGGTTTGGCAGGAGGTAAGGGTGTTTATATCTGTAAAACCCTAGGGGCTCTGCAAGATGTAGCCACCGACCTTTTTGAGAATAAGGTTTTAGGAAGTGCGGGCGACCGTGCCCTTCTCGAGCAATTTCAGGCAGGTTACGAATTGAGCTTTTTTATTCTTACCAATGGCAAAGACTTTGAGGCTTTGCCAATGGCGCAAGATCACAAGCGACTGTTCGACAACGATGAAGGTCCCAACACCGGTGGCATGGGCACTGTGGCTCCCATGAAAATTGCGGATTCGGATTACCAGACGATAATAAAGAAGGTTGTTGAGCCAACCGTGATGGGTCTCAAGGAGGAATGTTTTGATTACCGTGGGGTTGTTTTTATTGGGATAATGATGACCGACCACGGGCCACAAGTCTTGGAGTACAATATTCGTTTTGGTGATCCCGAGACTCAGGTTTTGATGCCTCTGTTGGATGGGGACTGGGGACAAACTTTTATGGCGATTGCCAATGGTGAAATGCCAAAATTGAAATGGAAAGCTACGGCGGCGGCTTGCGTGGTTCTTGCGGCCGAAGGTTATCCAGCACAGCCGGTTAAGGGAGTGGCCATTACAGGTTCAATGGAAAGTTTGGATCAGTCTTACTTTCTTCACGCAGGAACCAAAAAAGAGAACGATCAGTGGCTGGTCAATGGAGGGCGAGTTCTCAATGCGATTGGTTTAGGTGCGACAATCCCAGAAGCTATCGACAAGGCTTACCTACAAGCCAAGTGTGTGCAATGGCCTAATCACCAAATGCGAACAGATATTGGCCGGAAAGCTTTAAATTGAATTTATTTTTACCAGTTCAATTGGTATTGAATTAACTGCCGTGACTGCTGACGATCGTTCAAGTGAGTCAGCGCAATTTTAGAATTACCAGAAAGCTTTTCTTCTAAAGACACTTGAAAAGTGTTGTTCGAAGCTTGGTATTCAATTTTAGAATCGATTAGACCAGTATAAGTGATCTTTGCTAGCCCTTTGAGAGCCTGAATATCGAAGTTTAACTTGTGTTCAATTTCTTGCTTTGGGTTGTCCTTGTTTTTCTCTTTTATGGCGATATCCATCTTAGTTGTGTCTTCCACTTTTTTAGCTGTCTTCATTAAAAAGCTATTAGCGATCAGTTCAGACTTCATGATTTTATTGGCAGTGTTCTGTAAAATGCGCCCAACGACTGAATGACTTGATTCATCTTCCTGATAGTTAGTGGGAACAATTTCGGCGACATCCTTTTGAGTAAAGAAGGCTTTCTCTTTGATGATGATGCGACCATCCAACTTCAGTTCTTCGCGAGCCGGAGCTTTCGCGACCTGAGCGGGAGCAAAAACTTTACCACGTAACGCATTGCTGGCCATGCAGGGGCAAGCAATTGTGATCAGGCTTAGAATGGTTAAAAGTTTGGTTAATGTCATCGTCGTCCTTTCAGCCTTTAATAGAGCAAGAAGTAGGCCAATGAGACCTCTCTTATTTGCATCTAAAGGCACTAAAACAGTTACTTTTTTGACAGCTGTCAGTTTCGTTAAAAATCACTATTTTGGGTGTCTCAAAATGAGACAAATTCGCTTAAAAGTTTGAAATCGGTAGGAAATCGCAAGAACTTGAGACATAAAATCTGTCTAAGCTTTAGACGGGACTGCCAGATTTCTTGACAACTTGGACATTTCTCAAGCAATACTAGGTATCTACGTTACTCAGCGTGGACAGATCGATCTTCAGAAAACGGGATTTTAGTGCAGCATTGGATATTTGATTTTGATGGAACCTTAGTCGATACCGACGGAATTTTTGGCAAAGCCTTAGCGTTTGCCTTAGAGCCTTACGGGGTCACGGTGGGCGAAGATTTTATGGAGCAAATCCGTCACAAGCATCCGCATCGGATTTTTGAAGACCACTTGAGTTTTGAGCAAGCCGAAGAAGCCATGAAGCGCATGCGAGTCATCGGCCAGGAGTTGAGTGAAACAATTCAACCTTTTCAAGGAATTGATTCTGTTCTACGTACATTAGAAAAGAACAAAGTGTCATTGTCGATTTGGACTGGACGCGATCGAGAGTCCACGAAGCGGATTCTCCAGAAAACAGGGTTGAATGGTTATTTCTCGCAAGTGATCAGTGGAACTTGTGTCCCGACAAATAAACCAGGGCACGACGGACTCTTGGAGCTGAAGCAGCATCATCAGGCTGAGTCAGACCAAATGGTGATGGTGGGTGATCATCATCATGACATCGAGCCCGCCAACGCTTTGGGTTTAGTTTCGGTGCATGCCCAGTGGAAAAAGATTCCTCATGTTCTGCCAGAAAAAGTAAAACCGAACTATGCGTTCGGCTCTTTAGATGATTTTCATCAATGGATTCAATATCAATTGAAATTTGGATAGCACAAGAATATTGTGCTGAGATCAAGATGGGATATAGGCAATGGGTTTGTGTTCTTCGATCCAATAAGTGATGTGATTAAGACAGTCGCTATGAAGTGTTTCAATTTCGATACCGCAAATTTTTAGATCATTACGTTCCAAATTGTCCTTCCATTGCAGAACTCCATAACCATTTACGTTAAAAGTGCTGCCATGAATAAAGAAATCAAATGAAAGAAGTTCCCCTTCTTTTGGTAGGTTACTTGGGGTAATTATTGAAAAACCTCCTCGTCCAATTGCAAGTTGATGAGGTGATGGGTCAAGATTTATTTTATTGAAGTCATGAGTAAGAATTACTTTTGGAGCAAGGGGTAACTCCAGAGATTTCCATCTTTCTTTTGTTGGAGTCAATAATTTTTGAATATGCTTTCGTAGCTTTGAAAAATCAAATGGTTTTTCGAAGACACCTTCTGCTCCCAGTTTGTAAGCTTCTTTTTTTTCCAGATCTGAATGGGCCGTAATGAATGTAACGACAGGGGTACATCGCGAAGAAGCTTTAATGTTTTTCAGAAGTTCAATTCCGTCTCCATCAGGCATTCGAATGTCAGAAATGATAGCGTCAATATGATGGTTGTTGAATATTTCAAAGGCTTTGTTCCCACTATTTGTCGTGGTGACTTTAAAACCATACATTTCCAGCCTGTCTTTTAAAGTATCAAGCAATTCGAGTTCATCATCGACAAGTAAAATATGTTGAGCTTGGTCCATGTTGATTCCTTTATTTGATGTTTGCAGAAGGTAATTTAATGATGGCTTGAGTCCCATCTTTTAAAAAATTAAAGTAAAGTTGACCACCATGATTTTCTACAATTTTTTTAGACAAACTAAGTCCGAGCCCAGTGCCCTTGCCCACATCTTTAGTAGTAAAAAATGGCTCGAAAATTCGATTTTGGTTTGCTTCTTCTATACCGGGACCTGTGTCGGTGACGCTAATAATTACATCTTCATTTTCTTTGGCGACTTCAATATGGATTTCTTTCCGATCTGCATTTTTTAATGCATCGCAAGCATTGCTAATGAGATTAATCAAGACTTGAATCAATTCACTTTCGTTACAGTTGATAAAAATATGAATGTTTGTGGGTGGGGTTATTATTTTAATTTCTTTTTGCTTGTAGAAGCTTTCACATAATGAGAGCGCATTGGCGACAATTTCACAAGGTTGTTTGATCTCAGGATCGTCAAGATTTGAGTTTCGAGACATGGCCTTAAGGCTTTTAATGATTTTATCTATTCTAGTAATATTTTTTTGAATTCTTGTGGAACACTTTTTCACTTTTTCAATCGGTATATTTTCCAAACTGAGCAGATCTTGCTGTAGTCCAACAGTTTCATTTATAATGCCCAAAGGGTTTTTAATTTCATGTGCAATGCCTCCAGCCATTTCACCGAGTGAAGCCAATTTGCTGGAGGCAAAAAGGGCAGATTCAGCATTCTTTTTGTCTGTGACTTCAAAACGGATTACCAAATGAGCTCTGACCTTTTCAAAGTTATCAAACAAGGGGACAATAGTCGTATCTACCCAGTAAAGATCACCATTTTTCTTTCTATTGCAAATTTCTCCTCGCCATACAAATCCCTTTGAAATTGTCTTCCACATTGTGCGAAAGAAATCCTGATTGTGATGTCCAGAGTTTATCAGCTTATGAGTTTGTCCAATAAGCTCTTCGCGAGAGTAACCTGAAATTTCGCAGAACTTATCATTAACTTCAGTAATAACCCCTTTGGGATCTGTGCGAGCGACGATAGAGGATTGATCTAATGCATATTTAATTTCTTCTTCAATAGTAATATTTTTATTGTCTGTCTGTTTAACCAAAAGACCTCCAAAGAGCAAAAAGAAGGTATTGTGCTTATGCTTCAAAAGCACAATACTTTAAGGCTAAATAGATTATGTTTTCCAAGGAAACAAATTGCAAATAAAATAAAATACAAAAATACAGGTGTGCTAAATAGGCTCAATGCAATACTGCTCTATAAAGTTGCCTCTTGCTTAAGACCTTTCTTTTTAATTTTCTCAACCAGAGTGGTTCGATTCAATCGCAATAGGATGGCAGCCTGGTTTCGGTTCCATCCGGTTTTGTTGAGCGCATTCATTATCAATTGATTTTCGTAAGAGGCAATGGCCGAATTGAAATCAATTCCATTTTCAGGAATGTCGATAGGCATATTGTTTAACATCACTTGTGACTGGTTCTCGTCAAAATAATTAGGAATATCTGAAATTTCAATCATGCCTTCCTTTCGTAGGATACTGACTCTTTCGATAAAGTTCTCCAGTTCCCTAATGTTTCCAGGCCAAGAGTAAGTCATCAACTTATCAAGAGCCATTGGATGGATTCCTGTAATATTGATGTCTTTATTACGGTTGAACTTGTGAATAAAGTGCTCAAGTAATATTGGAATATCATCCTTGCGTTCGCGTAAGGCTGGAATCTTCATAGGAATGACATTCAGTCGATAGAAAAGATCTTCGCGAAAGCTCCCTTCTTTCACCGCTTTTGTAAGGTCCACATTGGTGGCTGCGATTATTCTTACGTCTGATTCAATTGTCTTGGCACTTCCCACAGGCTCAAAGCGTTTTTCTTGTAGGACCCGCAATAATTTGACTTGCAAGTTTGGACTGAGGTCTCCAATTTCGTCTAAGAACAGTGTCCCCTTATTGGCCAGTTCAAAACGACCTTGGCGATTGCAAATGGCACCGGTGAAGGCGCCTTTGACGTGGCCGAAGAGTTCACTCTCTAAAAGCTCAGCGGGAATCGCTCCGCAGTTGATTGGAACAAATGCTTTTTCACTGCGCGAAGAATTGTAATGAATAGCCTTAGCAATCAACTCTTTACCAGTTCCACTTTCTCCACTGACCAAGATGGTCGAATCCGTGTCAGCCACTTTCTCGATCATACTTAAAACATTTTGGATCGGTTTGGACTGTCCGATAATATTGTCAAATTTGTATTTACTTTGAAGTTGATTTTTAAGCTCTGAATTTTCATAAACCAACTTCTTATGTGAAAGAGCCTTTTCGGCAATTGAAACCAACTCCTCAATATTAAAAGGCTTGGTCATAAAATGAAAAGCCCCCTTTTTGGTCGCTTTAACAGCTACGTCAATACTAGCGAAGCCGGTCAATACAATAACAGGAATGTTGTTGTACTTTTGTTTCAGTGTAGTGAGTAATTCAATTCCGTCACCGTCAGGAAGTTTGACGTCGACGATTGCAAGTTCCAACTCAGAGTTGGCGGTGATCACTGATTCGGCTTCACGGATGTTGCCGGTGGTGATTACTTGGTAGTTTCGTCTTGAAAAAATTCGAAAGAGGGCCGCTCTTAAGGTTTGTTCGTCATCAACAACGAGAATTTTCGCTTGGCTCATGGGGTTTCCTTCCTGGGATTGAATTGGCTCTCTCTTCTTGAAAAAGCGCTGTCTTCAGTAATTTCAGGTTAGGGAAACATTTTGACAGTGTCAATTTTTTGAGGTCAAAAATCCGATGGACCAGACTGACCTTCAGACTTGAAAAAGCGGACTTCGACGTGCAAATTTTTGTCTTTATCGGTACTTACCTCGATGGTCCCGTTATGTTCTTTGACTATTTGTAAGGCCAGGGTTAATCCAAGACCAGAGTTGGTTTCAGGGTCTTTAGTCGTAAACAAAGGGTCAAAAATTTTACGAAGAATCTGTTTGTTGACACCTCCACCATTGTCGACAAATTCCACCGAAACCTCATCTTTACGGTCACGCAGACGAATTGAGATCTCGCCTTTAAAGTGTTTGTCCTCTCTTCGTCTCTCAATTAATTCTTCTTGTGAGTTTTGCAAAATATTGCGAAAAGCGTGTGTTAGAAGGTTAAAGCGTCCATGCATAAAAATTTCAGATTGATCGCGATCGAACTGAATTTTGATTCCGATGGAGCGCGTTTTAAGTTCGGTAATTTTAATGGACTGTTCAATAACCTCGATCAGATTGACTTCTTCCACCTCAGCATTGAAGGACTTTCTGGCGAAACCCAAAAGATTTTTAACGATGTTCTTGCATTTAATAATGCCTTTTTCAATCTCAAGGATGTCTTCGTAAAAGTCTTCATTGCCTTCTAAGTCCATCTTGATCAATTGCACAAAGTTGAGCATCCCCCCAATCGGATTGTTAAGTTCATGAGCGATACTCGAGCTGATCGTTCCGAGTTCAGCCATCTTGGCGGATTCAATCACTTGTCTTTGTAAGTTTAAGTCTTGGGTGACGTCGCGGTACATTTGAAAATATAAGCCCTTTCCTAGGCTTCCCAAGTTGTTGCTGTAAACGTCGTAAACTTCTGAGCCTGAATTTTTAGAAGGGTTGCGAATTTGAAAAATTTGACCTCGATGACATCCTTCGCACGGAGTCTCTCTTGCGAAGAGTTCGGTGTAACATTTTTTACCAAGGTGTTTCTGAAAGTGGTTTGCTCCTGTTTTCTTCAAGAACCCTCGGTTAATTCTTTGTATGTTATAGGCCTCATCGGTCAGGCAGATGGGGTCAGAGATGGCATCAAACGTCGCTTCCCACTGCGTTTTGAGCTCTTGGCTGTTTAGGTATTGAATGGTTCGCACCATCGACAACGATACGGCTTCTGCCACTTGATTTAGAAATCGTTTTTCTTGTGAAGAGAAAGCCACATCATCATCTTTTAAAAAAAAGATCTCACCAAACTCTTGGCTCGCACTTTTTAGTTTAGCCTTATAAATTTTACCAGTTTCAGTGAGTGTATCGATATTAGTCTGTGAGGGACGTCGGATATGAACCCCTTTGATCCCGAATTCATTTTTTAAAGCAAACGCCACACCATGTTCAATCTCTCGAATCGAAGCGGTTTGATAAATTTGCATTAACGTGGTTTTCAAAACTTGCAGACGATTCTCTGCATTGATGTTCTTTTGCTTTGACTCTTCCAATTGGGTCTGGCGTTCGCCCACTTTGTCCTCAAGGGAAGCCGTTAGTCTTTTTAGTTCATCATTCTGTTGATTCACCATTTCAATCAGGTTTTTCCCTTGCTCTAATTCATAGTAGAGACTGAAGCATTCTTGGAAAAGAGTTTTGAAATCCAAGTCTTTCGAAAATGGAGTGGTGTGGGCCGGGTGAATCAGGTTGTGGATCTCAACCACTTGCTCCCAGTTGAGGTTTTCGTGAAGCAGGATGAACCTCTTATTCGGGTTCTTTCTTTTTTCTTTCAATAGGAGGCTTAACAGTGAACGGTAGTTGTCAGGGCAACAATGGGCCCCCAGTACTGAGGGGCTTGAAGCCTCGAGGTAGGCTTCTGATTGGTCCAACGAGATGGTGTCGATACCAGAGGCTGACAAGTCGATTTTGGCATCCGAAATAAGCGCAGCATTGGCTGAAATCATTAATTATCTCCCCTCTTTATAGGCTGGCACAGGGGCTGTGGATTTTCAACAACAGATGGGTCGATCCTAGGGGGGGTAGGTTGCATTTTGCGGGTCCAGACAGTAGATTGTCCTGTTCTTAAAATAGGAGTTTGATATGGCCTCACTTTCTACAATTGTTCTAGCGGCTGGCAAAGGGACTCGGATGAGCTCTCCTCTTCCAAAGGTGTTGCACCCAGTAGCGGGTGATCCCATGATCAACCGAGTTCTGCAGGCGGTGCGTGGAGCAGGCTCTGAAGAAATTCGAGTTGTAGTCGGGTATGGTGAGAGTTTGCTCCGCCAGCTTCTCGAGCCACAAGGTGTGGTGTGCTGTAAACAAAAGGAGCAAAAAGGAACAGCTGATGCAGTCAAATCGGCTGACCCGAGCAGCTTGGGTGAGCATATTTTGATTATGAACGGAGATCATCCATTAGTTTCTAGTCAGCGCCTTAAAGAGGCCTACAACCATTTTGTCGAAAATAAATGTGACCTAATGGTTCTGACGGCTGAACTTGAAAACCCTGCTAGCTTCGGACGGATCGTTCGTCACAATGGTCAAATCAAAGCCATTGTCGAAGTGAAGGATGCTTCAGCAGAGACAAAAAAAATCAAAGAAGTGAACACGGGTATTTATTTTGTAACACGTGATGCGCTTGAGCAATACTTGCCACAGATTCACCCCAACAATCAACAAGGGGAGTACTACATCACAGATATGGTCTCTTTATGTATTGAGGCTGGAGAAAAAGTAGAGGCCAAAATCAGTGACCCAGCGGTGGCTTTTGGAGTGAACACTCAAAGAGAGTTGGCGCTAGCCACTAAAGCCTTGTTCCGAGAAAAGTGTTTTCAACTTATGGAAGTAGGAGTCATGATTGTTGACCCTGAAAACACTTATGTGGAAGTCGATGTCAGTGTGGGGCCTGGTTCGATTCTGTACCCAGGGTGTTATTTAAAGGGGGCTAGTAAACTGGACTCTTTCTGTGTGGTTGAGCCCAATGCATTTATTCAAGATTCTGTTGTTGGGCAAAGTTCACAAATTCGCGCCGGATCTTATCTTGAGAAAGCAAAAGTCGGCAATCAAGTGGTGGTTGGGCCTTACGCACGCCTGCGCCCTCAAACAGAGATTGGGGATGAAGCCAAGATTGGAAACTTCGTCGAAATGAAAAAAGTGAAGTTTGGGGCCAAGGCCAAAGCCAATCACTTGGCATACCTAGGAGATGCTGAAGTGGGTGAGGGAACCAACATCGGGTGTGGGGTAATCACTTGTAACTATGCGGCTGACAAGAAAAAGTATTATACAAAAATTGGTAAGAATGTTTTTGTGGGGAGCGACTCACAAATGATTGCCCCAGTAGAAATCGGCGACAACTCCATTATTGCTTCTGGCTCGACCATCAATAAGAATGTTCCGGAAGAGGCACTTGCTGTAGGTCGTTCACGACAAGTGAACAAAGAGGGGTATGCTAAAAAATTTAGAGGAGACTCCTGATGTGTGGAATTGTTGGTTATTTCGGTCCTAAGAAACCCAAAGAGATCCTTCTTAACGGCTTAAAAAAGCTAGAATACCGTGGTTACGACAGCGCTGGCATTGCTATTCGCGACGGTGATCACTTTGAAGTTTATCGCGCAGCAGGAAAGCTTTCGGCCCTCGAAGAGAAAGTGAATAAGGTGGAGTTTACTGGCTCCATTGGAATTGGTCACACTCGCTGGGCCACACATGGATTGCCCACAGAGAAAAACGCACACCCTCATAAAGTAACGGGAGTGAGTTTGGTGCAAAATGGAATCATCGAGAATTATGCAGAATTAAAAAAAGAGCTGATAGCGAATGGCGCTGTTTTCAATTCCGAAACAGACACCGAAGTTGTGACCCATTTAATCTCGCAAGAATTAGCGAATAGCCCGGATTTGTTTTCGGCGGTGCAAAAAGTAATTCCAAAGTTGCAGGGAGCTTATGCCATCCTCGTGGTGAGTGAAGCGGAGCCTGATACCATCATTGCCTTTAAAGCGGGGCCGCCCTTGATTCTAGGCAAAGGTGAGGACGAGGTCTTTTTGGCCAGTGATGTGCAAGCCTTTGTCGAAGAAACCAATGAAGTGGTTTATTTGGACGATGATGAAATCATTAAGGTTAAAGGCACGGACTTCAAGTTTTTTGATTTACAGGGAAATCCGGTGCAGAAAAAAGTCGAGAAGATAGACATTTCGGTAGCGATCTCTGACAAGAAGGGTTTTAAGCACTACATGCTCAAAGAGATGTTCGAACAACCACGTGCGGTGGCCAATGCCTTGAATCCCTATTTAAACATCGAAACGAAAAACATTGAATTTGATAACCTAGGGTTGGACGGAAGTGAAACGCCGGAAGAACATCTAAACTCTATGCTCAATGCCAATCGAATTTATATTATTGCCTGTGGCACCAGTTTTTATGCTGGCATGTACGCAAAATACTTAATTGAGCAATTGGCTGGAATACCTGTTGATGTGGATGTGGCCAGTGAGTTTCGCTACCGGGATCCGGTTTTAGATAAGAAGTCTTTTGCATTGTTTATCTCGCAAAGTGGTGAAACGGCCGACACCCTAGCGGCATTGCGTTTGGCCAAAGAACATGGGTTGCCGACCATGAGTTTGTGTAACACTCGACGCTCCACCATCGATCGTGAAGCGGATTTGCACTTGTATATGAATTCGGGTATTGAAGTTGGCGTGGCCAGCACCAAGGCCTTTTTGAGTACACTGGCTGTGTTAAACACCCTTTCCATTTTCATGGCAGAGCAAAGAACGAAAATCTCTAGTGATGAAAGAACCCATTTAGTAGAAGCTCTTTTGTCTTTACCCAGTTTAATGGAAGGGGTCCTCTCCTATGACTCTTGGTTCAATCAAGCCTCTGAGACATTAAAGGACTATAAAGGCTTTTTATATCTTGGGCGTGGACACAACTATCCCATTTCATTAGAGGGCGCCTTAAAAATGAAAGAGTTGGCTTACCTTCATGCCGAAGGTTACGCCGCTGGTGAAATGAAGCATGGACCACTCGCATTGATCGATAACAAAATGGTGATTGTTGTAATTTGTCCTCGTGACAAATACTACGAGAAAACCATTAGTAACTTAGAGGAAGCCAAGGCTCGAGGCGGTGTGATCATCTCAATTGGGACTGGGCACGATGCTGAATTAGAGGCGATCAGTGAGCACTACCTATCAATTCCAGAAAGCCATTGGATGCTCAGTGGTCTGTTATCGGTGATTCCGGTTCAACTTCTGGCCTATCACGTCGCCGATCGTTTGGGACACGATGTGGATCAGCCACGTAATCTAGCCAAATCGGTAACAGTCGAATAATGATAAAAAAAGGTCAGAGAATTCTCTCTGACCTTTCAAACAACAACGTTAATGAAAATAAATTAGTTCGCTGTGGGATGGGCCTGTGGTGGTTTGATTCCACCGAAAAAGATGGGCTGTAGGAAAAGACCTCCGCCGCCCATGTATGACTTAAGGGTGTCTTGTGTCCATGGGTTGAATGTGGTGTAAGTGACAGAGGTCATGTGAAGCACAGGGATCTCACAAGTCATGTATCGGTTGTCAACAACGGTCACGGTTTGTTTGAGTCCGTCGACTGGAGTTTGATCTTTCTCGCCGATGTATGTGACAGCACCACAAGAGTCCACAGTTTGAGAAACCAACTTCACTTCGATATTGTCAACAATGGTTGGAGCCAGAGCGATGCAGGCCATGCCAGCGCGGCATTCAACCACTTCACGTAAAACCAATTGGATCATATTTTCATCCAAGTTGATCAGGATGGAACCATCGTTTGTTGCATCCAGCCACTCTTGGTTGATTTCAAAGTCGACAAGATTACCAATAAGGTTTTGTGAAGAGTCTTCTACAGAAACGTGTGCCAAAGAAAAGTTGGCGAAAGTCATAATTGTTGCGAAAATTGCGATTAGTGTTTTCATTTTATCTCCCCCGAGAAAAGTGTTTAAGTTTTGCGGCCGAAGCCGTTCGATGCGCTTGTTATAAGGGGGGCAAAATCAAAAGGGAAATGATTGCTTTGACAGAAGCTGCATCATTCTGTCTAATGAGGATGCTAGGTGACTATTAGTAATAGTGAAATTACTACAGGGTGGCCAAATGATCGGCCATGGTGGGGATAAAGGGCTGACTTTCGTAAGGAAATTCGACTTCACCGGCCCAGGCACTAAACTGAGCGCGCGCCCGCTGTACCAATAAATCTCGCTTTTCTCGTTTCTTCACACGTTTCTCTAAGGGGGGGAACAGGCCCATATTGATATTGGTGGGCTGGAAAGTTTCTTTTGTTTCACTGGTCAGAGCTCCATACAAAGCCCCCATAGCGGTTTCGGGCGGTGGGGGAATAAAAGGTTTTTCTGTGAGTTCACCGTGAATAAAGTGAGCGCTTAGTAAACCAATGCAGGTGCTTTCAAAGTAACCCTCAACACCCGTGATCTGACCGGCAAAAAACAATCGTGAGTCGTTCACAGAAGCCAAGGTCTTGGTCAGGCGCTGGGTCGGATTGATATAGAGGTTGCGGTGAATGCTCCCTAATTTAAAAAAGCTGGCATCCTCTAGGCCAGGGATCATTTGAATAATTCGTTTTTGCTCTCCATACTTCATTTTGGTTTGAAAGCCGACCAGATTATAGGATGTTCCATTTTTATTCTCCTTTCGCAGCTGCACGACAGCGTAAGACTTTTCTTCACAATGGGGGTTGGTCAATCCCTTTGGAGAAAGTGGGCCAAAGCGAAGAGTCTCGTCGCCCCGACGAATCATCTCTTCGATGGGCATGCAACCCTCAAAATAAGGTGTGTTCTTTTCAAACTCTTTGGTGTCGGTGACTTCCGCATTTTTGATTGCAGTTATAAAGCCGTAGTATTCTTCTTTGGTCATCGGGCAATTGATATAATCGCCATTGCCCTTGCCGTAGCGGTCACCCACCCAAGCCTTTTTCATATCAATAGTGTCAGCATCGATAATGGGGGCGATCGCATCAAAGAAATAGAGAAAGTCGTCGCCAAAATGTTTGAGCATGGATTGAGCCAAAGACTCGCCGGTTAATGGTCCCGTCGCTACAAGAGTGGGGCGAGGCAGTTGTTCGAGAGAAGTGATCTCTTCCGAGACTCTTTCAATGTTAGGGTGTTCGTCAATTTTCTCGGTCACTTTCTGAGCGAAGAGAACTCTGTCAATACCCAGAGCCTGACCGGCAGGGACGCGGGTGAGCCCTGCCGACTCAAGAATCATGGAGCCCATTTTCTCGGCCTCCCATTTGAGCTGCCCAGAAACCGCATGATTGGCGACGCTGCCAAATGAGTTGGAGCAGACCAACTCTGCTAAATCCCCGGTTTTATGAGCTGGTGTCATTTTCTTGGGCCTCATCTCAAACAGACGAACTTTGTGGCCCATCTGAGCCAATTGGAAGGCTGCTTCAGATCCTGCAAGACCACCGCCGATCACCGAAATTGTATGTTCACCCAAAGGCATGCTATAAGCTCCCTATGTCCGAGAGAAATAAAAAATTGGATTCTGTTGCCAAAGTCCTACAGGGACTTTTTGAAAATAGCAAGTCGCCGCTATCGGAAGGCTTTCAAAGATACCGTTTAGAACAGGACTGGGAGCAGGTTTTAGGGGGAGTTGTTGGACAGCAAACTCGCCCCGTTGATTTTCAAAAGGGTATGCTTGTGATCGCAGTAAAGAACCCAACGCTGCTGACGGAGCTACGTTTTTTTCAGCAAGAAATTATCACCAAAGTAAATACCCACGTTGGCAAGGTTTGGGTTCGCAAAGTTCGATTTGTTTCAGAATAAATTCACTTATAAAAATAGCTAAAACTTTAGACTGGGAAAAATGGGTCTGTCTAGCGTCAAGGTCATGACTCTGACGCCATAATTTCTAGGTCCAGAATTGCCTGAGCAGCTATCAGTTCCATCTCCTTTGGCACTCTATGTGCTTTATATAGATACGAAGCACTGGACTTCAAACTGGAGCACTATGAAGGTACTGGTTATTGCAATTCTATTATTGGTGAGTGTTTTCTCATGGGCGGAAGAAGCCAGAGAGATGGCCAACAATGGCGTTCAAGCAACGATTGAGCGAGTGGGTGGTATGACTCATTTCGAGTTCAATGGAAAGAAAGAATGGCAATACACTCTCGTTAAAAAAGAGGGTGTGATTCATATCGAACTACCAAAGCTTAGCAGTAAAAGCAGTGAGCAATTTGAAGAGTTCACCAGTATCCTTGTCAGTCAGGTTGAGATTGATAATGAACAACCGAATAAGACCCTATTAAAAATTCATTTGAGTGATAAGAGAGTGCAAAGCTTTGATTACCTAACCCAAGAACCAAACAACTTGATCGTCGATCTCTTTGTAGAGAAAGACTCACTGCTTACCGAATTGAAGGCAAAACAAAAAGCGGAAAAACTTGCGAAGTCTAAAGAAAGTAAGTCTCAAAAGCTGGCAAAGTCGAATGGAAAAGGTGAACGTAACCCAGCATTCTCTGAATACCTTGTTGTGGGCAAGGGTCAGAAAGATCTGAGTAAAGACAAGCCTGGGGGTGATTATGTCTTAAGCCTTAATCCCGAATACTCCATGTCTGAACTCTTTGACTTTGGGAACTTGTCGCCATCTGGGTTTAACGATGATGATCTTGAAGCAAAAGTGATTGAGGCGCAAGGGAACATCTACCTACGTTTTCCGCTTCTAAAATTAAAAAATAAGCATTTGCAGGAGTTGCAAAGCTTTAACCCAGAGTACGAGATTCGAAAATCCTTTTCTGACGAAAACAAACAAGCACGGACTCTCTTGCAACTGTTCAATCAAAGATCTTTTGCTTCGTTTATAAAAGCAAAGAAGATATTCAAGTCCACGTTTCCAGAGTCAAAATATGATGAAATTTTAAACTATATTGAGGCGGATACTTGGGTTGAGCTTTGGAAAATGAACAAGCGACCCGAATATTTAACAAAAGCGATGAATATATATAGAATGTTAATCGAAAGGTACCCAAACTCAAAGATTGCAGAGAGGACCTTGATTCACGCAGGATTGTTGGCCCATGATGTTGGGGAGTTTTTTATTGCGACGAAAATGTTACGCCGTTACCTCAAGAGCTTTTCAAGATCTCCATTTAACAATCACATAAAAATTTACTTGGGGGATTCCCTTGCACATCTTAATAATTATGATGGTGCTCGCAAGGTTTTTGATCAAGTCATTGCAGACGGAGAGCGAGGCACGGCTGCCGAAGCAACTTATAGACTGGGTGATATATACTTTCTCAAACAAAGTTACAGGCGGGCTGAGCGTTCTTATAATGAAGCAATTGAAAAGTTTCCTCGTTATGCCGAAGAATTCCCCAATGCATATTTTAACAAAGCAGAAGCCCAGTTTAACATGGCTGAGTATCCTGCGGCCCTTAAAACATTTGGAGAATTCTTCAAAAAATACCCTCAACATTCTTACAGTTCTTATGCGTTGACTCGTATAGGAGAACTCATTGACCTCTTGGAAGAGGATAAGAGGAAAGCCCAGGGATTTTACAATGAAAGTTTTTTCCGATTTCGTAACACCATTGGAGGCACGATTGCTCGTATGCGAAGCTTGAGCCAGCGCTTTAAGTTTATGAAAGATGAGGAGCTAAAAACATCGATTCAAGAGATTCGAAAAAGAGAGAAGTTTGTAGATTTGCATCAAGTCGATGAATTTTCTTCGTTTATGATCTCTGACGGATACTACGGTCGTGGCGATTATCTGCAGGCGGCCAATACCCTAATTAACTATTTTCAGGTGAATCCAAAACCGGTGAATATCAAAAAGTTTGAAAAAAGAATTTCTCGGGCAATTGCTGGGGAAATTCGTCAACTTTTACGTAAGGGTGATTTGGTAGCCGCTCTAAAGATTATCGAAAGTCATCAAAAGAGTTGGCTGAGCAAATCACGAAGAGTGGATGTGCAATATTTTAGAGCTAAAGCCTATGAGAAGATGAACCTTCATGACGAGGCGATTGAGTCCTATAACAGAATTGAGAAGAGAATGATGAGCTTACGTGGAACAAAGGAAGAAAGAGAAAGAAAAGTATTTGAGTACTATCCAAGTTTTGATGAACTTAATTTACGTCAAGCAATGGTCTACTATTCAAAGGGTGACAAAAAGACGGCTCTCGATCTGTTAAATAAAGTCAAAGATATTAAGGGGTTGAATAATGAGTCTAAGACGGATTTCCATCTGACCCTTGCTCATTTGTCGTATGACACCAAAAACTATGCAGACGCCCTAAAAACTATAAATCTAGTGGATTCGGCGAGTATAGTCGATCCTGAAACCCGTGAAAAATACAATGTATTTTTGTCAGAGGTGTATGAGAAAAATGGAAAGTTTGATAAAGCGATTTCCATTCTTGAGAAATTCTATAAGAAATATGAAGGGGAGCAGGATCAAGTTTATGTTCTCTCACGTTTGTTTCAACTTTACCGAAGCAAGGGCCTCAAAGATAAGGCCATCAATATAGGGCAGACTCTGCTTTCAAATTATAGCAATAAGTACAATTTGGATAAAGAACGTTATTACCTTGGAGAGCTACTTTTCAGCCAAAATAAACAAAGTGAAGCTAACAAGATTTGGAAAGATCTAACAAAAAAGTCAATGTGGTCTGAGTTAGCGAAAAATAAACAAGTTTCTGATGGTTGGAAAGAAGAGACGGAGAAAAAAATAAATCGTATACCAGCAATGGCAAAGTGAGGATATCTATGGACGGATGGATAAAAAATATCAAGGATGCCGATATGAATAAAGTAGTAGAAATGGCTACTAACATAGCGGTGCGCAAGGCAACAGTTCTGATCACTGGTGAAAGCGGAGTGGGTAAAGAGTTGATGGCCCGCTACATCCATGAATCATCCCATCGCAAAGACCATGCATTTATTGCGACCAATTGCGCTGCCGTTCCTGAAAATCTTTTGGAGAGTGAACTATTCGGTTATGAAAAGGGAGCCTTCACCGGAGCCAGTATGGCCAAACCAGGAAAAGTAGAGATGGCCCACAAAGGAACATACTTATTAGATGAAATCAGTGAAATGCCCATGGCCTTGCAAGGAAAGTTATTAAGAGTTTTACAAGAGTCTGAAGTTGAAAGGCTGGGCGGCAATCAAGTTAAAAAGGTCGATGTTCGAGTCATCTGCACAACAAACAAAAGCTTGGCCGAGATGGTAAAAAAAGGCGAATTTCGTCAAGATCTTTTCTACCGCCTGAATGTTATTCCTCTTAACATCCCACCATTGCGGGCACGAAAAAAAGATTTAAATAGTCTGGTACAGTTTTTTCTGAACAAAGTCGCTGTCGACAACAAAATGCGAAAAAAAGAAGTAAGTGTGGACGCCTTGCAAAAGCTTCACAATTGGAGTTGGCCAGGTAATGTTCGTGAGTTGCAAAATGTAATTGAGCGTTCCTGTTTAATGAGTCACTCTGACTGCTTGCAGCCAGAAGATGTTCAGATAGAAACCATGTCGATCCAACAAGAAGAAGAACAGATTTCAAACCTAGTGACCACAGGAATGACAATTCAAGAGGCTGAAAGACGTTTGATCTTGAAAACATTGGAATACACAAAAGAAAATCGAACCCAGGCAGCAAAAATTCTTGGGATTAGTATTCGCACTCTTCGGAACAAACTTAATGAATATAAGTCTTCGGACCGAGCGAATTTGTAGGAGATTAGAATGGGACAACTTTATGATAAGACGATAAAATCCTTAGCGACCTCATTGCAAATGCGTCAGTTGCGGCAAAATGTTATCAATGCCAATATTGCTAATGCTGAGACTCCAGGGTATCGAGCCAAGAAAATGGATTTCGAGGCGGCATTGTCTTCCGCCATTGATCGTGAGGACTTAGGCAAAATGCATGTCGAGCACAATGATCATTTTCTGATGGGCCAAGGCGCCATCGGTCGTGTGCGAGCGGATGTCTATGATAATCCTGAGATTGCTTATAATAATGATGGCAATACCGTCGACTTAGAAAAGGAAATGGCGAAACAGGTACAAAACTCAATTATATATAACGCGGCCACGCAGCTTATCAATAAGAAGCTAGCGGCTCTAAAGTATGCTGCCACTGATGGAGGTCGATAATGGATTTTATGACAGGCCTAAGGGTTTCGAGCAGTGGAATGACGGCGCAACGTCGCCGTATGAATGCGATATCAAGTAACATCGCGAATATCAATACAACAAAAACGCCAGAGGGCGGTCCTTATCGTCGCAAGAGTGTACAGCTCGAAGCAATGCCGGATGCCAAGTCTTTTGCAGACATGATGTTAACCAACCCTGAAAAAAATGTGAATCGTGTACAAGTTGTGGATGTACAATCGGACCGAAGTGCGCCACTGCTTAAGTATGAACCCGATCATCCCGAAGCTGATGAAAATGGATATGTGGCCTATCCCAATATCAATCTAATGGTCGAGATGGCAGACATGATTCAAGCCACACGTTCTTATGAGGCGAATGTTTCGGCATTAAACGCGACCAAAGATATGGCCCTAAAAGCCCTGGAGATAGGTCGATAAAGGAAGAAAAACTGACAGAACTAATGTAGAATAAAGAAAAGAGAGGGGTAGGCCATGGACGGCTTAACGATATCAACAGCAAAAGGTTTGCTGGAAACAGGAAAGACTTTTTCAGAACAAAGAACCCAACGGGTGCGCCCCGAGGCCTCTAGTGCTGATGCAACATCGTTTGGGGATACCCTTGAACAAGCCATTGGCAAGGTCAATCACCTGCAAAAAACAGCTGACAAAGAAATGCAGGCTCTCGCGACCGGTGAAAAAACAAATATTTCAGAAGTAATGATTGCAGCAGAAAAAGCAGATATTGCGTTGAAGCTGATGATGTCCGTTCGAAACAAAGTGATCGACGCATATCAAGAAGTAATGAAGATGCAGGTGTAATAGAGGGGGCCTGAGTTGCAAGATTTCGTTAAAACATTTATTGCACAAATTCGAGATTTCTTTGGTGGTTTAACGCCCATCAAAAGAGTCTCCCTTATGGCCAGCTTGGGAGTCGGGTTAGCCGCTCTTGCCACGATTGTGACTATGAGCTCTGGGAGTGACTATGCGGTACTCCTTCCGAATGTACCAAATGAACAAATGGCGACAGTTTTAAATATTCTTCGAGCAAAAAATGTTCCTTTTCGTTTGAAGGACGATACTGGCACCGTTATGGTTCCCAAAACATATCTGCACTCTAGCCAAATGACGATTATGTCTGAAGTTGGGTCAGGTCGAATTGGAGGCGTCGGTCTTGAGCTTTTTGACAAGAGTGATCTTGGTGCTTCGACTTATGAACAAAAAATCAATTTTCAAAGGGCTTTGCAAGGGGAGTTGTCACGAGCAATCAACTCTCTTGATCCCGTCAATCGAACTAAGGTGATTTTAGCGCTTCCTAAAAAGAAAACATTTTTTGAAAAAGGTGGGGCAAAGCCTTCGGCTTCTGTGGTTGTAGAAATGCATCCAGGGCATGAATTGAACGAAGAACAAGTGCGAGGGATTGTTCACTTGGTATCCAATGCCGTTGAAGACATGGACATTGGCAACGTTTCTGTGGTGGACTCCCGTGGAAAAGTTTTATCCAAAAAATACGACCCCTCTGTGGCTGGATCAGCCCAATTGATGGATATAAAAAAGAAAGTGGATTCTCACTTTGAAGAGAGAATTGAATCAATATTGGCTCGCGTTGTCGGTGAAGGAAAAGTCATCGCTCGGGTGAATACGACTTTGAATCCACAGCGGGTTTCAATGGTTCAAGAACAGATAGACCCCGATCGCACAGCGGTTCGCAGTATCCAAACAGAAGAAGAGTCTTCGAATGGGAACCGAAGCAATCCAACGGGCGTTCCGGGAGCACGTGCGAATATTCCTGGAGCAGATGAAGCTGGACGGGTAAATTTTAACCAGAACGTCAATCGAGAGGTTAAGACCACAAACTACGCAGTTCCGAAAACAGTCAGAAATATTGTAGAAAGCGCAGGGACCGTACAAAAAGTCAGCGTGGCAGTAATGGTCGATGGTGTGTATCAAAATATTTCATCTGAAGATGGAACAAGCTCAAAGCAGTGGGTGCCTCGGGACGAAGAAGATCTGCAGAGATTTGAAACACTTATTAAGAATGTTATTGGATTTGATCAGACTAGAGGTGATTCTATTAGTATGGAGTCCTTCCAATTCAAGGAAGAGAACTTTGTAGAAGCAGACAAGCTGGTTAAAACACTCCACCGAGAAAAATTACTTCGTTTTGTCGCCAGTTGGTTACTTGCTGGATTTGGTTTGGTTTTGATTTTCTTCTTGCTGGTAAAGCCATTTGTACGCTGGGTAACAGACAGCTTTCACGATTCGATCGAGGACATGTTGCCTAAGACGATTGAAGAACTCGAGGAGTTACATGGTGTCGATAACGCTCTCCCCGGCATGACGTCAGCGATGCCAATTCTTGAAGAACCGGTCGATCCAGAGAAGGCTGAAAGTGAAATTCTGAGAGAGCGCATTATGGCCATTATGGAAGAGGACGAAGAAAAAGCTTCTGGTGCCTTTAGCTTGTGGCTTGTAAGGAGAGATTTTTAATGGCTAATCAACAGGCGATTAAATTACGTAAGATTTCTGATATTACCTACGATAAGTTGCGCGGATTTGAAAAAGCCGCCATCTTGGTGAACTATTTGGGACCTGATGCCTCAAAGCGTCTGTTGTCAAAAATGGATGATGCCGACATTAGAAAACTCGTAGGCTTGATGCAAAAGCTTCGCATTGTACCAATTGAAGTGACGAAAAAAGTATTGGAAGAGTTCTATGACCTGATCAGTGAATCAGAAGATTACATCTTCTCTGACAAGTCGGCGTCGAAAGAAACAATTATGGACGCCTTGGGTGAAGAAAGAGCCCGTAGCATTCTCGGACACTTGAATGCGGCGACCAACTCGACCCGCTCTCTTGAGAGTTTAGAACTCGTCGATGCAAAATCTCTTGCGAACTTTTTAATCAATGAGCACCCACAAACAGTTTCGGTCATTTTAGCTCACCTCGAGCCGGAGAAGAAGGGAGAGGTCCTAAAAAGACTTCCAGAAACTCTTCAGGCTGAGGTTGTTCTAAGAATGGCGAATCTAGACCATGTAGCACCAGAGCTTATTTCAGAGGTGGACAAGGTTCTAAAAGACGAACTGGCAAACATTGGAACTGTGGAACAGTCCCAGCTGGGTGGAGTTCAAACTGTGGCAGAGATGCTCAATGTTATGGACAAAGGCGCGGAGAAAGCCATTATGTCTCGCGTGGAAGAGAAAGATCCATTGCTTGCTGAAGAAATTCGTAAACTTATGTTCATTTTTGATGATCTCGTTAAGATTGATGATCGTGGTATACAAGCACTTCTCAAAGAAGTGGCAAACGACAAACTGTTGCTTGCTCTGAAAACTGCCAATCAAGACATCAAAGACAAGGTCTTCAAGAACTTGTCTAAAAGAGCCGCAGACCTGTTGAATGATGATCTTTCTACGATGGGACCTGCCCGTGTGTCTGATGTGGAATCGGCGCAAATGGAGATCGTCAATACGGCTCGACGTCTCGAAAATGAAGGCAAGATTATTATAGCCAGAGGTGGTGCGGAAGATGCCCTTGTCTAAAAATATAATCAGTAAGGAAAATGCTGATCATGTGGCCATCAACTACGAACCGTTGTCCATAGATTCACAAATGAGTGAGCAGACTCTTGACTATGTAAAAAATCAAGAGACGCGTGGTGATTTTCGTGTTGATAAGATTGTAGCCGAGTATGTTGGGATCGATGAGCTTGAAAAAGAATCGCAAAAGAAGGAAGTGGCTCAACAAGCTCTACAACTCAGCAAAGAAGTTCAAGAAAAGGCCTATTCCGAAGCCTATGCACTGGGCCTTGAAGAGGGGCGCGCTAAGGCCTACGAAGAAGAGAAAAATCGAGTCGAAGTTGAGATGGGGAATGTCAAGCAACTGATCGAAGAGATCAAATTGGCAAAAAATACCATCTTCAAAGACAATGAAAAACAAATTGTGAATCTTTGCTTCTATATGGCAAAGCGTCTTCTTATGAAAGAAGTGGAAGCTCATCCGGACTACATAAAAACTCTCATTAAAAAGTCATTGGAAATGGCACAAAGTGATGAAGAGGTGACAATTCGAGTTTCTGCAGAGGACAAAGTTTGGATTGATCAAAATATAGAAACAATTTTTAAAGATTTAAATCTCGATCCTTCGACTCGAATCGAAAAGGATTCAGGTGTTGGGCGTGGTGGAGTCATTATTGAGACCAATCACGGAGTGATCGATGCAACCGTTGAACAACGACTGGAAAAACTTGCAACTGTTGTGAAAAGCCAAACTTAAAGGGGAAGTATGGGCGAAATAGATTTTGACCGCTACATTCAAACCCTAGAGCGTCGAGTTCTTGTTAAAGATATTGGAAAAGTGACCGACGTTGTTGGCAACCTTATCGAAGCCTACCTCCCGGGAGCAAAACTAGGAAGTATTTGTGAAATTGCTGCTTCAGGGCGTCCTTCGGTCTTAACTGAGGTCATTGGTTTTCAAGATAAAAAAGTTTTGATGATGCCCTTAACCGATCTCTCGGCCATTGGGTTTGGCAATAGAGTTGAACTTCTAAGAACATCTGCCAGCATTAAAGTGGGTAATGGACTTCTGGGGCGGGTCATCAACGGTCTGGGTGAACCCATAGATGATAAAGGCGATCTTTCCTTAATTCAGGAAACTTATCTTTATCGGAATTCGGTCAACCCTTTAGACCGTAAACCTATAAACGCTCCGCTGGATCTCGGTGTGAAATCCATCAACTCTTTTTTGACAGTTGGAAAAGGTCAGCGAGTTGGAATCCTTGCGGGTTCAGGTGTGGGAAAGTCTGTCCTGATGGGAATGATGGCGCGATCCACTAAATCGGATGTCAATGTGATTGCACTTATTGGTGAACGTGGACGAGAGGTACGAGAGTTTATTGAAAATGTTCTAGGAGAAGAGGGGCTCAAGAAGTCTGTTATTGTCGCTGTGACCAGTGACCAAAGTCCATTGTTGAGAATGCGAGGCGCTTTTGTTGCGACGGCTATTGCTGAATATTTTTCTGAACAAGGACTTGATGTCATGTTGATGATGGACTCTTTGACTCGATTTGCCATGGCCCAGAGAGAAATTGGTTTAAATGCAGGAGAACCCGTAACCACGAAAGGATACACTCCCAGCGTTTTTGGTTTGATGCCCAAGCTTTTAGAAAGGGCTGGCCATTTTGAAAATGGTGGTTCGATCACGGGATTGTATACTGTACTGGTTGAAGGGGATGACATGGATGATCCCATAGCCGATGCGGTTCGCTCGATAGTGGATGGTCATATTGTTCTTGAAAGAAAACTGGCCCAACGTGGCCATTTTCCAGCGGTGGACGTTTTACAGTCTGCCAGTCGGGTGATGCCGAATATTATCAACGAAGAACATAAAGTCCTAGTTAGAGAGGCCCGAGCGGCACTCGCTCTTTATAAAGAGAACGAAGACTTAATTCGAATTGGAGCCTACCAAATAGGCATGGATCATGAGTTGGACCAGGCGATCGAGATGAATCGCCATTTGGAGAAGTTCTTAAAACAGGAAGTTTCTGAAGAATGGACCTTTGATCAGGCGATCAATGAACTGAAGGCATTGAGTTTGGGCAATGAAGAAGTTTAAGTACAGGGCGGAGTCCTTTCTCAAATACCTAACATTCCAGAGAGAGGAATCTCTTCGCCAACTCAAAAAGGCAGAGCGTTTTCGCGATCGATTGTTGGAGGAATACTCAAGGATGGAGAACCAAATGAAAGGTGCGTTTCAATACAATAGTGAAGTGGGCAAGCTTGGGCGAGATATTCGCTTAGTGAACGATAACAACCAATTCATTCAAAAGTTACAAGCCAGTTTGTCAGAGTTGTCAGTCGAGATTCAGCAAGCTGAAGATATTTTTCAAGAGAAGCATAAAGCTCTTCTTGATTTGCAATTAAAAGTCAAAAAAATGGAGCTTCACAAAGATGTGGAGTTGGAAAAATTTAAAAAAGAGTACAAAAAGCAATCTCAGAAGCAGACGGATGAGATCAATTCAACTCGTAAGAGAGGGCTCGATGCAAAATCCATATAATCGATATCAGAAATCTCAGACCTCTAAAGGGACTGGGAAAAATAAAACAAAAGTTAAAAAACAACCGAAAACTCGCTCCGCACAAAGGCGATCTCAAAAAAAGCCCGAAGACTCTGGATTGTCTGTCGGTTGGATTGTTAGTTCTTTGGCGGGCCTGTTGATTTCCTTTTATGCCTTTGCTTACACCGATGATTTTGTGAGTTTGATCAGTCGCATTCAGGTTGGTTTTTCATCCTCCTTGGCCGCCGACGGGGAAGATTCTGCCGCTGGGGAGGAAAAAAACGGACTAGAAAAGCCCGATCTACCGGCCGGCTCGATCACTCAACCAAAGACCAATGCCGATCATTTGACGATGAAAAATGCTAATGTTTACAAGGCTTTGAAAGATAAGCGTCGCGAACTAGAGAAAAAAGAGCGGCGTTTGGCACAGTTGGAAGAGGAGTTGCAGAAGCAGAAGGTAGAAATTGAAAGGCAGTTAAAAGAAATGACAGACATGAGAGAAAACATTTCTGCAAAACTAGATAGAAAAGTAGCGGCCGATCAAGAGAGTATAGACAAACTAGTAGGAGTTTACGCAAATATGAAACCTAAAAACGCAGCACTCATTTTATCTTCACTGAATGATGAGTTGGCTGTGAAAGTTTTAGGCCAAATGAAAAAACAAAATGCTGCGGCCATATTAAATTTTGTCGCGCCTAAAAAAGCCCAATACCTATCAGAGAAGTTTTCGGGCATTAAACAGTAAAGGGATTAAGAAGTGATTGTTCAAGGTGGAAATACATTTTTAGCACATCAGGGTGGGAAACAAAGTTCCCATAAGTCTGAGCGTGATTCAAATGACTTTCAGGACTTTTTGGCCGGAGCTCATAAGAAAAAAGTTTCACCGAAAAAAGAGGCAAAGAAATCCCACTCTGCAAAGAAAAAAATAGACAATAGTGGCTATGATGAGAATCAAGCCACCGCAAAAAGAAGAGAGCGCCCAGTAAAAAAAATGGAGGGCGCAAGAAAGCAAAGAGCGGAGCAAGTGCAATCAAAAGGCGAACAGCCTCGTCAACCGGTGCAAAAAGTGCAAACCCAAGAACATAAGAATAATGTCGATAAAAAATTTGCTGGAAACACAGAAGAGGGCACACAACTGGTCGATTCGTTAAACTTATCGG
Organism: uncultured Bdellovibrionales bacterium; assembly: GCA_965368905.1. Taxonomy (GTDB): domain Bacteria; phylum Bdellovibrionota; class Bdellovibrionia; order Bdellovibrionales; family JAGQZY01; genus JAGQZY01. Next base: position 2,155 of record CBDUOS010000020.1, on the reverse strand, counting down.
GAGTTGAGAAAAATACTTTAGAAAAAAATCAAAGTATTTTACAGAATCAAAACAATTCTTTTGAAAACATGATGGCTCAAATGAAAATGCAAGCTGCTGATCAAAAGCAACAAACCTCATTGGGTCAAGGTATGGAAACTAAAATCGGAGTTCTGCCTAATATGTCTTCAAAAAATGGAAGTATAAAATTAGGAGCCGAATTTGATCTTTCCCAGGGGGGGGAGACTCTTTCTTTAAACGCTGTTGAGGGTGCTTCGGGATTAAATACTTTAAGCCCAGAGGGTGGTGAGTCTTCATCTGATTCTTCAATGCCTCAGTTGGACTCGCTGATCAATCAATACTTGGAACAGGACTCATCGGTATCAAGTGAGGAAGGTGTGACTTTCGCAGATTCTCTAAACCAGGCCGAAGGCGGAAAGTCTGAGCGTGTTGAGAATATGCAGTCAATCATCAAACAGGCACGAGCTTTCGTTGATGATGGTGGTGGCACCATGGAAATTCACTTGCAGCCAGAAGGTTTAGGGAAAGTGCAGTTGAAAGTGGCAGTCAATGATGGCCAAGTGAACGTAGAGATGATGGCTGATAATATGGCGGCGAAAAAGGCCTTAGAAGAGGGATTGTTTGATATCAAACAAGCTCTTGAAGGACAGAAGCTTGCAGTGGAAACATTAAAAGTTGAAATGAGCCCTGATTATCAAAAAGATTTTTCTGATTTGACAAATCATATGCAAGAACAAGCCAACCGCGATTTTGCGGAGCAGTTTCTTGGTCAATTTCGTCAACAAAGAGAAGAGAAATTTGGTGGCATGTTCGATAGTTTTAGAAATTTTCAACCAGGTGCCAAAGAACCTGAGTTGACATTGAGTCGTAACCCTTACACTGAAAGAGGTAAGGGACGCTCGGTGAATTTGGTGGCATAAAGGTAGGCTAGTATGAACCAGAAAATTGCAGGTAACGCTTTTCCAAATCGCGGCGCAATCGTTAACAGAAAAGATTCTGGTGTTGAAACCACTGATCCCTTGAAAATGAAACAAGAGTTCGGAGATAAGAATCTTAAAGATATCTTAAACTCAGTCGCCGATCCGAATTATAAAAGTAATCCTAGAAAAGTGAAAGGTGTGGGAAACAATGAATTGGGTAAGGACGCCTTCTTTAAGTTGATGCTCACGCAATTGAAGCAGCAGGACCCAACCAACCCATTAAAGTCTCATGAGATGGCGGCCCAGTTGGCCCAATTCTCTTCTGTTGAGCAGCTGACAAATATGAATCAAACGTTGACTAAGATGAGTCAAAAAGATGGCAAAGGCACCCAATTTGAGGTTCTCAACCTTATCGGAAAAATGGTGAGTGGTGACTCTGGTCAAATTGATCGAAAAAAGGGTGATAAAGAGCATACGATCGAGTTCAACTTGTCCGGTCCAGCTGACAAAGCCACGATCACCATCAAAGATGACAAAGGCATAAAAATTAAAACTTACGATATAAAAGATCTGCAAAAAGGCAAAAACCAATTGGTTTGGAATGGTCTGCATGGTGATGGTAACGATGCTCGCGTGGGTCAATACAGTGCCCATATTGAGGCTCTTCATCAAGGACGCAAAGTGGCAGCCAGTACTCAGTTTAAGGGAACTGTGGACGGTGTTCAGTTCACAGCCAATGGCCCGGTTTTGAAAGTGGGAGCCAAAACTTTGAATTTACGTGATATTAAAGAGATTCAAGTTCCAAAGGTTAAAAATCATTCAGCGATGACACCAAATAAAGTGATCAAGAAAGATACTAAAGTTTCGGAGGGTGCTTTTAACAAGCCTCAAGCCATGACGAATTTGAATCAAGCTAAAATGGATAATGAGTTGAGAGAAAAATTGGCGGGATCTGTAAAAGCTCCTGTTGCTAAAAAGTTGTAAAGTTCAAAAAGTTGTTACTGTTATAGGGGGATAAGATGGCAGTGTTAACATCAATGTATTCAAGTGTTACAGGCCTTAAGGCACACGGAAATGGCCTGAGTGTGGTTGCGGATAATATCGCGAACGCATCGACTAACGGATTTAAATCCAGTCGTGCCGAATTTCAAGATTTGCTTTCGCGAAGTCTAAAGGGAGCGTTTGGTGGAAACCAAATCGGTCGTGGTGCCAAGTTGGGAGCTGTGAATCCGATC
>CBDUOS010000019.1:0-30632 GCA_965368905.1 uncultured Bdellovibrionales bacterium | reverse complement strand
CAAGCACTGGAACTGTAAAGTCGGAAAAATGGGGAACCATGTTGAGTGCGACCAGAAAGACCAAACTTAAATGGAAAAAGCGGTTAGGCGTTGGATTCATTCTGCATCCCGCATACTTGCAAGAAGTTTGAGACACGCCACTTTGTGCCTCTCTCCTGAACCGATCGGTACGAATCGGTTTTTGACCTTGAGACCATAACTACTTAGATCGTCTTCACACTCATGGATCCATTTTGACAGCTGGCGCATGCGACGCTCTTCATTGCCCAAGGCTGTATCGTAATCAATCCAATAGGTCTGCCGCTGGCCTTCTTCAAACTTTTTTGTCAAGAGAGGGCGCCCACGAGCATAGGCCTTCCAGTCGATATGTTTCTGGGAGTCACCAAACACATATTTTTTATGTTCAGAAAAATCATCCCCATTCAGTTGTCGATGAATACCTTCGTTAAGTCCTTCATGCTGTGAAGACTCGAGATCTCGGTCTCCACTGGGTTTAGGAAAAATAAAGTATTCGGTGGGAATTTCAAAATAACGCCAAACATAAAAGAAACCAAAGGGATAGCGGGTAGAGACTTTGAGTTTTTGTAGCCTCTTCTTTCCCCAACTCCCCGTTGTGAAGTCGAAGTACTGCGGATGGAGAGATTTTTTATAAATCTCCGGAACGCTTAAATCAAACTTGTCATCTCCAGACTTACCCTGGATTCGCAACTGACTGTGCCCTTCGGGGTTATTGCTTTTCAACCAGATCACGCCGTGCCCGACGCTTTCGCTAGGAGATAGAAAAATTATCAATTTTTCAATATTTATCTGGCGCAAGTTGGAGTGCGTTTGCACCATGCCAATAAGAAACAACGCCACCAAAAAGAAGCAAAGGATAAATGCTAAGTTATTATTGTAAATCGCTCCCGCGATTAGACTCACAAAGATTCCAGCTCCATACATAAAGCCGTACTCTGTTGGTACAATGTAAATCTTTTCGCGTTTCAAAACCGCCCCCTCTTTATGGAATCGGTACGGAATGAATGATTTCTTGAGCGAGTTGCCCAGGACTCTTATCGCCAAAATCTTCGTGACTGCGCAGTCGGTGGTTCATCACCGCCGCACCCACGGCCTGGTAGTCCTCTGGGATCACAAAATTGCGCCCCTCAATGAAAGCATGGGCTTTCGCCGCTTTATTATAGTCACGAGCCGCCCGAGGCGATAACCCCCAAGAAAGAGTTCGACTTTTTTCAACGATATCTTGCAAATAGTTAAGGGCCGTATCGGAAACTGTGATCTCTTCCACGCCAGCAATGATTTTTACAACCTCATCGGGACTCATTACCGGCTTTAATTCCTGAATCCAATCATTGCGATCTCGGCCTTTCAAAATTCCTTTCTCAGCTTCTCGACTGGGAAACCCAAGGTGTAGCTTCATCAGGAATCGATCCAACTGCGACTCTGGCAAAGGAAAGGTTCCAATGTTTTCTTGGGGGTTTTGGGTGGCAATCAAAAAGAAAGGGCGAGGCAACTCATAAACTTTTCCATCCATAGCCACACGGTTCTCTTCCATCGCCTGCAAACAGGCACTTTGTGTTTTCGGAGTGGCACGATTCAGCTCATCGGCTAGCACGAAGTTTGAAAACAAAGGGCCCTTGTGGAACTCAAAGGTTTGCGTGTTCTTACTAAAAATGGAGGTTCCCAAAATATCAGCTGGCAAGAGGTCATTGGTAAACTGAATTCTTTGCTCTTTTAATCCCAAAAGTTTCGAAATGGTTTTAACCAAAGAAGTCTTCCCCATCCCTGGCCGATCTTCTAAAAGAAAATGACCACCAGCAAATAAGCACGTGATGCAAAGTTTTACAGTTTCTTCTTTGTCGACGATGACTTCTGTGATCTGTCCAAGTAATTCTTTGACTTTATCTTTTGATGACTCTACGAATTTGCTGTCCATGATGTCCCACTGCCAAGATGTTTTCGTTTCGTTTCAATAACTTATCGGCAAAAAAGCACAATGGCTCAATTTAAAATTCGATTTTTAAATCACGTACGAAAGTCTGGAGTGACTCTCTTCCCATATAGAAATTGATGGAGGGTTCAAGAATGGCGCTGACCCGCTTAGACGTTAATTGGCGTTTCTCTTCGATATTGTCGGCAAAAAACCAGAGACCATCGATTTTGTTTCCTTGCATATCTTTGAATACAAATTTGAGATGCTTTTCTTTCAAGACTTTTGTTGAGGCGACAAAAAGATGATTCACTCGTATTTGAGGAATAGGAAAACCCACTCCGTAAGGCTCCAACTTCTTTAGCCAATGTTTGAATCCATCATTTAAGTCACCGAGGTCAGCTTCAAAGTCATAGGTCAACGGCGGAGGCACATGGGGGTGCTGCTCAAAGAACTTGGTCACTTGCTCGCGAAAGTTTTCTGCTTGATCCAGCAGCATTTCAAATCCGGCCGCTTGATGGTGTCCCCCGAACTGAGTGAGCAAGTCGGAGCAAGCTTCGAATGCTTCAAGTAAGTTCACTCCTTTGGGGGCCCGAGCTGAGCCAATAATCTTGTTATCAATAACTGAACCCACGAAGGCTGGAATGCTTTGGTTTTGCAAAATCTTAGTGGCTAACAAACCGACAATGCCTTTGTAGTAATCGGGCGAGTATTCAAATGCGACCTTTAATGGGCCGCGATCCTCCAACTGACTCTGCACTTGGGCTTCGGCAGCTTTTTGCACTTCGGTGCGCTCCAACTGGGCTTGCATGGTGCTGTCGACCATAGCGATTGCCTCTTCCCGGTCCTTTACTAAAAACAAGTCCAAAGCTTGCACATCCGAGTTCATTCGCCCTAGAGCATTAAGCTTAGGGGCCAATTGGATAGCCACATCAGAAGAACTTAGACCCTTCCCGAGAAGTCCTAAACGCTCCATTAGAATCTGGATTCCCACTCTGTCAGTGCGGGCTAACTGCAAAAGTCCGTGTTGTACCAACGGACGGTTTTCATCGCACAAGGGAACCATATCGGTAAGAGTCCCTATGGCAAAGCAGTCTAAGAGTTTCTTAGGATCAAAGTTTTTCTCTAAAAGTCCCCGTTTTGTCATTTCTCTACGCAGAGCCATGATCAAATAAAAAGCGACACCTGTGCCGCAGAGATGAGACAGTTCTGATTCTTTTTCTTCAGCATTGGGGTTCACTATTGCAAATGCCGGTGGGACCACTTCTTTTGGTTGGTGGTGATCCGTGATAATAAAATCCACACCTTGCTCTTTGGCCGCCGTCACAGCAACCACATCGGTGATTCCCACATCGACAGTTACAAAAAGTGTGATTCCATGATTCTCAATAAAATCTAAGACAATGTCTTTGTGTACTCCATAGCCATCATCAAATCGATTGGGTTGAAAAGACAAAAGGTTTTGGAAACCACAATACTGAAGCCCTCGAATAAGGAGTGCTAACCCCGGAGTTCCATCCATATCAAAGTCCGCATAGAGACAGATTTTCTCCTTGTTCTCGAAAGCGTCGATCAGGCGACCCACGGCGATGTCCATTCCATTCAATGAATAGGGATCGCGTAAATCTTTTAAACTAAATTCAGAAAATTGTTTAAAATCGGAAAAGTTGTGGAGTCCACGGGCGGCCATCCACCGTTGTACGATGTTGGGTATTTCAGCGGGCCAATTATCTTCTGAGGCGGGAGCCTGTCGTGGCTCCCACTGCATATCTTGCTGAATAACTTCCCCCAAGAAATTTGATTAAGCTGCTATTCCCCACTGTTTGCTTAACTTTTCGGTTAAGATCACAAGTGGTGAGGCCACATAAATTGAGGAGTAAGTCCCAACAACCACACCGATTCCGAGGGTGAAGGCCAAATCCTCGATCACACCACCGGCAAAAGAATAAAGTGCGACTACAGCGAGCAAGGTTGTAAACGAAGTTAAAAGCGTTCGACTCAACACATCGTTCACAGAGCGGTTGATGATGAATCTTAAATCTTTGCCTTTAAAAATATGCTCGTTTTCACGAATGCGGTCAAAGTTTACGATCGTATCGTTCAATGAATAACCAATAATTGTTAAAATCGCTGCTAATATCTGTACATTCACTTCTTTGCCAAGAATTGAGAAAATCCCCAACGTAATCACAGCATCATGAAACAAACAGATCACAGCACCAGGAGCGTATTTGTAATCAAATCGCAATCCCACATAAATCAAAATCATAATCAGACTGTAGATTACAGCCAGTAAACCTTTGGTTTTAAGCTCTTCACCAATCTGAGGACCCACAGAGTCCACGCGCCGGATCGACTCTTGGTTTAACGAGAACTCTGTAATCAAACCGGCCGTTACCATTTTGATTCTCTCATTGTTTTTCTCGTTCACCTCTTTTTCGTCAGCCCCTTCGGCCATCTTCATGCGAATCAAAACTTCATTGTTTTCGCCGAGGGTCTGCACCATCACAGCTCCCACCATGGAATCAAGAAAGTCTCGAATCTTTCCAACCGGAGGTTTACTGGCAAACTGAACTTGAACTTCTGTTCCACCAGCAAAATCAATTCCGTACTGAAAACCGTTGCTCATGATAATTCCGGAGCAAATAACGATCAAAATCAAAGACACCACTGAAAAGGTCGGAGCCACCTTCATAAAGGCAAAGCGTCCTGGGTCATTCATTCCTTTATTTCCTTTTGAACCTGTCATAACCAAATTTCCTTAAGGTCTGATGTTAAGTTTAAGTTTACCAACCATGAAATTCAAAATCGTGCGAGTAAAAAAGATCGCAGTAAACATGGAGGTGACAATACCAATAATCAAAGTCACAGCGAAACCACGAATTGGCCCTGTACCGAAGTACATCAAGACCACACATACTGCCGCGGTGGTGACGTTAGCGTCTAAAATTGCGGTGAATGCTCTTGCATACCCCTCTTTGATAGCCCCCAGCAGACCAGCGCCCTTGGCCAGTTCCTCTCTAATTCTCTCATAGATAATGACGTTTGCATCGACCGCCATACCAACAGTCAATACAATACCTGCAACCCCCGGAAGAGTCAGAGTGGCTTGCAAAGATGTGAGGATGGCCAAAATCATAAGAATGTTAAAGCTTAATGCAAGATCGGCCAGAACACCGTAAGACTTGTAGTAAATCAACATAAAGAGGAAGACCAAAACAGCACCGATAAAACCGGCTTTCTTACCTTTGTCGATCGAGTCTTTACCCAGGGTTGGTCCCACCGTTCTTTCTTCTAATTGCTCTAGATTAGCAGGCAAAGCACCGGAACGAAGAACCATAGCGGTAATATTAGCTTCATCAATCGTTTTCTGACGATCTCCAGAACCACCCATCTCAATGGACCCTCGTCCACCAGTGATTGCCTCTTTCAGGCGAGGTGCGGTTTGCACAACGCCATCTAAAACGATGGCCATCAATTTGCCGACGTTGGCCGACGTTAGGTCGCCAAACTCTTTGGCCCCTTTCGCATCAAAAGAGAAAACCACGATCGGTTGGCCAATCTGGTCCAATGTTACAGCAGCATCATTTAACGTTTCTCCACCCATCATGGAATCCGTCTGTAGAAGATACGGAATTTTTCCTGCTTCCAGAGTTTTGGCATTGGGTGATTTCTCGAAGCGAACCACGCGGTTTTTAGGTAAGCGATCAGCCAAAGCCTCATTCACCTTTTTGACATAGTCGGTGTAGCGCAGGTCATCTTGCCCAAGAGCGAACCCCTGTTGCGCTTCAGCTTCGGCGATCCAAGTTTTCAACTCCATAAACTTGGGAGTTCCGGTTTTTCCTTCAGGGTCAGAGTACATATAGTCGGGGTCCCAAATCATAAACTGCAATTTGGCCGTACGATTGATAATTTCTTTGGTTGTGGCTGAGTCATCCACTCCAGGCAGTTGAACCAAAATTCGGCTGTCACTTTGAGCGGCGATGGTGGGTTCTTTTACCCCGATCTCATCCACACGGTTGCGGATGGTCTCGATGGTGCGATCCACTAAGCTCTTTTTAAAGACTCGCATTTCCGCTTCATAAAAACGGGCAAGCAAGTGATCATTGTTGGTCTCTAAAACTTGAAAGGTACGACCCTGCCCATAGGCGGTGTCTTCCATGTAAGCGAGAACCGTTTCTTTATCAGAAGGGTTGTAATTGATTCGCACCTTTCCATGAGTGGGGTCCAGGACTTGAACATCCCCCAACTCAACAGACTTGTCTTCTTTGAGTTGCTTCTTCATAGTGAAGCCCATTTTGTTGATGCGAGCTTCCACAGCGTCTTCCACATCGATTCCGAGAACCAAGTGCAATCCACCCTGGATATCCAATCCATAAGCCAACTTGTTTTGTGATGGCCACCACATTTCTGAGGTATCCATAAAGTTGGGCATGGTCCAAACCAAACTAACGAGTAGCACAAAGGCTACGACGGACATACGAGCATTTAAACTTTCGAACATGATTAACCTTCTTTGACGGGTTGTGAAACATGGGCCTTTAAAACCCGAATGCTCACATCGTCTGCAATCTCAAGTTTTACATATTTATCAGTGAGACCTTCGATCGTCCCGAATATTCCACTGCTTGTCAAAACACGATCCCCTTTTTTCAAGCTTTTAAGAAATTCTTGTTGGCTTTTCTGCTTCTTGATCTGAGGGCGCATCATCAAGAAATAGAAAATAAAAAACATCGCCAGAAAAGGCATGGCTTGCATCAGAAAACCAGGCGATTTTCCACCACCCTCAGCCTGAGCCAAAGCGTTAGCTGCTGAAAAAAACACCAAAATGGCGCTCAAAATTGAATTCACGGGGCCTCCTTGAAGGTCTTTTTTTGGAAACCGCCTGTATAACCGCAAATGACGCGTTTTACAAAAACTCATCCCACCTATCGCTAAGCGCCGTAAATGAAAGGCCTTTTTAGTTAATAATTGGGAATATTTTCACGCCATTTGTGTCCAGGAAGGGCTCACTTGGTGAATGTGGCAATGATGTTGTCGCGAAAGGCAGCCCAGCCCCCACTGAGGATGGCTTCACGAGATTTCTTCATCAATTGGAAGTAAAAATGCAGATTGTGGATCGTGTTCAATCGACTTCCCAAAAACTCGCCGGTCATAAACAGATGGCGCAAATAAGCTTTTGTGTAATTCTGACAGGTGTAGCAAGAGCAATCCGGATCGAGAGGACTGGGGTCATCTTTGAACTCGGCTCGTTTGATCGAGAGTTTTCCGCGGGAAGTGTAAAGGGTGCCGTTGCGAGCCACTCGTGTTGGCATCACACAATCAAACATATCAATTCCACTATCAATCGAGAGAACAAGATCCAAAGGTGTTCCCACCCCCATCAAATAACGCGGTTTGTTTTCTGGGAGTTGGTGCCCCACTTGTGCGACCAATTCGTGCATAAGATGAATGGGCTCTCCAACACTGAAGCCACCTAGGGCGTATCCAGGCAAATCCACATCTAATGTTTTCTGCATGCTCTGCATGCGCAAATCGTAGTTCAAGCCCCCCTGGACGATCCCAAAAAGCAAAGACTCTTTTCGGTCCATGCGTTCTTTTGATCGCTTCAACCAACGGATGGTGAGATCCATGGAGTCCACCAAAGTTTTTTCATCACAGGGGTAAGGCGGGCACTCATCAAAAGCCATGATGATATCGGCCCCTAAATCCATTTGAATCTCCATGCTTTTTTCAGGAGTGATAAAAAGTTTTTGGCCATCAATATGACTTTGAAACTCAACGCCTTCTTCTGTGATCTTTCTTAGTTTTGCCAGGGAGAACACTTGAAAGCCACCACTGTCTGTTAAAATGGGCCCCTTCCAATTCATAAACTTATGCAAACCACCCATTTTTTTCACGATGTCTTCACCGGGACGGAGGTGCAAATGATAGGTGTTTCCCAAAACCACTTGGCAACCGTTTTCGACCAGTTCCTCGGGTGTCATCGTTTTCACCGTGGCGCGAGTTCCCACTGCCATGAAGACCGGAGTTTGTATTTCTCCATGGGCGGTCTGTAGGGTGGCTGCACGCGCTTTGCCGTCCGTGCCCTGTAGTTCAAATTGCCCTACTTGATCCATACGCTAAGGTCTCCATAACTGAACAATCGAAAATTGCGATCAATGGCCCATTGGTAGTTTTCTTTGACAGCCTCAACGCCGGCGAAGCCCATCACCATTGCTATCAAAGTGCTTTCGGGCTGGTGGAAATTTGTCAGCAATACGTCCACTATTTTAAATTCAAAGCCAGGTTTTATAAAAAGATTGGTTGCACCCGTGAATTTATCGCCTCGATCATTCAACATTCCTAACGCTTGGCTCTCTAGAGCCCGCGTGACTGTTGAACCCAACGCCCAGATGCGACCACCACTCTCTTTGACTTCGGCGATTTTTTGCCAACAACTTTTTGAAACTTCCACGGCTTCACTATGCATGATGTGTTCATCTAAGTTTTCCGTGTATATCGGTAAAAAGGTTCCAAGACCCACATGTAAACAGACCGACTCCACATCCCCGCCTCGACTTTTTACTTTCTGTAAATCCGTTTTTGAAAAATGAAAGCTAGCCGTTGGCGCTGCCAAGCTCCCCAATTCTTTCGCCCAATCGGTTTGATAATTGTATCGATCTTCTGGCCGCGCTTTACGCTCGCCACGGGCCTGTTGAATATAAGGGGGCAATGGCATTTCACCGTGCTTTTGAAAATAAGAACTCTCTAGAGGCTTATTGGTTTGCACGACTTGCGGTCGTCCATTTTCGACCAACTTCAGTTCCACTCCATCAGGGAGTTTTTGCATTTCCCCCTTTGGCCAACGCCGCGTCGGGCACAGAACTTGCCAGTTCTCGGCGTCCAAGGCTTGAATAAAAAGTATTTCCAATCCGGACTCACTGCGCACCCTGGCCGGGATCACTTTGGTTTCGTTCACAACCAGTAAATCACCGGGAGGAATCTGACTGAGAATAGAGGTCACCGACACTTCCTGCGGTTGGCCATTTTGTACGAGCATCACCCGCGAAACTGGTTTTCGCTCGGTGGCCACCAAATGTTCGGGGTATTCAAAGTCCAAGTCAGATTTTAGCATGGGCGGAAGATAGGGCTTTTAACTCTATTGGTCAAAAAAAAAGGGAGCTCGGGGGGATCTCTCCCACCGACTCTCCCAAGAAAGCCCCTTGAGTCTCTGACGGGCTTTAAAAAAATCACCACCCTGCACATAGGGCATTCACGTGGGGCGTGAACTATATAAAAAAAGTGGCGCAAAACAACTCATTAAAGGAGGTCATTCAACCAGTCATCCTGACTTGTAAAGAGCTCTTCCTAAGCTCCTGAGCACCTTCATCAGATGCTTAACTATTAGACGTGCTAATCGTAGAGATGGTTAATAAAAAAAATATTGATACTTTGGTCCTGCTTTTTTACAGATTCAGCCCTTACGAGCAGGAGGAACCACCGAGAACGCAGAACTGAGCGCAAAAGGGGTGATTGAGGTAAATCTTCTGGTCAGCCTCTTTTAATGTCTCACCCATCTCGAATTCCTGTTCGTAGGCGATCAAGGTGCAGGCTAAAACCTTGGGGCGGTCTTCCCCTTTGCGTTTCACGACCATACGAGAACTGGCACACATAATGTCTTCTGGCTTTTTTCCAAGAATTCCCCAACAAGCGGTGGTGATTTCGGGTACATCTTTTTGCGGGTCCATCTCAGCGAAAACCACCAAACTTTCAGTGTTATTAGGGTCGACGGGAATTCCTTTGGACTCTAGCATGGCCGCGTATTTTTGCGTCACCTCTTCGGGGTCTTCACTGGTCAACGCCCGCCCGGCCACCGCGAATTTCACACCCTTCTCGGCCAGCCATTGGGTGTTGGCTAAGGTGGCGGCAAAGGCTCCGGGGCCACGCTCTTGCTCGTGAACGTCTTCAGTGTAGTGATCCAAGGAGACTCTTAAGGTCAACTGCTCTCCATAGTTTATCTTCCACTCTAGAATTTTTTCTTTAAACCGTTCGATACGATAGGCATTGGTCAAAACCAAGGTTTTGAAGCCCGCCTGTAAACAGCGATCAATTATGTCCGCTATGTTTGGATTTAAAAATGGCTCTCCGCCGGTAATCCCAATTTCTTGCACTGGCCAGTTGTCTTTTTTAATTTCATCCAAATACGATTGAACTTCTGCTCCTGTTATAAAACTCAAACGATCATTTTTTGGATTTGATTCAATATAACAATTGGTACAACTCAGATTACAGCGCGTTCCACTATTGAACCAAAGAGTCTTTAACTCCTTAAGAGGCACAGATGCTCGAGTTTCATTTTTAGCGGTCAAATAGGGGTCTTTGAATTTTTCAATCGGCAAGGCAGACTCCTTAGCAACAAGAACCGGTTTCAACGATCTTGTCGACAACAGGCTGAGCGGTATTGGCCGTTCCACAATCTTGATACAACCCATAGTGAGTTGAAAAGTCACCCCAGAACTCAAAGTGCTCACGAAAACGGGTGTCTGCCAACATTTTATAGGTATTTCCACAAACTGTATAGGAGCGACCGGCTTCAAAACAGTGAGACTCATCGAGCTGGAAAAAATGCGGCTGCTCGGCAATTGTCCCCTTGTAACGTACGGCTTGACCGTAGTCTTCGCAATCTTCTTCCAGGCCTTCGAATTTAAAAAGACGGTAAGTGATGGAAGAAAACTGGATGGCGCCAACTTTCGCTGCTACTGTTTTATTATCAATCGCGAGAGGTCGCGACTCCACTTTACGAGCATCAAGAAACCCAGCTTGGCGCGCCATTTTATTGAAGTCATTCCAATACAATGCTCCACTCAAACATTCGCCATAGAGTACAGGATCTTTCTTTAAGGTTTCAGGAACTCGGCGGTCGGCATAAACATCAGAGAAATACATTTCACCGCCGTTTTTCAACAAACGAAAAGCTTGGTTCAATACCGCCTGTTTGTCTTCAGCCAGGTTCACTACGCAGTTCGAGATGATACAATCAAAAGTACCCGGCTCAAGATTGAGTTCTCCCAGTTTTTCAATGTCGCCTTTTAAAAATTGGACATTGCTTTTGGTATAACCAAATTGTTCGGCCATATATTTACGATGCCGATTGGCTACCTTTAATTGCTCGTCAGTCATATCGACACCGATCACTTCACCCGATTCACCAACCAAGTGGGATAAGACATAACAGTCGCGACCAGAACCACTTCCTAAGTCTAAAATTTTCGCGCCTTTGAGGTTTTCAGGAATCACGATTCCACAGCCGTAGTACTTTTCTAAAACTTCGCTGTGGATTTTCGAGACAATCGGTTTAGCAAACTCAGGCAAGGCATCGGCTGTGCAACAGGCGTCGGTCTGCAAATCGCTTGATGTCTGTAGGGTTTGCCCATAGTATTCCTGCACAGCGCTTTTTGTGGTGGAAATTTCTGACATGATCCCTCCCGAGGTAGATTTGGATGCAAAACAAAATCAGCATTGTCATACCAACTCGAAAAGAAAATGACGACTCCTATCTCCTGAAAATGGCCGCCCGCTATCCCACCCAGCCATGTCTTGAGTACATTGTGGTCGACCGCGACACTCCACAAAACGTACTGACTCAGGCAAAACGTAGTGATTTTAGTGTTTTACGGTCAGAACTTCAAACAAGAGCTGAACGTTTGAACGAAGGGTTGCAGTACGCCACCGGGGCCATTGTGATTTTTCACCACCCTCGCTCTTTGCTGACTGAAGAGGCTTTTTTTCACCTGATCGAAAATGGCCACCTCTACAACTGGGGCGGCTTCACCCATAAGTTTGATAATGACCACCCCGGCCTCCGCTTCACCTCGTGGTATTCAAACAAGGTCCGACCCCGGCTGTGGAAAATCATTTACTTGGATCACTGCCTGTTTTTTAAAAGAGAACTGTTGAATAAAAGCATTCCTACCATCCCCATATTTGAAGACACGGAGATCTCGAAAATTTTACGAAAGGCCGGTGCCCCAACCATCCTGCCCTTCATCTCTAAAACTTCCTCGGTGAGGTTTCAGAAGAATGGCTTTTGGCGTCAGGGGCTAAAAAACCAATGGCTGAAACTGGCCTATTTCGCTGGGCAGTCTCCCAGAAAAATGAATGATTTCTACGAGAAGCACTTAAACCTCAATTGATTTGGCGCCCAGAGGGATGTATGTTATCTCCTGTCTTCTTTCGCGCGCCGGTGGTGGAATTGGTAGACACGCCAGCTTGAGGGGCTGGTCCTGGATTTCTGGGGTGGAGGTTCGAGTCCTCTCCGGCGCACCACATTCAAAACTATGCGAACCATAACGTGGTTCTTCCCCTTAAAATCAGGACCAACCACTCTTTTCAAGCCAGAGCCAAACGAGCTTCAAGCCGTCTCATAGCATTTCTACTCATTTTCCAACTCAAGAAAACAAATTATTAACCGGACTAGCCCAGGTTCTTAGTTACTCTTTAGAGTGGCTTTGAAAAGTCGATAAATAAAAAAAAACCTAATTTTTCATCCAACTCTAAATAAAAACCAGAAAACTGTCTCACCCGTCTCAATGTCTCATATTGAAATTTATTATTTGCAACTTCTTCCGATAATTAAAGTATTCAATACAAACAATGAAACTGGGAGGGGACAATGGATAAAATTAAAATTCTATCGATTCTTACACTTTTAATGGTCTGGTCAACGAGCGCATTCGCGGGTGGACAATATACTACTTGGGGAAAAGTGATACAGTTAACAAATAATAAACACGGCCTAGTTAAAATTATTATCAGCTCACCAGAAATAAATCCGGCAAAATGTGTCAATTCCGGAACTTATACACTGAAAGTTTCTGATGACAATACAAAGGTGATGTATTCAACAATTTTAAATGCCTTTTCAACTCAACAAAACCTTCGCCTGTTTATTTTGGATGATGCTTGTGAAGCGAATTTCCCCTCCATTCACGCAATTCAACTGAAGTTTTAAAGATGGAAAATACAAACTGATAAATTATGATCGGTGGGAAAATATGAAGACTAAAATATTGTTCAAAGATGACATAACGGCTATTGCAATCTTTATGATGATATCGTCTGCCTCTAGCATTTGTTTTGGCTATGAACCCGTCGATGTCACCACAACTGGAGGAAGCACCAAATCGTCAACTTCAAGCAACACTTCATCAACCGCAAAATCGACCACCAACAAAAGCACGGCTGAAAAATCCAACACTACAAAAGACGACAGTAAACCCACCACTTCAACCGGTACTAAGGGTTCCTCAACCGCCGACAAAGATGATGGTAAATCCACTACTACCGGTACTAAAGGTTCCTCAACCACCGACAAAGATGATGGTAAATCCACTACTACCGGCACTAAGGATTCCTCAACCGCCGACAAAGACGATGGTAAATCCACCACCTCTACTATAGGAGGTTCAGGACAACCCACTGCAAAGTTTGGTGATGAATCAAGCAGTACAGATCCCTGGAGTGGCTGGGCAGAATATGGTGAATTTGGTAACCCTGAAGACCTTAACGATCATATTGAATCTATGCAAAATGCCATTGCCGAAACTGACAATGCCTGTGGGCAATCTTGTGACGATCTTGATCGCTTTCAAATCTTGAATCAAACCTATTACAGCAACCTCGCAAGTACGGGGAACCAAAATTTACCTTTGGGTCCCATTGAAACCATGGCTCGCTATTACTCGCCTGAAAATACAGTCTATTCTAAATACACCCGTTACTACGATGTAATAGAAACCCAATTGAAAATAGATGATATGGTTCGAAATGGTCAACTATCAGTTGTTCTACCCGGCCAAACCATGGGTTCCGACTTTTATCGAAACACCAAACTAACGCACATACAAAGACTCTCGCTGCAAACCACACCTATTTTTGTAGGCACATTGACGACGATCACAGAGGCTTACTCAAGTATGCCAATAAATTACCTTGGTAACATTCAATACGGAATTTCTACACCCATTGGTCATGGCTACGGAGGTGGTTTTTATATTATCTCCAACACCGCCACCGAAGAAGGACAACCGATGATTGATTTTTCGAATCCAGATGATGAAAATTTTGAAACCCTTCTGCATGAAGCCAATCATTCAGGTGAATATGCTCTTGCGATGATCAACTTGGATTTGCAAGAAACTGGCGAAATTGAAAAACTCAATGCCAACGAAGCCAAGATACTCCAACAGGGCGGAAACACTGCGTACGCCATTCGATTGGGATTCAGTCTCATCACGCCGCAAGACTGTGATTCTTGTAAGGATTTTTTGGCTTTAGTCGATTCTCACTACCTGGACTCATACACTGAAATAAGGGCTCGGCTATCGGAGGGAACTGACGTCGGAACTGCTACTTACGTCAATCGATTGATGGAGCTTCATGACCTGAGCGAAATTGAAGCCCGACAGTTAATTAAAGATCTTGGAAATTCTAAAAATCTTCAATTGATGAACCAAACTTTAGAAAATGGAGCTGGAGTGGCGTCGCAAGTCTTGGGACACAATGAATAGGGAGAAACTTATGACAACTATTAAGAAATTATTACTAATGATAAGCGTCTTACCTTTACTGGTTCTCTTTACCAACGCCGACCGTTATTCGAGAACAGACAGCACCACTGCGTCTTCCTATGAACTAGTAAAAATAGACCCGGATCACCTCCTTGTCGAAATTCAAAGTCTTTTTACGAAGCGATCGAAAGGTCTTTACGGAACTGGCGAGGGCGACAACTTGATGTTGAAACATCAAAATGTACTCATCAATATGTATGCAATGGAAACAGGAGTTATTGACTGTGAAGTCCTTAAAAAAGCAATTCCCTCACTCAATACAGGAGGCTATATTTTGGGCAAAGGGGACTTGAAAAAGTGCATTCATAATTCAAACGTTATGGTTTCATCCATGCCATTCGCAATGTAGGCACTTAACCAATGCGAAAAAATATAACAGGCACAAGTTCGACTGTGCTTTAAATTAAATCTGCATACATTCACCCCTTCTTGCCGCCAAGGGATAAAAGCCGAGAGACTTTGTTTGCTTAAAATATTAGCAAAAATTCAAGAACGCTCTTGCTGAACCCTAAATTCTGAAATAGCCTTTTAAATTGTGAAACAGCGACTTCCTCGATTCCTTTTTTTAGTCTTACTCGCTCACGGAACAAACTCGGCGGCACTCGAGATTACGTTCTCTGGCCTTCCTGACGACTACACGGTTTACCAATGGACGCCTTCGACGAGTACGCCGACTCCAGCGGAGCACTACCAGTCGGATCGCTATGAGAGATTAACGATCAATATACCAGATGAGTACGTTGAAAGAACTGAGGAGGGGCACATCGACTTACTCTCCTCATTGGAATCTTGGCGTCGAAGCACCCCCCGTGGACCGGGTTATCCGTTTACGTCGGATTCAGGAGTTGCGCGATTTCCTTTTTATACAACTTCGGAAAGTTACAATAACGACCGTTCAATGCCGCCAACAGCTCGACAACTCCAATACATTTCATTGCGCCACTTTGTTTCTCGAGCCGGTGATAATGAAAACTTACGCTTTCATGCTCACAGTGGTGAGACTGTTACTGTGGTTCAACGTGGCCTAGTGGACGAACTAAGACAGATTCGCGAGTCTGGCGGGCCTGTCAACTGCGACAAAGCCACAGGACTTGGCTCAAGAGGTCCTTGGACAACAGCCGAATGCTATCTTTGCAATTGTGCCAATGAAGCCGGTATCGAAAACAATCGGGGAAAAGTGGCAGTGAATCGCGTGGTTTTGCGCCGTGTGGTCTCCAGCTATTTTCCCAACTCCATTTGCGACGTCGTTCTTTTTAAAGCCCAATCGAACAGTGGACGCATTCAAGCAGCATTCTCTTGGACCTATGGCAATAATCGTTACCAAGTTCATGATCGACTTCCCAGTGGAGCGCCTGGGACCCAGAACCTGTTGAATGACTGTGTGGACAGTGGAATCGAGGCGATCAATGCTGGCCCGAGCAATTTTGATCACTATTACAACCCGAGCCATGCCAGCCCGGGTTGGGCCAACCGTGCTACCCATAGGCAACGGATCGGTCGCCATGTATTCTTGAACAAACTTCCTTTAAATCAAGAACACGCGGCCGCACTTGAAGCGGACATTCGAGGCACCGGCGGCGACATCATTCGACCAATAGAAAACTTCTCAGAAACTCCGGAGGGCACTGATGTTAATCTTTGACCTTATCCTCATTTTACTATTCGGGCCGATTCAGGCCGAAGCCCCTCCCCTTTTTCATGTGAAGAATGGAAACATGACTCTCAGCCAAAACTTACAACAATTGGTTCTAACCCAGCATCGGGATTTTGAACTGGTCCAAACCAAACAGTTTTCAAAAAATGCGAAAAAAAATTCCAAAGGCCACCCAATGGCAATCACTGGAGATTTTAATGGTGATCGCATTAAGGACTTGGCATTTAGTGGGTACTCACGGCGTGAAAAAAAGTTTTACTACTATGCGGCCCTATCTTCGCAAAAAGACAATAAGTATTCCTTAAAAATTGTAGACCAACACACAATAAACAAAGATCAATCACTCAAAGAAATGACAACCTACCTTACTTTAGGAAAAGCCAAGGTCATAAAAGCCAAAAGAGACACCGTTCAGATCGAATCAGATAGCACCACACTTATGAGTGTCGAACCCTTTTATTACTCTCTAAAACACAAACGATTCCAACCTTTCAGAGGAAAAATGGATTAAACATTGTTGAATTTTAGATGAGAAGGCTCCTGGGCGACTTGAAGATTACAATGTCTCAATCACCTTAATTACATTTACTTTCACCAGCACTCTTGCTACCCTTAGGCTAACATTATTTATCTTGAGAAGGCCATTCCTCAATCTGCAGTTCAAAACGCCACTTAATTTAGACGATCGTTCACCGAACTTTAAACTTCGCTTTCTTACAGATGAGTTCAAAGTCACAATTTACCCAGGAGTAAAATGCGTCACCTATTTATTAAATTTAACGGGATTGTTGTTAACAATGAGAACCGAATGTTCATCGAAAATTGCTTTCAATCTATTTTCAGTTTAGCACCGTCAGAATCGACAGTTTCACTGAATTTCTTTAAAACACCCGATGGTTTCTCTGGTGACCTGAGTATTGTTTCTCACACGCAGAATTTTGAAGCTGGCAGTGAAGAGAGCACCGTGCTTGATGTGATGAAGTCCTTAAATTCCAATGTCAGAAACCAGCTAAAAGAATGGAAAAAGCAACGGTTTAATATTGCATAACCTATATTAAGTTGGGTAAAATTTTACCTGGAAATTCAAAGGAACCCAGACATGGATAAGACTCGCGCCACAGAAAGCGCCAATAAAATTTTAAAACAGAAAGTTTTAAATCACCTTCAATCAAAAAACATCTCAGTTAAACGAACTAAGTCTATGGTTTTCAAATCCCTACTCTTGGTATCTCTATGGGCTTTATCTTATAGCCTTTTCCTATTCTACGGCCAGGTGTCTCCGGCGTACGCTCTTGCTGGCACTCTGCCATGGACCTTCATTATGTTGGTCATCCAGTTGGCAGTCATGCACGATGGCAGCCACGGAGCTTCCAGTGATTCCACCTGGTTTAATAACTTGATGACCTCTCCTATTTCATTTTTAGGGGGAAGCGCCTTACTTTGGAAGAACCAACACTGCCAAGCTCACCACAGTTTTACAAATGTCCACAAATATGATCACGACATCGACACCAACGGTCTTTTGCGATTGCACACCGAGCAAGAGCTTCTTTGGTACCAAAAGTATCAACACATCTATGCGTGGGCGCTGTATCCTTTGTTTACATTGAGTTGGGTCTGGTGGGGTGATTTTAGAGACATCATCTACAACACATACTCAATTAGCCCAGCCAGAATGAAAAAGGTCATTGTTGAAACAGTGCTTATCAAAATTTGGCATGTTTTGCTGTTTCTTGTTTTACCAACTTACGTTTTCGGAAGTTTTGGGTTGGCTTTGGCCTGTTATCTGATTAGCTTTTCTATTCTTGGGTTTTGCATGGTTGTAATTTTTCAATTGGCCCATGCAACTGGAACCCAAAGCTTGCCAGCCACCCCCGACGAGTTCGGCCGAGACTGGGTTTTACGACAAGTTTCAACCACCTCTAATTTTGCTATTCACAACCGAGCACTCACATGGTGTATCGGAGGCCTCAATTACCAGGTGGAACATCACCTGTTTCCAACTATGTGCCACCTGAACTACCCACACATTCAACCGATTGTAGAAAAGTTCTGCGAAGAAAACAAAATCGAGTACAAAACCCAAAGTACATTGTTCGGGGCTGTTCGAGATCACCAGAATTTTTTGCGAACGATGGGACAAACAAGTTAAATCAGGCTACTCGTCAAAAGCGACAGCTTCAACATCCCCATCTTCCAATTCGTTTGAAGCATCGACCAAAGCTTGAAAATCTTCTGTGATCGCTCTCTTGTCCAAAATAGAGGCTCCATCGTCGCTGACAATAAAATGTTCAAACTCTTCACTCATCTCTTCTGCAAAGATTTTTTCTTGCTCTTTAAGGTGCATTAATTCAGAATCCGATAACTCCACATCAGGAAGTTTTCCATTAGCCCCAAGTCGAATACTCTCAAGACACTCGTGTGGAATACCCGACTCATGCTTTGCAACATCTTGCTCTACTGGCGTCACAGAATCAATCTCTCGACCAGTATCCGTCAGATCTTTCTTTCCTAAATCGTCAGAGTCCGGAGACGCTTCACTTTTCATCGATACTGTAGCAAAGACTTGCTCATGATGACGATCTTTCTGTGAAGTTGCGGGCTCCACTGACTGCAAGAACCCCACACAAAGAAAAAGTAAAACAGATGTTACTATAAAGTTCCTTTTAGTAAGCATATTTGAACCTCAAAGCACCAATACTCGACATATAGTTCTTTACATAGTCTGCACCGGAGGCCGTATGGTGTAGGTTGTCTGTGCAAAAACTTTTTTGCCCCGACGAACAGTGACGCAAGCCCATATTGTGAGCCAACTCATGAATATAGATCAAAGAGTTGTGGTTTATCGCACCGGGCTTTCTTTCATAATAAAAACTTCTCGAATCTTTGCTGTTAAAAAGCGAACGCATCACAAAATAAGGCGATGAATTACGCCCAACCCAAGCATAACCCATACCATCGCTAGTATTAGGTCCTGAAACGATCACATTAACCATGCCCCTCTTACGTCGAGAAGAATACTTGTAAAGTAAACTGCGTTGAGCGCGATTATTATAGTCACCAGCATTGCGTATCTCTTGAATCGGACCCATCCAAAAGGTGAATCGATTTCTTAAGTTGGCTGTTATACGGTCTCGCACAAGACGAAGAAAGTTTCGATCTAACCACTTGTTGTTCGCATGACGTTGGTTTCCATTGGTGGTGACATGGTAATCCGTACGCGCAATCACCTGTGGGGCTGGCTGAATTTTTCGTCTCTCCCAAACCTGTAAAGGCGTACGTCCACCACGTTGCTCAAGTTGACCATAAAACTTAGAAACCGCTTCGATGATGTAGCCGGCTGTAAAAGAACCAACACTATTTGTTGAAATGGAAATAACTTTGGCACCACCTTTATTTCGTCCGCTGATTCGGTAATTAACTTTCAGACTGTGTCCCAAGCAATTGATTCGCTGTCCTTTATTTTGGCAGTACATATCGTAAGTCATCATTAACATTTTTCCAAAAAGTACATCGGCACGATTGATGCGAGAACTTGTGTAGTAGGTAAGCCATCTCTGATCACCATAGAACCACAGCATATTGTTAGTCGGTCGAACATTGTTTTTGGGATTGTAAATTTGATCTGTGACTTTCAATACGTTCTGGTAACGATTTGTGGCTGGCGATGCCTCAGCCACTTGAATTCCTGCCATAACTAGAAAAACGGATAATATTATTTTCATTGAGCCCCCCAGCTTTTGAAAACCTTATTAGACTTATAGTAAAAGCAAGGGTTGACAGTTTTGTGTGTGTTTCAAAACGAGACGATTACTGGTGGTGCAAAGAATATCAATCCATCAGAAGAGACGTTCGAGTCTCTCCATTTCATCTGGGGCGTAGTTGAGAAGTTCACCAAAGTTTATTCGACCATCCGAATCTTTCTCATAGTGATGAATTGGGCTAACAAAAAAGTGGCCCATATCTGGGAAGAAAGGAATTTCTGAAATCACTTTTTGTACCTCTTCCGCCTGCTTCACGTGACCCGGTGGCACCATCACCCGAACCCCAAACCACCAATTGGCTGCGACTCGATCATGAAGCTTCTTACGAACAATTTTTTCACAGGTGTCCCGCAGACGATCGATATCTAAAAACTCTAAGTGAACACTGATTCCAATACAACTATGTCGTATTAACTGTTCAAGGTACTTACCACCACGACTTCCGTTGGTTGTTGTATGGATCACATGGCCTTTCTCAGCAACATACTCCACCCACTTCATGTAATCGGGAATGATCGTCGGCTCTCCACCTGTTACAACCCATTTAATCAATTGGTCTTCACCAAATTGTGCAATAACGTTGTCAGTGGTGGTCTTAAGTTCTTCCCAAGTTTTTAGAGGGTCTGTTTTATTAGAAACTTCTGGTGGACAATAGCTGCAAGCGTAATTGCAACGCTTACCCATATCCCAAGAGACCGTAACAAAGTGTTCTTCAAATTTAGGAAAGTGATATGGTCCAACCCACTCGACAGGCCCCAGCCCCTCTTTAGTCATCTTCATCTTTGAAAGCTGAGGCGATTGGGCCTCTTCAACAAAGTCCACTGTTCTCGCTTTACGCAGCTGCATATCTCCGCCACACATACAGGCTTCACGATCACAGTCTAACCAAGCCTCGGGCAGCTTAAAATCTCCCTTATAGGCACTTCCCTGAACGCCGCGGATTCCACAGGCCGCCAGAAGCACCTCGCCTTTTTGTCCAACATGCAAAGACTCTCGGCCCGCTGAGCATTTCCAACCCTTAAACCGATTGAGTTTTTTGGCCATCAATTCTTCTGTGGAATAGGCTCTGAAGTTTCCATGAGCGTCAGCCAACGTCACAGACTTTGAGGCATCAAACTTTCCAGGGTAGCGCGTGGTTCCTTTCAGAATACGTCTCCGCTGAATCTTCCTTTTAGTCTGTGGTTCCTCGTCCTTCTGACGACGAAAAAATGAAAACATTGGCAGCCCCTAGGCCATCAAATTTATACGGGCGGTGGAATCGGGTCAATCCAGCTGTCACTCGCCTCAACCTCTATAATATGGCGAGTCAAAGGGCGGTTGGAAGTCACAATGACAGCCTAGGACGGCCATGTTAGATCCTAGGGATGAAAAAATGGGTCATTTTCCCACTGAGCCTGATTGGTTTAATTCTGGGAGCTATCTTTTATTTATCAAGCCCTACGCAATCCTATCGGCAACCTTCGACGCCACCCTTCTCAGAAGCCGATTTGGACTTTCAAAACGATCACCTGAGACATCATTATTACGAAGGCTTTGCTGGGCTGAAAAACTACTATGCCAAACTTGAAAACTTGGATAATCCGATCGAAACACCTCTGATTCTTGTCACGGGTTTAGAGGATATCACTGAAAACTGGTGGGACACAGCTAAGGCCGCTTTTGATAAGGGATTTCGCCACGTTTATATCATTGAGCTTCGCGGACAAGGACGCAGCGAGAGAGTGGAGGGAAACTCAAATCAATCCATACACATCAACGACTTTGACTCTTATGTCGAAGATATAATTCGAGCACACCGGGCCATTGAAAAAGATTACGGTGTACCAAATGACTCTCCATTTCTAATCGCCCACTCAACTGGAACTCTTGTCTACACCGCCAGCCTTTCGCGAATACGTGCAGAAATTCCCCAATGGGAACCGAGCAAGTTGAGCTATTGGGCTCCTTTGGTACAACCCAAGGTTTCCCCCTTGCTAAATAATCCGGTCGTAAAACCTCTTTTAAAAGGCGTTTCTATGCTTGGACAAAGAATGGGAAGAACGGTTCTTGGGCGTCGCTTCTCCCCTTTGTCATTCGAAGAGAATAAAGTCACTACCGATCCCAACCGCTTTGAATGGTCCGAGAAAATTCGTTTGGCTGAAAATCAAAATTCGTCCGGAGTGAGCCTACTTTGGGCTCTTGAGACCTTCCCTGTGGCTGATGCTTTGCTAGCTAATGATTACCAACCGATCGTCCAACCTTGCTTGGTCCTGAAGGCCGGCAATGACTTGGTCGTTGATAACGAGTGGCATATTGAAAACGATCATTTCGTCTTCGAAATGATCCCTGAGGCAAAGCACGCACTACACCTCGAGCGCCCCGAAATTTTTGACTCCGTTGTCGAGTCCACTTTCCAGTTTTTTATGAATCGCTAAGGAAGGTTTCCGCTGAAGTCGCGGGTCACGCGACTGACTTTGTATCCCAAAGTTTTGAGTTCTTTCAGAAAGTTCTCTTCTCCGTAAAGGTGAGCGGCCCCCACTCCAATAAAAATTCGCTGGTAGCCTGATTCGACACCTTGAAAATGTTTGACCCAAGCCTTGTGTCTTCGCTTCAGAATTTTGTCACTCAGGTCGACACCAACATCATCTTGTATAACTCGCCCGTAATTAATTGGCTCACCCGATCGATACAGCTCCGCCAGCTTCGACACTGTGCTCAGGTTTTTATGGTAAAGAACCAAAGCGTACTCTCGTTCAGCCTTGATTTTTTTTGCCACCTTCAACATGTGATGAAAACGCTTTTCCGAAGTCTGTTTTTGAATCTCAACCACCGTATCCAGATCACGATCCAAAAAATCAAATACAATATCTTTACTGACGGCTTGGTCATACAAACTCTTATCTAAGCTTGATCCGCTTTCGAGATTGCGTGACAGCTCATTCAGGTCACGAATAAAAGTTCCGGTGACAGCAATGTTTCCTCGATTGGCATCATCGATGGCTTTCTGGGTCTGCTCGTTGATGTAACTCTGTACGATGGTTGCACCCAATGGGTAGTTATCAAATTCCACTTTATGATCTCTTTTTAAAAATTGGTGTCCCAGCTCTGATTCCTTGTAGAGTGATTTGTAGAACTGCCAATCTTTCGCTTCGAGTTCACTGTATATGATTCCTCGATCAAGACGTGCTAAAAATTTTAGTAGTGCTCCCTGTGTTTCACTTGTTGGGGGAACCTCGAGAACCAAGACTTCAGCATGATTCAATTGCTTAAGAACCCAGTCCGGCATTTCATGGATACTCACAAAGGCATGGAAGGTTCCGAGAACATAAACTTGTTTCCCTTCTTTTTCAGCCAACCAAAAATGAGGCCGTTCGATTTCTTTGTAAAAAAGAGTCGCACAGCCTGAAAGCCAGAGTGACAGAGAAAAAATCAAAATGGAATAAAGGCTCTTCAAGGGTCCTGTCTCCTGACAAAGTTTTTTAGCGATATTGGTGGCATATAGGTTTTCACCCGCTTACGACTCCACCAATTTTTCGAACTGGAACTTTCTGTAAACTTATACTCATAAAGATCCATTTTGATAAACCGAGGTGGTTCACCGGCTGAAAACGGATTGGTCGCCAGTTGCCGATCCACCAATGGATCATTGGTTAACATTTTGTTGACCAGATTGACAAGCCAAGGCTCTTGCAATTGGGGTCGCATGGCGGAAAACCACATCTGCCAATCCAACCGCAAGTGGTAAGGAGTGATCCAACAAGGACGTCGCATCACATCCCCTGGTTTGCATTTGAACTCATACTCTTTCCAGTTTGTTGATTCTGTCAGTTCTTCATCTCTAGTCCCACTGATTACCACTTCAAAACGAGTTTTTGTGATACTTCCAAACAGACCGTATGAATTGACAAGATGTAATGAATCGTAAGACTGATTCATTCTTTGTTTGGATGAAATCATATTGGACACCGGACGAAAGCTGAGAATCAAAACGGCACTGACAACCAATAGAGTAAAACTGTTTTGAGTCACACCGGCTTGCCGACCCATCACTAGCTTCCACTGTTCTCGGGTATTAGGTCCAACCAGCTTCTTCCAGATGGAGTCGTCGAAGGCCACCCATGCTAAAACAATGGTTTGCCAATTGAGATAAGCCAAGTTTCCTGTGGAAATTATTGTCAGTTGAAACAGGACAGCTAACAAGGCACCCAGGTGACGTCCCAAACGAGGCAAAAGAAAAAGTCCGGGAACAAGAAGTTCATAAAAGTGGGTCATTCCAACTTCAACACGGTGAAACCCTTGGGGTAAACTATGATAGTACCAACTGAGTGGGTGCGGGTTGGGTTGAGTTTGGTAATGAACATCCATACAGGTGAAGTCGAGCCAACAAGCATCTCCTCTCACCTTGATCAACCCAGCCCCCAACATCAAACGAAACATCATCCAAAGCAAAGGCCACAAGGCACAATATGTTGGCACCAAATTCTTCGGTGACAGCAAGTTGGTTCGCCAAGGATGCACGAAAAACACAGCTAGCAGCGTCATCTCCAGCATCATGGTCTCCCACCCAAAGCCCCAAAACAATCCTGCCCCATTGACCAATGAAAGTTGCATCGCCCAAAGACCGAGCAGCATTAGACCGTTGGCACGACCCCAGATCAAGAATCCACCTAAAACTAAAAAGAGCCCGGCCATGACATAAAGAGTAAAATTTGACGAGTCTAAAAATAGAAGACTGGGATATTTGTAAATCAAATCATGCCATTGGTCTTGCTCTGTAAACTTTCTAACCAGATCTTGCACGGGAGTGAGTCCACTCGGACCAATCAAGTCAGGACCCTGTCGGTACAGAATCAATCCGATGACAAAATAGAGAAACCCTAGTCCGCGGATATAGAAAAGTCGGGTTAACCAAAATCGATTGTTTCCGTCCATGGACTCACTATAGAAAAAAGGAAGCGTCCAGGACACTGAGATATTCGTCACAACATGTTATTTGTCAGGAATAATAAGACATAGATTGCCTGTTTCTTGCTTAAATCGGCTCTGCTATTGTCTTTCTAGTCATATACTGACAGAATGTTGGGTTCTTTCGTGGGGTGAAACTATTAAGCTATTGAATGACTTTCTTAGAAATCAATTTAGCAGTGATCACCCAGCCGAGGTAATGACACGCTACCATTTTCAAGTCGACGGGAAATGTTTGCGTGGTCAGTTGGCCTTAGTGGAAGCCCAGAATTCTCAATTGCATCCCGAGCAAGCCATGCAATGGGCGTTGAGTTGTGAACTGCTACACAATGCCACCCTGATCCATGATGATATTCAAGATCACGACCCCATGCGAAGGGGGCAAACCAGCGTCTGGAAAAAATTTGGCATCTCACAAGCCATCAATGTGGGTGACCTTCTCATTTTTCGCTCTTTCAAATTGACCTCGCAATTGCGTAACGAAAACCTGACTCAGCTTCTGGCCTCGACAGCCGAGACTCTGGTGCGTGGACAAGTAGATGAACTCTCTCAAATTTGCAAAAAAGACAATAGCTATTGGACTCCCTATCTAGAAATGACCGAATACAAAACCGGCACTTTGTTTAAGCTTCCTGTTCATGGGGTGAAAATATTGACAGGCAGCGAGCTATCAGAAACTGAGTCACAGGCCTGGTATTCACTGGGGGCCTGCTACCAAATCTATGATGACATTCGCGATTTTTATGGCCTCAAACAAACAGGGCAAAAACAAAAAGACTTCAAAGAAAAACGGATCAATGCCCTACTGGCTTGGATCTCAAAAGACCCCAAGCACTCCGACTTGGTTGATTCATACCTTACTATGCCCAATGAAACGAAAGAACGACAGGATTTGATACAAGAAATTGCGGCGACAATAGAGTCTGAAGCCATCGTTCCGCAATTGTTGAACTTCACACAATCAAAACTGGATTTTTTCAAAGACTATACATCCAAAAGTGCACAAGAAATTGTTTTAAAATATTTTACTCAGTCTATGCAACGAGGGGTGAATTCAAATGCAGAAATCCAACTCTAAGCCGCAAGCCTTAGTTGTCGGAAGTGGGTTTGGGGGGCTAGCCAGCGCCTTCGAGCTTTTGGCCAAAGGCTACCAGGTCAAAGTTTTAGAAGCCGGAGATCAACCCGGGGGGCGAGCCCGTGTTTTCAGCGAAAAAGGCTACACATTTGATGCCGGTCCCACTGTTATTACTGCGCCCTATCTTTTTGATGAACTGTTTGCCTTGATTGGTGAGAAAACAGAAGATTTTGTCGAGTTCGTACCTGTCGATCCCTTCTATCGTATTATTTATGACGACGGCAGCCAATTTGACTATGTCGGGGAACAAGACAGGCTCTTAGAAAATATTCGAAAAATCAGCCCAGGCGACGTTGATGGCTACTTGAAACTAGAAAAACACGCTAAAGAAATTTTTGATGTGGGTTACACGCAGTTGGCCGATCAACCCTTTGCCGACTTGGCTTCGATGCTGCGAGTGGTGCCGGACATGGTGCGTTTGCAGAACTATCGAAGTGTCTACTCTTTGGTTTCTAAATATATAAAAAGTGAAAAGCTTCGACAAGCCTTTAGCTTTGAACCACTTCTCGTCGGCGGAAATCCATTCAAAATAACTTCAATTTATCTTTTGATCCATTGGCTAGAACGCAAATGGGGGGTTCACTTTGCAAAAGGCGGTACCGGCGCTTTGGTTCGTGGCCTGGTCGAAGCCTTAGAGAAACATGGCGTGGAGTTTATTTACAATTGCCCCGTCGACTCACTGCAAATCGAAAAAGGCAAAGTCAAAAGAGTTTACTCTGGAAAGGGTCTTCACTTTGATTGTGATGTGTTGGTATCTAATACTGACCCAATCAAAGTTTACAATGAATGGATCGACGAGAAGTGGCTTAACAAACATAAACCTCGACGCTTGCAACGACGAACTCAGTCAATGAGTCTATTTGTTAGTTACTTTGGGGCAAAAAATAGTTTGATAACATTGTTCATCACACGATTCTTATGGGACCTCGCTACAAAGGTCTCCTTGACGATATTTTCACTAAAAAACGATTGGCCGACGACTTTTCACTGTACTTACACGCCCCAACCGTTACCGACCCCACTCTTGGACCTGTAGGAGCCGAAACATTCTATGTCTTATCCCCTGTTCCCAACAACCAAAGTGGGATCCCCTGGGACGAGCAAAAACAGATTTACCAAGAGAAAATCTTTGAATCCTTGGAGAAGCGTCTCCTTCCAGACCTACGAGAAAACCTAGAAGTGTCTTTTTCAGTCACGCCCGATTATTTTCAAAATGATCTGCGAAGCACCCATGGTTCCGCTTTCGGCATTGAGCCGTCCTTTCAACAATCGGCCTATTTTCGCTTTCATAATAAATCTGAAGATATCGAGGGGCTCTTTTTTGTGGGAGCCAACACCCACCCTGGAGCAGGTGTTCCTGGTGTGATCAATTCTGCCAAAGTGCTAAAAAGAATCGTGCCCCACAGTCAGGAGCTCAATCTATGAGCCAGTGGGAAGGAGTGATGCAAAACCACGCCAAGTCTTTTTATTTGGCTTCATTGTTTTTTCCACGCCCTCTTTTACCAAAGGTGAAGGCCCTCTATGCGCTCTGCCGGTGGCTCGATGACGCTGTTGATGAAGCACCCAACGAGAACGAAGCCATCCGTGCTTTAGAGGCCATAGCCAATGACTTGCACTCTCCAGAGTCACAACTCCCGGTCAATAAAATCTACAAGAACAACAATCTGGATGTAGGCTATATCGACGATTTGATTGTCGGAGCAAAAGAAGATCTCGGCCCTGTGCGCATTCAAAATCAAAGTGAACTTGTTCAGTACTCCTATAAAGTGGCCGGCACCGTTGGCCTCGCCATGTTTGATCTTATGTCCGTTGAAGACCCGCAAGCGCGCGCCAATGCCGTCGACTTAGGAATTGCCATGCAGATCACGAATATCTGTCGAGACGTTAAAGAGGACCTGCATAGAAATCGAATTTATGTGCCGATTGCCCTCCTCAACGAGTATCAGATCTCTGAAAACGATTTTTTAAATGGGATTTTTCGGGAAGAGCAGCTGGCTTGTTGTATTCGAGAAATGTTGCGTTTGGCCGACTCTTACTACCTCAGCGCAAAAATGGCATTTCAAGCGATTCCTTGGCGCACCCGTGGCGCCATTATTATCGCCACCGAGCTTTACCGAGGCATTGGCTTAAAGATATTGAAACATGGTGCAAGTCCAATGCGAGGCCGAACCTATTTAACACTTCCCGAAAAAGCATGGGTTGTGAGTCGCTCCTTAGTGATCTGGATGCTTAGCGGCCTTCGATCTAAAAAGTTATATCACGATCCCGAATTGCACCATGGGTTGGAGTACTGGAAGCAATTGCGGAGCTTTAATCCATGACCTATTGGCAATTTCATTTGGTGTTTACCTTACCATTGTTTTGCCTTTTGATTTGGTTGAGTCGCAACAACCCTTTCGCACGTTCACAAAAATCCATTCGAGGCATGCTTCTACTCTTGTTTCTTTGCCTCGCTTACACAACACCTTGGGACAGTTACTTAATCCGCGAGAAGATTTGGACCTATCAGCCTGACCGAGTTCTCGGGACTCTCTTCTTGATTCCGTTTGAAGAGTATTTTTTCTTTGTCATTCAAACTATCATTGGCTGCTGCTTTACCAGCCTGCTATTAAAGGTCTTTGATGCCCCATCGAACCATTCAATGAAAATCGGGCCACGGCAAATGGTCAGCTTGGTCACCAGCCTTGGACTGGTCGGCCTTGGGCTTTGGTTGTATTCCCCTTCCCTCCCCATGCGATATCTTTTTCTGATTCTCTTCTGGTCTCTTCCCGTTCTTATAATGCAATGGAGCCTTGGCCTTTCAATTTTACGGAAGCAACGCCGCGTTTGGTTATTTTCTGTCTTGTTCCTCACTTTTTATTTTTGGTTTGCTGACAGTGTCGCTATCGCCCAGCAAATTTGGATCTTTCCTTCTGGTACGATCTCGGGATGGAAACTCTTTGGAGTCTTGCCCGTAGAAGAGGCTGTTTTTTTTCTAGCTACCAATTTGATGGTCGTTCAAGGGTATCTACTTTTTACCACAGTGGACTTTTCTAAGTTTCAATTCAGCCTGCGATCCGGAGCTCATTCATGAAAGAAAGCTTAGTCGAATTTAACCAGGTTTCTTTCTCATTCAAAAATCAAAATGTTTTAGACAATTTCAGTTTTTCCATCCCCGGCAACCAATGGTTGGCCATGGTCGGAGTGAATGGGGCCGGAAAATCAACCCTCTTGAAACTGGCCCTGGGACTACTGAAACCAAATGATGGTCATGTTAAAGTTCTCGGACAACCGGCGGGTGAGTTCTCCACCAAGCCCGATGTCGGTTCGGCTCTACAGGATGTGGACTTTCCCAATTCTGAAAAAGTGGAAGAGGTGCTGCAATTTGTCTGCGACCAGTATCCAAAGTCCGTTGCCATAAAGGAACTGATAGAAGTCTTTCAATTGCATGAGTTTTCTAAAAAATCTTGCGGACAACTTTCGGGAGGCATGAAGCGCCGTTTGGCCTTGGCTTGTGCCTTTGCCGGCCAACCCAAAATTGTTTTTTTGGACGAGCCAACCACTGGTCTGGATCAAGGATCACGTAAACACCTGATGGCCACTTTAAAAACTTACCAGAAAAAATACCAGTGCCTTATCTTAATGATTAGTCACCACCCAGAAGAGGCTATGAACTCTGTGGATGGTTTTTTACACCTTAAAGATAGAGGCATTGTTCGCCTTTCCACCGATAACATGCGCCAATCAATGGCGCTTCGTAAAATTCAATTTCAATTGAACCAAAGCGTGAAACTGCCATCCGCACGAAAGGTGAAACAAGATGATGGAAGGGTGGAGATCGTGACCGCAGAAAGCGATCAGTATCTCAACAAATTAGTGGAGCAAAAAATCCCTTTTAAAAACCTTACGGTCGATAAGCTGACTGTCGAGGAACTGTTGGGAGAGTTTTTATGAAGAGGCTAGTCTCCCATATCCGAAGTCAATTGCGCATTGGGTTTCGCGATCCCGCTTATATGTTTACCAGTATAGTTTTGCCTGCAGGACTTTATTGGTTTTTTGCAGTCCCCGAATCGAGTAGCGCCTACACTGCCAAATATATGACCGGCTCTTTTTGCGCCTTTTCTTTCTTTGGTGTGATTTTTCTTCAATACGCTATCAATACCGCCCAAGAGCGACAATCATCTTGGGCTCAGTACCTTTCAACACTGCCCATTCCTTATAGCTTGGTGATCGTTTCCCGACTGATCACTTCGATCGTTATAGGAACTCTGGCCTGTGGCTTGATCTATGGTGTGTCTTTAGCCTTCACACCTTCCGATCTTACTGTCTCCACCTTCTTTTTAATGATTTTATACCTAACTCTTGGAGGTCTTCCTTTTCTACTGATGGGCTTAGTGGTCGGAAATTTCTTTTCGCCAAAAGCAGTGGTCCCGGTGGCTAACTTTTTTCATCTGGTGTTGTCATTTGCCGGAGGCCTATGGAAACCACCAGAAATTTTGCCAGAAGCCTTGCAGCCCATTACACCTTGGCTCCCCACCTACCACTATGGTTTGATGACCTGGTCCCTAGCCTCTCAAGATATTCACTTTGAATTAAAGAATTTTGTTTTTCTTCTGGT
>CBDUOS010000018.1:0-30736 GCA_965368905.1 uncultured Bdellovibrionales bacterium | reverse complement strand
CTTTTTTAGTCGTCGTTTTTTTAGCAGCAGCCTTCTTCGTGGTCTTCTTTTTCGCAGCTTTTTTCGTGGTCTTCTTTTTCGCAGCTTTCTTTTTGGTGGTTTTCTTTTTCTTCTTTTTACCACCACTCGACTCTTCATCCAGCTTTGCTTGAATTTCTTTGATATTCTCTGCAGTGAGTTCAGCCATATGACTCTTAATGGGTAAATCCCACTTACGGATCTTATCCATTAGAGCCAATGTCTCTATACCAATCTCTTTGGCAAATTCATAAACCTTGGGTTGTTGATCCAATTCCTACTCCCTCTTACTCTTCGGTTTTCTCTTCGCTGTCGTCTTCTGCGGAAGGTTCATCCGTGCTCTCTTCGGAAGCCTCGTCTGCTGTGGCTTCCTCGGTCGCCTCTTCAGCGACCGCTTCAACTTTTACTTCATCTTCGGTGGCTGGTTCTTCAACCGCCGCCGCATCGCCAGCACCCTCTGCAGCAACTTCCTCGGTCGCCGCCTCGGCTCCTGACTCGTCAGCTGTTAGCGCTGCCATTTGAGCTTTCAACATTTGATCGGCTTGGCTTTTGGCATCGGACCCCTTGGTTTTTACCGGCTCAACTACAGGGGCCTGCGGAATCTCGGTTCCTTCATCTTGATACTTCTGAAGCAAGTCTTTCGCTTCTTGAATTAATCCAGCCGCTTTTTCATCATCATCGTAGCCAGGAATCAAAAGAATGTCCGCCACTTCAGCTTCGGCCAATGATTGGAAAGAACCAAAACCACTTTGAAAAATACTCTGCGCCATGGTTTCTGTCATATTCGGCATCAACATCAAATTGAATATAGACTCAGCCGTTCTTGCCGAAGCATTGGCTTCAGACATGATGTCGATTTTCCAACCCGTCAACTTTGCAGCCAAACGGACGTTCACACCTCTTTTACCGATCGCCAAACTTAACTGGCTATCGGGAACAACAATTTCCATTTCTTTATTGGCTTCATCCAAAAATACTCGAGAGATTTCAGCCGGTGCCAAAGCATTACATGCGAAGCGCGTGATGTCTTCATCCCACTCAACGATATCAATCTTTTCACCTTTAAGCTCTTGCACGACGTTTTGAACGCGAGAACCTTTCATCCCCACGCAGGCTCCCACAGCATCCACTGCAGAGTCTTTGCTATCCACCGCAATCTTGGCACGCTGACCAGGCTCACGAGCCGCAGCCATAATTTGTACAATGCCGTCATAAATTTCAGGAACTTCAATTTCAAAAAGCTTAACCATATAGTCTGCGTGAGCACGAGACATTACAATTTGTGGCCCACGAGTGGTTTGGCGCACATCTAATAGGTGGCCCTGAATACGATCTCCCGGTTTGAAATGCTCACCAGGAATCTGTTCACGGTAAGGAATAATGGCTTCGGTACGACCAAGATCCACAACAATTGTGCCTCTTTCAATTCGACGAATAATTCCTGAGGCTATTTCACCTTTACGGCTTTCAAATTCGTTAAAAATAATTTCTCTTTCAGCATCACGCACTTTCTGCATGATGATCTGTTTAGCCGTTTGTGCGGCAATACGCCCCAAATCTGAAGTATCCAGTTTGATCCCGATGGAATCGTGCAGCTGAGCATCTGGGTCGAGCTCACGCGCATTATCCAACGTGATCTCAATTTCTTCATCTTCGAAGGCCTCATCTGATACAACTTCGTTAAACTGGTAAAGTTCAACTTCACCAGATTCTTCGTTGTAAGTGGCTTCGATATCCCGGTAGGTTCCATAAACTTTGCGAGCAGCGACTAACATCCCCTGCTTGACCGCATCGATAATAAGATCTCTATCGATTCCTTTGTCTTTACCAACCTGCTCTATCATCCGGCTCAGATTCGAAAATACATTTTCCACGGCTTAACCCTTTCTTCCTTTTGGCTTTTTATTGCTAAAATTATCTTCAAAGGTATAGATCACTTTTGCTTTGTGAATATACTGCAGCGGAACTGCAAAAGCTTCTTCCTCTGTCCCGGGACCATCCATGCTCACCAAAATTTCATCTTCTTTGGCCTCTTTTATAAGAACCGTTAATTTCTTTCTTTTTTCATCCTTCTTTGAATTTCGATTCGGAGCAAACTCTCCCAAACCTCTATTCAACTGAAGTTGCACTTTTTCTCCGATGGCTTTCTGGAAATGCCAAGGCTGAGTCAGGCGCCTCTCCAATCCGGGCGAAGACACTTCCAATTGGTAGGCGCCACCAGGCACCAAGTCTTCAACATCCAAGACTAAATCTAAGCCTCGGGAAACCTTCGAGCAGTCATCAATGGACACACCCTCTTCACCTTCTTTATCAATAAAAACGCGAAGGATACGCCCCTGACCTTTTCCGGTCATTTCTAAATCGTAGAGAAAGCAATTTTCGCGGCGAGCGATCTGCTCCGCGTGCTCTTTCAAATTTGCCAATTCGTCTGACATTGTTCTCCACATAAAAAAAAATAGGCCGACCGGGCCTATTTGTTCGACAATTTAGCAGACTGGTCTGCCCAACGCAAGTGAAAAGGGGGGTAATTCTAAAATATAAACTATTAAAATCTAAAGGCTTTTTAGGATACAGCCAGAGCCTCTGGGGCTCGCTCAAGAAGTAAGCCGTCACCGCCATCTGCGTAATATCCTGGACGTAACCCATTGTTTTTAAAGCCCATTTTTTGGTAGAGGCGACGTGCGCCCTGATTTTTGCAATGAACTTCCAACCAAATCTTGCTTGCAGGATTTCTTCGAATCAGCTCATTCAACAGGCTTTCCATCAAGCCCCGGCGACGAAATGCCGGGTCTGTGTACAAATAGTGAATCTCTAGGAGGCCCTGTAATTCACGGTACAAAATGAGGGCTACCAATCGTTCTTTTATTACAACACCAAGAAAGGGCTGACTCTGTAGGTGATCTTCCACCTGGGCTCGAGTCCAAGCCGCGGAGGCGGGCCAATCTTGCAAATTCAAAGACCTGTTCTGACTGGAAACGCTCCACTCAAAAATCATAAGTTCAGCTCACTGAACTTTGAAAAGCGTTGCACTTTGTATTTTCTCTCGAGAACATTAAACCACTGCCCCATTCTGGTTTTCATATTTTGGTCGGTTTTTTTCTTTCGAATCTTTTCTTTTGCCTCGTCAAAACTTTCATTGCCGTAGCCCATTCGGTTTTGCGTGTATTCCGTTTCAATTTCACTGAGACTGACCGGTAACACAGACGCTTTTTTCTTAAAGGTGTAGATACGGTCGGCTTCCATGCGGCGGCGAATTTTGTTCTTGAGTTCTTGCCCAGTAACTCCCAATTTTTTCCAACCTGAGGATTTGACCAAACGAGTTTGCGCCCTCTGCAAAGATTCGCTCAACCGACTGTCGGTAATCTTGTTGTTGTAAAATGAGATGGCCTCAAAATAGAGGAGCCACTCGCGAATCACTTCCTCAGTGGAATTCCCATCGGTGAAGTCTTCAAACTTCTTACCGAGAACCTGATCCAGCTCTTTGTGGATGGAAACTTCGCGGGAAGTGATGACATGATTTTTAACTTGTGCAACGGTGGCAATTAAGATTTTGCCGGTAGCGGGAACCGCTATAGATAAAAAGAAAAAAATAAGGAGATGGTTCCGCATCTCCATATGTTAATGGGGTGTTCTATTAAACAAAACACCCTACTGGACCTTGGTCTAGCCTAAAAAACCATTTTTACGTTGGCCATGAAGATCGTATAGTCAAAATCTTCAAGGGGGCGAATGTCGTTACCGGTCGCAAACTCTTCCAAAGCCTTCTCTGTGGCATCCAATGGCTCGTCTTTTTCGTAATCAAGGTTGGTCATGTAACGTCCCTCAATTCCGATTTTCACCTGCTGGTTCAAGGCAATATCGATTCCTGCAGAAATTCCTGCATCCAAAGCATTTGAAGCGTTGTCACCGCCATTGTACTGACGACGAGTGAAAGCCAACACGGGACCCACCACCGGAGTTACCACCTGGTCATTCATACCGAACGTGAACTTGGGAACTGCTGCAAAGTGAAACATGTCCACATCTTCATCAGG
Organism: uncultured Bdellovibrionales bacterium; assembly: GCA_965368905.1. Classification (GTDB taxonomy): domain Bacteria; phylum Bdellovibrionota; class Bdellovibrionia; order Bdellovibrionales; family JAGQZY01; genus JAGQZY01. The sequence goes on along the minus strand of CBDUOS010000018.1, from coordinate 26,684 downwards.
TAGAATGCTGCGGTTGGTTTCTAAAAAGGAGTACATAAAAGCGCCTTCAAGAATAAAATATCGACTGAGGTAGCTTCCAAAAGTAATTCCACCGGTTCCATTCATGTCAGGAGTGTTTTGAGCCTGGTGATTGACTCCACCAGCACCCAAGCCGAAATAAAACCGGGCGGGCTTAGGTTCGTCAACATCGTCAACGATCACAGTTGTCGTAATGTCATTGCCTTGCGAGACAGGCTCCCACTCTAACGTGTCGGACTCCTCGGTCACTGGTTCACGCTGCACTTCTACAACGGGCTCGGGGTCCATATAAGGATCTTCCAATTCACTTTCGCGAGTGCGCAGTTCTTTTTCAAACAATTGCTGGCGACGATTTTTCTCATCTTCCATGCGCGCTTCTTCCAATTGTTGGATGATTTTCTCTTCTGTTTCCATTTCCATTTGTTGACGCTTTTGACGAAGACGACTCGACTCGGGCTCACTCAAGGGTGCAGCCTTCACCTTCTCCGTGCCCTCCACTTGGACACGCTCACCTTTAATCGTTTCGTACTTTACCTTTTCATTGGCAGCAATGGCGCCTACAGAAATGATTGATAGACTCATAATGACCCAAATTAAACGAAACCCCATTTGAACTCCTTCAAAAAATTGGTGACAACTTACGCAGCTTTGATGCGACACCCTACACCCTGCCTAGAAAATGGCAAATTTATTTTCATGGAATAACGGGAAACTCCCAAAGCCCTTTACAGTGGCTCAAAGCAAGTCTGTATGTGCTTGAAATTTCTTTCTATTTTTGATGGCCCAAAGAAGCCCGTTGACGTATTGTGGCGATCCCTTGTGTTTCAGATAATCAGCTTTTGCTTTAAGTTCCCAGATTGACAGGCGTGTCGAAAGGTAAGATAGTTCCCCAATTGAATTTTGGTACTGTGCCGACGTGGCGGAATTGGTAGACGCGTCGGATTCAAAATCCGATGGTAGCAATACTGTGCGAGTTCGAGTCTCGCCGTCGGTACCAATATTAAAGTTTTAATCCTGTGCGAGTTTTTACAAACCCGTTCTTTTGTCCGGCCAACCCCAGACCAATAGGAATGGGGCTGTCGCTGCTTCTCTTCAACAACAATACGACTGTCCTGTTTGGACCGTAAGTTTGACTGGTTAAAACCAGAACTTTTACAATTGTAGTATGGGACAAATACTTTTCACTTTGCTAATTACCCCGATCTTGGCAATGAGCACGGGAGCAGATCGCACCCCATCGAGTTTGCCATTTACCACTGGCAACTCGGATGCAACATCCGTCGAACCCACTGCTGCACCAGTAGCGGCAGAGCTCCCGATTTTCCCTCGCCCATCAGGAGCTCTTTCTCCTCGATTCAGCGGTCCTGAAAACCAATCTTGTTATAACTACGGAAACCTTCTTGTTCGCAACGGCGTTCTGCAAGCCGATGACCCATTGGTGCAAGACGATGAACGACTGTTGCAAAATGTATACAGCATGGGGCGAATCATTATTCACCACACCGCCACCAACCAAACGGTAACCGATGTAATCAATGGCGCGATAAGCTGGAGAAACTGGGCCGATGTTGGTTATCATTTTTTAATAGCTCGCAATGGTGCCATCAGCGAAGGGCGCTCACTCTCTTACATGGGTGCCAATGCAGGACAAATTCCTAATCGCCCCGAAGATTGCGCCAATAATCGCTACTACATGGACCGAGACAATGATTTTCGCGCCATCGGAATCGCTCTGATTGGCAACCTGGACATACACACCCCCACCAGCGCCCAGATCGAATCACTCAGAAACCTCATTCAAAGTTTGAAAAGTCGATTCAATATTGTTGAAGTGATTGGGCACCAACATGTGAGAAACACAGACTGCCCTGGACGCTTTTTTATGAGTCGGCTGTCCAACATGTTTGACGAACTGACTCCCGAAGAGAGAGAGGCTCGCCAACACAGTCGTTCTCCGTTCATCAACAGGAGGTTGGTTTGTTACTCTTGCCAATAAGTTTTTTTGTTATATTCGCTGCCGCCACCCCACAGCAGAAACAAGCAGAAAAAGTTTTGCAAACTCATATTCAAACAGTGGCCGGGAAAAGTGTAAAAGAGGAGCTGTATGCCCCTAGCTTCCAAACCTTCTTGGACGATGAAAAGTTGATCTTCAAAGACTGCTCGGCAAAAAAATGTCGAGTAAAAATAAAGTCTGAAAAAATGCCTCATAAAATAAACCTTTGGAAAGCCCATGTTGAGGTCGAAAAAACCGCAAACGGCAACAAGTCAAAAATCAGTCAACGTTCCGGCTGCTACTTTGTTGAGAACAATAAAATTGTCACCTATATGGAAGACTGCGAGGACCGCTAACTCCCGTTTCGGAGCGATTCTGCCACAACTCAGTGCGCTTCCCCTTTTAATTTTGATTTGAACGGTCCTATAATAGGACCAGTTTTCACCCCCAAAAAAAGGAGACCAAAAGTGGGTTTATGGATCGTTTTAGGGATCACGGCTGTGATCGCCTTTTTCGTAATGAATATTTATAATAAATTGGTGCGCTTACGAAACGCATTCAAGAATGCCTTTGCCCAAATCGATGTCCAATTGCAAAGAAGATATGATTTGATTCCTAACTTGGTAGAGACTGCAAAAAAGTTTATGTCTCACGAGAAAGAAACTTTTGAAGCTGTGATTCAGGCCCGAAACCAAGCTCAGAGCGCAGCTCAGAAAGTGGCTAAGAATCCCGCCGACAGCAAAGCTGTGGGTCATCTGAATCAGGCCGAGGGAGCTTTAACACAAAACATGGGTAAGATGATGTTACTCTTTGAAAATTACCCCGAACTTAAAGCCGACTCGGTTATGAAAGACTTAATGGAAGAACTGACCAGTACAGAGAATAAAATTTCCTACGCTCGTCAATCTTTCAATGATGCCGTCATGCACTACAACAACAGTCGAGAAACCTTCCCCAACAATTTTATTTCTGGAGGATTTGGTTTTGATGCAGCCTATCCGTTTGAAATTGAAAATGCGGCTGCCAAAGAGGCTGTTAAGGTTCAGTTCTAGTCGATGAATTTTTTCGAACACCAAAGGCAAGCCAAAAAGAACACCAACTACCTGGTGTTCTTGTTTTTCTTGGCTGTTGTCGGCCTCATTATCATGACCAACATAACAGCCTGGGTCGCCTTCGAACTATTGAGGGCCCAAGGAGGAGAGGGGCTGCAACCGGCCTTCGAGTATCCAGCCCCTCACCAGTACCACCATTATTTTGGAGTCACTCTTGTCACGTTGATGGTCATCTTCTTTAGTGCCGTTCTCAAACAAATGAAACTTGGTGGCAGTGGACGAAAAATTGCTGAGTACATGGAGGGAACCGACGCTCTTTTGATCACCGAGAAACCAGGAGTGAAAAGAGCCCTCAATGTGGTTGAAGAGATGGCAATTGCCGCCGGTATGACTCCTCCCCCTCTTTTCATTTTACAAGAGGAGTCCGCCATTAACGCCTTTGCAGCAGGCCTCACTCCACAGAATTCTGTCATCGCTCTATCGCAAGGCTGCCTAGACCACCTCACTCGTGATGAACTACAAGGCGTGGTCGCCCACGAGATGAGCCACATACTCAATGGCGACACACGATTGAATGTGAAACTTCTTGGCTACCTCGCCGGCATTGTGACCATTGGAGTTATGGGCAAATTCATCCTCCGCTCCATGGGGCGATCTTCACGCTATCGCTCTCGTAATAGTAAAGGCGGGGGTGGCGCCATCCTCTTGGTTTTGTTTATCGGCGTGTCTTTGTGGATCATCGGCTCCTTAGGCGTTTTTGTTGGACGCATGATTCGCTCCGCGGTCTCAAGGCAAAGAGAGTTTTTGGCCGACGCCAGCGCGGCTCAGTTTACGCGCTACCCAGCCGGGATCGCTGGGGCATTGGCAAAAATTGGTCAACAAACAGGAACCTTGCACGCCGTGGCCGCTGAAGAATGCAGTCATATGTGTTTTGAAAACCCTTTGGCATCATATACAATTTATGCCACTCACCCTCCTCTTGAAGATCGAATTGCTAGATTAGACAAACGATTTCTGGAACCCGATTTTCTGGACAGGCAATTGACCCAACCTGAAAAGCCAACTGTAAAAACAGAAGATACAAAAAAGAAAAAACGGACTCCACAAAATATTATTGATTCTATTGGTGACCCAAGTCCTGAGAGCATTGCCACCGTGGGCGTGCTCCTTTCGTCCGTGCTTCCAAAATTTTACGAAACAAGATCCGAAGCCTTACAAGCCGAAGCTATCGCATTGGTGCTATTAAATCTTTCTGGGAAGTCCGAAAAAGCCATCAAACTGGTTGAGACCTACCGCAGTGAGGAATTGGTTCAAGAGTTTAAATTGCGGGCCGCCCAGCTTCACAACCTGGATCGCAACCACGTCTTGCCCGCTTTACATCAGTGCATCCCGAAGCTGCGGAATTTAGAGAATACTGAAAAAAATATTTTTTTAAAAACCTGTGAGTATTTGGTGGGGGTCGATTCTTTGATCGACCTCAACGAGGCAGTCCTCTATCTTCTCTTAGAAATACACTTAAAAGAGGACTCGGCCACTCCAACTCATAACAATAAAAAACTTTCTCAATGCTCCGATGCCGTTAGTCTCTTATTGTCAGCACTTTGCCTCCACGGCAATGAAAACTCAAACAAAGCACAAAATGTATATGATGAGTCCATGAAATTATTGGGGCTCAATAATAAATTTACACTGGAAACTCATCAAGTTTCTATTCAAAATTTTCGCAAATCTTTGCAATGCCTGATGCAATTGACACCAGATGACAAAGGACACTTAGTCGATGTGATGCTGACAACAGCGACCACCGATGGCGAAGTGGATGCCAATGAACTTGAGTTTATGAAAGCCACTTGTGAATATATTGGCGCCCCCATCCCACTGGAGCAGTAAAGAATCAAGAACCTATTTATAAGTTTACTCTCATCGACGTCGCCGAAAATATTGTCGCACAATATGTTGGCTTTCAATTCATCACCTAATTTGAACTACAAAAGAAACTTTACTAAATCACTCGCATTAACTTCCAACGTCCCTGTAAAAAACGCCACATAAAAATCATACCTTGTGTGCTGATAAATAAAGTGGCTGCACCCCAAGCCCAATACACTCCATTCTCCCATGTCGTAAAATACCAAGTGGGTAAAACCATCAAAGGCCACGGCAGAGTCAGAGCGACAAGACTTACAAAGCGAGTGTCACCAGCCCCTTTTAGAGTAAAGGAGAAGATGAAATTCATAGTATCAAACAAGATCGACAGTGCGACAAACTGCAAAAGGTATGGAACCATGACTTGTACCTCTGGCCAGATCAAGGAACCTTTATCTCCCGCAAAAAATTCCAAGAAAAAATGAGGAAACAAAAGAAAGCTGCCACTGGCTGCAGCCACGTAAAATCCAGATAGGGTGACACCTGCCCATGAGACTTCCACCGCCTGCTCTGGTGAATTTTCTCCTAAATGCTGTCCGACCAAAGCTGAAACTCCTTGGGCGACACCAAGAACAGGCAAAATCGCCAACATCAAAATTGTGATGGCAATACTACTGGCGGCCAAAGCCGAATCACCATTGGAAAGCCGACCAAGAAATGCCAAAAAGAAAGTGAATGCTAAACCTTCCAAGGCCCATTGCAAACCACTGGGAAAACCATATCGAATAAAACGCTGGAATAACTTCCAATTGATTCGGTAACTTTTTCTAATTTGAAATTGTTCGGCTTGCTTGTCAGTAAAGATCAAATAGATTCCAAGTGCGCTGGCTCCATAGCTTGCCATCGCAGTCGCGTAGCCAGCCCCAGCCAACCCTAAGCTGGGAAGACCCCAATTTCCAAATATGAGTCCGTAATCGAAAACCACATTGAGAATCATACCAGTTCCGTTAATTAGCATGATCACCCGACTTCGCCCGACGCCGGTATAAAATCCGCTACAAGCGGCGACCAAAGCTGTCGGTAAAGCCGAGTAAGCGAGCGCCTGAAAGTATTCAACCTCCAGGGCTTGCATCAATTCCGAATGCCCCATCCAAGCAAACACCCAAGGAGAAATCGGCACCAACAACATAAATGCCAGTCCCCCAAAAACACTAACATAAAAAGACTGCCAGATACTGGGACCAATCCACTGCAGCTGCTTGGCCCCTGTGTATTGAGCGACAAAAGTTGTTAAATAGGCCGCGGTTTGCTGAACCAAAGCCATCGGAGCCCAAAAAAAGCCCACAGCTGCAATAGCCGCCCCCAAGGTTTCCGTTGAATACTGACCTAAGAAGATGCGATCAATAGTGATCTGAATATTCCAAAAACTGTTGGCAATAATCAAAGGCCACGAAATTCGCCACACCTCAATAATTCGTTCTTTCATTTTTAATACCTAAAGACCACGTTTCACCGCACACCTTATCGCTGCGACTCCGAACTTCATTGTTCAAGTTAAAAGTTCACTTCATTATGATTCGTGAAAAAAATGACGCTGCTAGAAAAGGAACGGCGTACCTTATTTGCAGGTTTTTTTGAGCTGGGCTGTGACTGTTAAGTCAAACTCTGTCCAGGTGACTGACTTTCCATCCGATCCTGTGTGTAGAGAGCTGCAGCGTTTTTTAAGAGCCGCGATTTGGTCACCAAGAGCAAACTTGACTGCGTCAAATACACCTTTGGCAATCATCTGATCACCCTTGACGGAAAAGTCAAAATCGATTTTTTGGGTTTTTTCGTTAAGATTGAGCTCTGTTTCAATTTTCTTGTCGGTCACCTTTTTGACAGTCACTGTCGCTTTCGAGTCACCAAGTATTCCAGTAAAAAAGGTCTCCCGAAGATTTTTATCTCGAAGTGCATTACCTGAATCCAGAGTGACTAGATTGACCGTTACAACCAATCCCTCCAAAAGAGCTTTTGGCGATTTCGCTTTCACTGATTTATTGAGTTCAAACCCTGGAAAGCTTCCAGTCACTCCGACCTTGTCGGATGTTTTATAGCCCGTTCCTTCGACTTTTGAATTCTCTGTATCGAACTCATAAACGCAGTCTTTCCCCTCTCCATAACTGGCTACGGAAAAAAGAATGAATGAACAAACAATTAAAAACTTCATTGGAAACCCTCCAGAAGCCAGCACAATAACATGGCTTCTCGATTTGTCCAACTCTTAGGAATTAGGCCTTATTTTTGGATAGCTTTTTGGTCCAGAGTCCAATGGCATTTACAGCGTCCTCACCGGATTCACAGAACTGAACCCCGTAAGCTTTCTTCTCTTCGCTCCAAACAATACGCCCTTGCACTTCCACTTGCTGGTCGCCCTCTGGGCTGGCGATGTTGAGGGTCACGATACCACCTTTTTCAAGTAGTGCGTCGGTATCAATTCGTGCTCCGCCAAGAGAGATTGAGCTCATATTACCAACCAGCTGCTTGCCAGCAACGTTGATACGGACTTCAGAGTCCATCTTATAACGAGGGAACTTACGTCGGCTCTCAATCATTTTTTGTCGACGGATTCGCAAGATATTAATCAAGACTACCGGCGCAAAAAGCAACCCGAGGAAAAGAAGAACCTTGCCGCCAGTGGGTGGACCACCGCGTCCTTTTGAAACTTCGCCGAGGAGTCCACAACCACCACCCGCTGCGGCGGCTCCAGAGGCTACATTTCGTGAACCACCAGAATAATCTGGCTGATAGTCATCAATATCGTTATGCTGTACGAAATCAACGGCATCAAAAGCGTTGATTCGCGACTGACTGGCGACCTTGCCAGAGAGGCCACTGACCAAATCCGAGTACTCATAAAGAACACCCTTCACTTGGTACCCATTGATTTGTCCTTTTTCACGGATTAGTAATGCCGCTAGTCCAGAGGCAAATGGGGCGGCCATACTTGTTCCAGAAGAGTAACCAAATGAATCGTTGGGCAAAGTACTCAGAATTGAAATGCCTGGGCTGGCGACGTGCACCGAACTGGCGCCAAAGTTTGAAAAGCTTGCTAACCCGTCCGAAGAGCTGGTCGCTGCAATTGAAACCACATTTGGCACTTCATAACTGGCCGGATAAATTGGATTGGAGTCATTGTTGTTTGACGAGTTTCCAGCAGCTGCAATAAAAGTGTGTCCATTGTCATAAGCTAAGCGAATCACATCATGCAAAGACTGACTAAAAGAGCCACCACCCCAAGAGTTGTTCATAACATGGGCACCATTGGCTATGGCATAGTTGATTGCTTCCAAGGCATCTGAGGTTGTGCCCACACCTTGATGATCCAAAAACTTCAAAGGCATAATTTTAATTATCGCAGGCTCCACCGAGGGGGCCAAAATATCCTGAGTCATTCCCAATACAATTCCAGCCACGTGGGTCCCATGGTTGTCATCATCCATTGGATCGTTGGTGTTTGATACAAAATTCCAACCGCGAACGTCATCAATATAACCGTTTCCATCATCATCTAAACCATTATTTGGAATCTCATCTTCGTTTTCCCAGATAGCGCCACTATCAACGAAAACATAGTGATCGTAATCAACACCAGAATCAATGATAGCCACCACCGGAGTTTCGCTCGTGTTACTCAACACACTCCAAGCTTGGTCCGCACTGATGTCGGCCGAGGTTTGCGCGAAACCACCGCTGTAACTTTGGTTCATTGCCGAAACCTCAGATTCCATCTCAGAGAAACTCATCGGTTGACCTTCGATTCCAACGCTCTGTTTTTCAAATATATAGTTAGGTTCGGCGTATTCGACATCAGGATTGAAGTGCAGATCGTTGACAACCTGCTCAACACTTTTGCCTTTTCCAACCTTAAATTGGTGCATCCCAAATCGGTTCCACGACTTTTTCAGTTGCATACCATTATTTTGAGCCACTTTTGACAAAGCCATCTGCACTTTGGCTTGCATCTTAGACGAAGCCTTGCCAACACCCGCCTGGGATTGACCCTTCATTTTAACGATAACCTCACCGGGAACGTAGTTCTGCGCCCACAAGAAAGGTGAAAAGAAAATGGCTACAATAACGACAAATGTTCTAAGAATACCCACAAAAGTCTATCGGACTTTGGGTACAAAAATTAAGACTTTCAGGTTAAAAAAAAAACTTTTTTCAGATCGAAAAAACGTGTCTCATGAAGAGACACGAAATCAATTTTTCTTGCAAAATCTTTTTACAACTTGTTAGCGAAGTAACTCTGGATTGACTTTAACAGTGGCCTTAGCACGCAATGAATCTGTCCAGTTCTGCACTAAAACATTCATTTTTTGCTGTTTCATCAACTGTTTAAAGAAGTCCATTTGAGAGTTTTGATTGGCCGCCTGAATCAGCTTGGCTCCTTTGTATTTCAAAAGGTAGGCACTCTCACCTTGGTAAACCAAGCGATCGCCATACTCCTGCTCAGGTCCTAAAGTTAGAGCCGTCTCTAAAAACTCTTTATTGGTCCCGATACCAGGAATACTTTCTTTGGTAATGCTGAAAAAACCAGTCGTCGTCCAACGCAAGCTTTTACCTCTGATAAGGTTTTCAAGGTCGCCATATTTTTTGTCTTTTAGTAGGTCTTTAAATTCTTCCAAAGCAGCCTCATAGGCGTTCTCTTTTTGCAATTGAGTGGCAATCTGATCTTTGACCTCTTCGAGAGACTCTTCTCTCTCTTCTTTTTTGTCTTCCACCAAAATAATATGATAACCATACTGTGTTTTTACAGGCTCAGTGATTTTCCCTTTCTTCGTTGAAAAGGCCACCTTTTCAAACTCGGGCACCATGCGACCACGCGGAAAAAAGCCGAGGTCTCCACCCTTTGTCTTTGACCCAGGATCATCCGAATGCTTTTGGGCCATCTCAGCGAAATTGTCATCATTGGTTTTTGAGGCCACCTGTACAATTTTTTCGAGAGCCTTATCCATACTTTCTTTGGTCTGATCTTTTGCTTTAACGAGAATGTGGCGGGCTTTGACCTGCTCCGGAATTGTGAATTCTGATTTGTGGTTTTTATAATAGGTTTCAACCTCTTCCTTATGCTTGGCGGCCCAATCGGCGCCACTGGCACTGGGCTTACCAATAGTTGTCGGTGACAACTTGACGTAGGACACGTTCACCTGCGCCTGATCAATTTTTTCATCAAATTGGTCCATCATATCGAGATCTTTTGCTGCAAAACCGATCAATTCGCTCATTTTGCGAATAATTAAATCTCTGCGAATTCGATTCTCAAACTCGGCCTCGTTCATCCGAGCTTGCGTGAGATACTTCTTGTAAAGATAGCGACTGAAGATCCCATCTTCATAAAAGACATCAATCCCTTTGAGCTCTTGAGCCACCTCGTGATCACTGACGTGAATATTCAACTTTTCTGCCTCTTGAACGATCAATGATTGGCTAATCAATATATTGATCGCGTTTTCCTGCATTTTTTGACGAGCCTCTTTACTGGTACCCGCCTGCTGAGAACTGTCTAAACGGTCCAGGAGTTCTTTGAACTCTCGCAAACTGATGGCATCGCCATTGACTTGAGCGGCTGCACCTCCTCGACCCAAAAAGTTTGAATTCGGTGAGAAACCGATAAAAACAAAAACCACACAGACAACAATGAGTAATGTCCATCCGAAGATGTTGATGAGCGGATTTTTACGCCGTTTGGTAACTCCCTCAAACACATTGACCTCCAGGAATGAAAAGGAATTTTTGACAAGACAACAACATACCTTGCATCCCTGCTTTTTCCAATTGGATTTCTAGATACAATTTGATACCTCTGAATATATGGGGAATTCGTGGAATTGGAAACAAACAGGGTCTTTTTTTCTAATCTTCGTACCCGCTCTTGTGTTTTATGCACTGCAGAAGGGCGTGTTTGAAGAGGCAGCAGGCACCCCTTTGCAAAAGCCAGCTCACTGGATCCAGTCGGGTTATGACCAATTCACCCACAAAATTCAGGACAGCCTCAATACCTATTTTTACCTCGTCGATACCAATGTCGAGAACCGTCAGCTGAAAGTGGAGAACGCCAAAATGGCTTCCCAAATTCAACTGCTTGAAGAGTATCGCACGGAGAACATTCGCCTGCGAGACTTATTTAAGTTTCAAAAGGAGCTGCCACGAAAAACGCTGGCCGCCCGAGTGATTGCCAAAGATATTTTATCCAACCAACGCTCTTTTACCATCGATAAGGGCAGCGATGACGGAGTGGAAAGGTTACAGGGCGTAATCGCGGCCGCCGGAGTGATTGGCTATGTGATTGAAGTGGAGCCGGGAAGCTCTCGAGTTCTCCCCTTGGCTAATCAACATGCCAGCATTGATGCTTTGGTACAAAGAACTCGAGCCAGAGGAATTGTCTCTGGTGCCACCAACCAGTTCTATCAGCTGAAGTACATGATGCGAAAGCTGGACGCCCAACCCGGTGATTTGATTGTCACCAGTGGAAGCCAAGGCTACTTCCCAAAAGGGTTTACGGTGGGAGAAGTGGTCGATGTGAAACCAAGTCCCACCGCTGTAAGTTTCCAAGCAACAATCCAGCCCGCAGTTAAAATCGACCATGTCGAAGAAGTGCTGGTAATTGTTGAAAAGAAACCTTCACAGAAACAGGCCAATCGATGAAAAAGACCCTCTGGTCGGCGGTCACCTTCTTGGGCCTCAGTTTTATACTCTCAGGCTTACAAGGCAGTCTCTATTTCTTTCCAATTCCCATGCCTGCTACCTGGTTTATCGTTCTTGCTTACTATTCCTTCCGTAGAAGTCTTATTTTTTCTTTGTGGCTCAATATTGGCCACCTTTTTGTGATTGCCTCTTTCGCAACCGTGTCTTGGGCCCCCATGTTGGTGCAAATGAATCTTATGACTTTAGCTTTTTTCATCATTAAAGAGCGCTTTCACACCCAGCCGATGCACATAGCTCTAGGCGCCTCTGGTGGATATTTCATTTTCCAATCTCTCCATTGGTTCCGGGAAATGTTCTGGTTTCAATGGTCTTGGCCCTCTGTTTTCTCTTGGTTTGGAACCAGTTTAACCACCCTACTATTGGCACCCCTCATAATTTTTGCACTGGATACAGTGACTCGAAGAATTGAGTATGAAAGAATCGACACATTGGAGAATTTGCGGATCTAATGACAAAATTTTTTCAAGCCTCGAACGACTCGGACCATTTTGACTTTGATTTCAACTTCAAAGCCGCCAAGATTTTCATTCTCTTTTTCATCTTAATACTCATCAGTCGACTTTGGTTCTTACAAATCATCCATGGTGAAGAGTTTCGTGAGTTTTCCAATAAGAATCTTCTCAAGTCTTCAGACGTTTACGCTCCACGTGGCCGCATTTATGATCGCGATGGTAATGTGTTAGTTGAAAACCTTCCTGCTTACAAAGCAATCATTACTCCACAATACACGGACGACCTTGAAACTCTGGCCACTGACCTCGCACCAGCATTGGGAATTGAACCAGACGATATTGTTAAAAAAGTAAAGAAATCAAAACGGCAAAATGGTCCTTTCTTTCCGGTGGATATCAAACGCCATTTGACGCGAGACGAACTCTTCAGAGTGGAGCTGATCAAATTGGACCATTCGGGTCTGGACGCCCAAGAATTTATTCTGCGACACTACCCTTTTGCCGGTGAGGTGGCGCATACACTCGGATACGTTCGCGAAATTTCAAAAAAAGAAATTCCCCGACTCAACAAGCTGTACGACAATAAAATCAAGTTCAAACAAAAAGACATTGTTGGGAAGAAGGGATTGGAAGAGGCCTTCGATATCAACTTGCGAGGTCTGAAAGGCCAATCTTTTGTGATTGTCGATGCCAAAGGGCAAGAGCGAACTCAGCAAAGAATGAGCGCCATTGGTGAGATCCTCAAGAACACACCGCCAACCGCAGGCTCTGACATCTTCACAACTCTTGATATAGAACTGCAACAAAAGGCTTCGGAAGCCTTCAAAAAGTATGAAAGAGTGGGCTCTTTGATCGCGATGACTCCGCAAGGTGAAATTTTAGCCTGGGTGAGCTACCCAAGTTTTGACCCTAACGAATTTTCCAAACGGTTGAGCCCCGAGGTCTGGCGCAAATGGGTCAACAATTCTGATCGCCCACTGCGCAACAAAGCCATTCAAGATCACTACGCCCCCGGATCCACCTTTAAACCCATTGTGGCTCTGGCTGGATTGCAAGAAGGCGAAATTAAAGCCAATCAATACGTACACGCCCCCGCCACCTATCGACTGGGCCGAAGAGTGTGGCACGATCACACCCAAACCGGTCAAGGCTATATAGAAATTCGTGAGGCTCTTGAAAGATCTAGCAATGTGTTTTTCTATAAACTCGGACTTCAGCTGGGACCGAACAAAATGGCGAAGTACGCCCGCGCCCTTGGATTAGGCACACCCACAGGGGTTCCTATTCGTGGTGAAGTGAAAGGTCACATTCCCACAGCAGAGTGGAAGGAAAAGCGATGGGGTGAACCCTGGCAGGATGGAGAAAGCCTTAATACAGCCATCGGACAAGGCCATGTTCTGGTTACGACAATACAACTGGCACAAGCTTATTCTGCCATCGCTTTGGATGGCGCCGTCTACCGCCCCCAAATTATAAAAAAAATGGAAGCTCCAATCGATCCTGATTGGGAATTTGTGGAGAAGTCATTTGACCCAATACTGGTGCGAAACATTCCAGAGGACAAAGATGCGGACTACTTTATAGACAAAAAACACTTTAAAGTTGTCAAACAGGGATTGTGGCGTGTGGTGAATGGAAAAAGGGGAACCGCTCGCCGAGCCAAATTCAAAAAGCCTTTCAGTGTCTCTGGAAAAACCGGAACTGCCCAGGTTCGAAGATTCTCTGCTGACCAAATTTACAAACCTTGCCCAAAACGACGTAAGAAAGAAAAACACAATGGATGGTTTGTCGGTTACGGTTCTTATGAAGACAAACCTCAAATAACGATTGCTGTTTTGACGGAACACTCATGCACCTCTGCAGCAGCGGTACCCATTGCCAAAGAAGTCTTCGAAGCTTATTTTAAGAAGTACCATAACCTACGGGTCGAGGATAAAAATGCTCAGCCAAAGTCTTGATTTAAAAATTGAAAGCCGAACCGCTCTGAAAAGGTTCAATTGGGACTTTGCCCTGGTCATTTTCGTTCTGCAAGTGATCGGTATTATTAATCTCTACAGTGCGGCCTACTCTACCGATCACCTAACCGGAGTTTTCCGATCGCAGCTGATCTGGATTGCCATTGGTTGGGGCGCTTTTTTAGTTGCCTCACGTATCGATTACAAACACTTGATTCGCTACTCTCCTGTTTTTTATTGGATGAACACTCTCGCCTTAGTCCTGGTGCTCTTGATTGGTAAGAAAATATATGGCTCCCGACGCTGGCTGGATTTGATGGTGTTTAACTACCAGCCCTCAGAGTCCATGAAGTTCTTTCTCATCTTGTTTATGGCTGGTTTTTTAGCGCGCCACAAGTTACAGAACTTTGATTTTAAAGATTTAATTAAGCCAGGATTGATTCTAGGCATCCCCTTTTTACTAACCGCCAAGCAACCCGATCTGGGGACGGCTATTTTGTTATTGGCGATTCCATCTTCTTTGATTCTCTTTTTAAAAGTCCGCCGCCGGGTTTTACTAACCGGTTTATTGGCTTTGGCCATCTCACTCCCGATGGCCTGGAACTACGCCTTGAAACCTTACCAAAAAAATAGAATCCGGAACTTTTTGAATCCAGAACGTGACCCTCGTGGTACGGGTTACAATAGTATTCAAGCCAAAATTGCCATTGGAAGTGGACAGATTTTGGGGCGCGGCTATCGTGATGGCTCACAAAACCAATTGCAGTTTCTTCCTGAGAGACATTCTGACTTTATTTTCTGTGTTTTAAGTGAAGAGTTCGGATTTATTGGAGGCTTGATCACCCTGATGACCTTTTTGGTCCTGCTGGTCATCATTTTAAATATTGCCCGGGATTGTGGCGATCGATCCGGCGCTTTGATTTGCGTCGGGGTAGCCTCTTTCATTTTTTGGCATTTAATCATCAATATTGGAATGGTGGCAGGGCTCTTGCCCATTGTGGGAGTGCCCCTCCCACTTCTTTCATATGGAGGCTCCAGCATGGTCACTTTTATGACCTCACTAGGGATCGTGGCCTCCGTGGGAAGCCGGCGATTCATGTTCTAATAATGACCTAAATATACTTGTCGAGAAGGGCCGTTATATTCTCTTTAGGGTGGTTGCCGACAATTTGGTCAACAATTTTTCCATCTTTAAACAAGGCTAAGGTCGGAACCCCACGAACACCATAATTAGTGGGCGTTTCTTTGTTCTGATCGATGTCCACTTTGGCCACCATGATCTTGCCTGTATATTCTTTAGCAATTTCATCCAACTTAGGGGCCAGAGCTTTACAGGGTCCACACCAAGTCGCCCAGAAGTCGACTAACACGGGAGTGCTAGACTTTAGTACATCTTTTTCAAAATTTGTATCAGACGTATGGATAGGTTCCATAAAACCTCCTTTTTAAGATTCATATTACCCTTTAAATCTGTGGTCAATTTGCCGATAGTCAAGGTAATGGCATATCAGGAATATAATGTTCTAATTATTGATGATGACAAGGCTTTTGCTGAGAGCTTGAAGAAGGCTATCAGCAAATCGGGCTTTCGTTGCTACGTTGTCCACAATCCGGCCGATGCTCTCGCCTATACGAAACTGCAAGATGTCCATGTTTTGCTAGTCGATTGCATGCTCCCAAAAATGAATGGCCTCGAGCTTGTAAAAAAAATCAAAGAACAAATCTCGGGAGACCCCCACATCTTTTTGATGAGTGGGATCTTCAAAGACAAACAGTTTATCAGTTCCTCTGTAAGAAAGGCCGCAGCCCAAGCCTTTCTTACCAAACCTTTCGATTTGAAGAAGTTTGTTAAAGAGATTGAAAGCTTGTTTAGTGGAGTTGATGAAGAAGAGGATGGCTTCAACCCGCTGGTTCGTCTATATTTAAATCGAGAAATTAACGCTCGCAAACTTATAAAGCTAATCAACAACTCTGAAAGTTTACACAACTTCGATTTGCCTTGGGTTTTCAAGGTCTTAATGGACGCCAAAGCCACCGGACACCTCAATATTGCTTGTACCAATGGTGATATTGCGGGAGTGGGACTAGCCAAAGGGCAGATCGTCCAAGTGAACATCAAAAATGAAGCCTCATTACTTGGTCTCCTCCTGGTTGAACAAGGCTACTTGAACCGTGCAGACTTGAATGAGGCTTTAGAGGGCAACGCCAATAACAAACGCATTGGGCAGTACTTGGTGGAAAACAACTATGTCAGCCCCCACGCCATTAATATAGTTTTAAAAGAGCAATTGGTTTGGCGTCTAAAACGATTGATTGCTGACTCTCAAATGGAACTGAACTTTGTAAAGTCAGAAGACATCGCTACAATTGCTACCATTGACGACAATGATTTCAACCAGTTCATCTTAGAGACAATTGAGAACACGGTTCGTGAGGACTGGTTAAAAACTCATTACTTACCACTCAGCCAGAATATGATTGAGTTGGATAAAGATAAGATGAATGAAATTGCGAAGTCGAAAATTTTTCCTTTTGTTTCTCGCACACTCCCTTCCGTGGAATCCGCATTGTCACGAGGCACCTCCTTAGAGGAGCTTTTAACAACCAACTCGGCCATCGAAGGCAACGTGCTTCGCCTCATCCACTTCTTCAACATTATGGGTTATGTGGAAATTAGTAACTCTCACAAAACTCTCAACTTCTCACATCAAGGCAAGCGTCTACAAAAGCTTCAAAATGAACTTGAGAATAAAAACTTTTTCGAAAGACTGGGAGTCAGTCGAAGTGCAAAAGAAGCCGATATTAAAAAGGCCTATTTTGATTTGGCGAAAGTGCTTCATCCAGATAAGTTGAGCAAGTCCACTCCACCCCAAATCAAAGAGCTTTCTGAGAAAGTTTTTGAAAAGATTCAGATGGCCTATGACACTCTAAAAAAGGATGATCGCAAGAAAAATTATCTGGATCAGCTCGAAGCCAGCCAATCCGAGTCCTTAATGAAAGGGGATCAGCTTTTTGAAGCTGCTCGCGGCTTGATCAACAAAGGGCAGTTCTCACAAGCCCGCCACCAACTGCAAAAAGCGATCAAACTCAATCCGAATTCACCGGAAATTCGAACCCACTTGTGTTGGGTTGAAATGAAACTTGTCAATCCGATGAGCGAGGCCTTTATGGCAGATATTGATAAACGTCTCAATCAAATCCCCATTGAAGCTCGCGATACGGCTGCTTACTATCACTGTCGAGGTTTATTTTATGCCCTACTAGGGGACCGAGATAAAAGTCGCAAGTATTTTAACACCGCCCTTAACATCGATAATGGATTTATCAGCGCCCGCCGCGAACTCAGTCAGCTCGGTGGAAAAGAAAAGACCAACATCATGAATATAGACTTGAAAGAAGTGGTTGGCTCTTTGTTCAAAAAATAAGACTAACCCTTTTTCTTAACCTGTTTGGGGTCCATCGAAAACAAGGTCTTAAGAAAATGCTTCCGGTTCGACTTGATCGTACTATCTTCTTGAATCTCCTCGGCTTGAGCTCTTTGCCTTTCTCGTAATTTTTGCACATCAATAGGAATCGGTTGTTTGTTTTCCGTCTTCAGTTTCTGTGTGATTTCATCATATTTTCTCTTGCGAAAGGGGTCATTAATGAGGGTGACTTTCTCTTGCGAAGCCGTTGGGTCAGAGGACTGATCGGCCGCACCCTCAACTTCAGTTTCAGATTCGGCAGACCCCCTTCCCACAGGTTCATCAGGAATATCATCCGGGTTGACCGTACCGTAAAAATCGGGACTGTCAGCCTCAATTTTGATCTTTGGTTTCGTATGCTCTTTACCGACGACCTGGGTTTCGCCGTAATTTGGTTTAAGATCACCAACAACAGCAACATCACCTCCGCCTATCGGTTTGCCCTTTCCATTGCGATCCAGCACTAACATTTCATTGTATCGCCGACGCAACTCTATTTTATCGAGTTCCGTCGTTTGCGCCAATAAATCAATCAGATTAAAAGGGTCAATGGGAGTATAAATGGTGCCATCAAGGATACTCTTCTGTTCCGACGTGAGATTGATTTTCTCATTTTTGGTTTTAACAAAAACCAACTTTGGCTTACCACGGGCTTCTTTAATTTTGCCTAGAGCACTCAGAATTTTGGCATTTCTTCCAAGAGTGGAGGCAAAAACCACATCGGGAAAATGGTCTATCAATTGCTCCGAGAGGTCCATCCCTCGTTTCATTGAAATAACCACGTACTTGAGGCGAACCAACACTTTTTCGAGGAAATCTTGATCATCTTTATTGTCCAGAACGAGCATAATTTTACTAGGCATGCCCCATTGTCCCCTTTTTTTATAGATGGGTCAAAAACTCGCCCCTCCAGTCTGAGTGGAAAGTTGACGCACATTTGCAAGAGTGATACTGAAATCCTACAACAATCAGGAAAGTCCCGAGTATTGGAGGACATATGGAAAAGCAAAGAATCGAAGAAATCACCCTCCCCGAGCGCTCATTCAGCGTATCCGTGGGAAGCAATACGATCAAAGTGGGCAGTGGAGAAGATCTTGCTGTCATAGCTGGACCTTGTGTGATCGATAATCGTGAAATGGCCTTTAATACTGCCCGCTCTCTTGCTGATATCAGCCAAAGACTTGGAATCGGTGTGATTTTCAAAAGCTCCTATGAAAAGGACAACCGCGGTGCCGTTGGCAACTGGAAGGGCCCTTTGATGGATGATGGCCTTAAAGTTTTGTCAGACATCCGTGAAGAATTTCAAATGCCTGTTTTGACCGATGTCCACCGAACAGAAGATGTGGCTTCGACCGCAGAACATGTCGATGTTTTACAAATCCCCGCTTATATGTGCCAGCAAACATCCATGGCTGTTGAGTGCGGCAAAACCGGAAAAGCCATCAATGTAAAAAAAGGGCAGTTCTTAGCCCCAGAAGGCATGGCTGGAGTCGTCGGAAAAATCCAGTCCACAGGGAATAACAACATTTTGCTCACTGAAAGAGGGGCTTGCTTTGGTTACAACCGTCTGGTTGCCGATATACGCTCGATCCCAATCATGCAGCAATTGGGTTGCCCCGTCTGCTTTGATTCCACACATATTATTCGCTTGTATGGTATTAGCAGCGCCGACCCTGCCGGTGGCGAACCACGCTTTGTTCCCCATTTAACCTTGGCTGCTGTTGCGGCAGGCACTGACGCCCTTTTTATCGAAACTCATCCAGATCCAATGACAGCAAAATGTGATGCCGCTTCTCAATTGCGACTGGCTCATTTCGAAAATCTAGTCACACAAGCTATTAATGTGCGCAAAGCTATTCAAAAACCAGAAAATGTCGGTACAATGACCCTATAACAGAGGGCCAGAGATTTGCCCTCTTGAAGTTGAGGGATTTTGATCAAAAGATTCAAACTGGTTTTTTACTATTTATTGTCTGAAATGGTTCCCACATTTTTTGTGGGAGTGATCAGTTTCGTCTCGATTTTGCTTCTCTTTCAAACTCTAAAACTCACTGACACTCTCCTACAGCATGATGTGAGTTTCCGCACCATGGTCCACCTTCTCTCTTATCTTTCGATCAGTTTTTTACCGGCCATTCTACCGATGAGCCTGATTTTTGCTATTGTACTGTCCTACAATCGTTTGTCAGGAGACTCAGAAATCATCGCTTTTAAATCTTTGGGTCTGAGCATGTGGCCATTAATTGCCCCAGGTCTCACCCTCGGTTTGGTGGTGTCCATTGTTTCGGGCTATACCTCTTTCAAAGTGGGACCTTGGGGAAATCGTCAGTTTGAAGTATTGATTACCGATATTGGTAACTCAAAGATTATGTCCAGCATAGGCGAAGGAACATTTTCATCTTTCTTTAACTTGGTGGTTTATGCCAATAAAATCAACAAAGAGAGTGAAGAGTTAGAAAATGTTTTTATCTATGATGAACGAGACGAAAACAGTCCAACCACGATCATTTCTGAGAAAGGAAAAGTGGTCAGTGAGAAGAGTTTCAACTCCTACAAAGCCTTCGTAAGGCTTTCAAATGGTGACATCCACAAGATTGCCGATGAAGGTCATACAAAAATTCATTTTGATACCTACGACTTACAAATTGTAGAGCCAACCCATAAAAAAATTCGTGATAAGTCGATCAATAGCTTAACCTACTCCGATTTAAAGAAACTCTTAAAAGAAACCAAGGACGAAATGAAATGGCGCCAATACAATTATGAATGGCACAAGAGATTTGCATTGTCTTTTGCTTGCATCCTGTTTGTATTAATCGGAATCGGCCTAGGGTCTCGCACCAACAATCGTTCCGGAAAATCTGGCGGTGGCGTAATCAGCGTCGGCGTCATTGTTGTTTACTGGGTCCTTTTTATTGTCGGTAACAGCTTACTTAAAACTCCTGCTGTGCCAACCTGGGTTGCGGCTTGGTTGCCAGGCTTTATTCTTTTGCCAGCCGGGTTAATCCTTCTTCGCAAAAACTGGAACTAACTCTATTCTTGACCCACAACCTAATAGATTCCTCTCCTCAATGATCTACCTGAAAACACAAAAGGGATTTTATATAAAAAAAGGAATTATAACCTAGATGATAGTTTAAACTCCCAATTCACACTAAACTTACGCTAGCAATAAGGAGTCAAGTATATGAAACGCATCTTAATTTTAACAGTAACTCTTATTACATTTTCTGGCTGCGGAATGGCCGCCAAAAAATCATGTGGCTGTGATGAAGGACGCATGGGAAAAGGCCAGCCCCAATCACCTCTATTTTCTGATATCGACACAAATAGCGATGGTAAAGTTTCTGAGAACGAGTTGGCCACCTTTCGTGCCAATAGAATGAAGAAAAGAGCAGAAGAAGGAAGACGACTCAAGAATGCAAACAAGATGGTCGCCTTTTCAGATATGGATTTAAATAATGACAATTTTGTTTCAAAAAATGAATTTGCTGAACACAAAAAACGTCGCCACGGCAAGAAAAAGAGAAGTTGTAAGAAGTAGTTACAGCTTCACTCACTGCAGATTACCCAACACGCGAGTGTCTAAAGCCTATCGTTGAAACAGGATTGTATCAAAAGAGCCAAATCCCCCTTGTCTCGAACCATCATCGCTCCGTCGAACAAAAGTTGATTATTGCCGGTGAAGCGAGAATCCAGCGGATGGCTTGGTAAGGTTGCTAGGCACTTTCCCTGGTCTCTGGCAAAGCGAGCGCTGATCATAGTTCCACTCCGTTCCTTTGCCTGCACGACTAATGTTAGAGGTGAAAGGCCGACCACCAATCGATTTCGTGCGTAAAAATGATGTTTCAGCATGGGTTGATCCACCCCATATTCGCTCAAAAACAATACATGGGAAAATTCTTTCCAGTTCTGCAGCTCCCGAGGATACATCTGGTTCAACCCACTGGGCAGCACAATCACTGTGGGCAGGCCTTGTCGTATCGCTAAACGATGACCCCACTGGTCCACTCCGCGTGCGCCGCCACTCACAATGCCCATTTTTAGCTCATTTATACAAGGGGCCAACTCATTCTCCATCCACTCCATTGACCAGTCACAAATGTTGCGAGCCCCAACCACTGAGATCAATGGCTTTTGCAACACCTCAATAGCTCCTTGAGCGAACAGGCTTTTAGGGGGAGAGTCGATGTTGTTTAGAGTCTTTGGGAAAATGGGGTCAGTAATAGAGAGCGTCAGCATGCACACTGACTGCAAGAAATGGCGACTCAGCCACTCCCCCTTTAATTTGAAACGATAAGTTTTTAGACGGAATCCACTTTATTGAATATCGAAATCCAGGTCATCTTCAAAGCCATCTTCTTCTTCGGCCTGTGGTTCAGTTTGAAAATCTAACCCAGTCTCAATGTCATTGAGGTCCGTTTTTTCTGATTGCGTGGTCACGGCTTCCACTATAGTTGGAGCTCCGGTTTCATCCCCAGGCACAATCACGTCAGTTGAGCTAATGACAAATGCCGATGACAATCGAGGCTCAGAACGAAAAACCTTGATATGACCTATAGGGACAGGAGCCCGATCAACTGCTACGTTCGGATAGCGGATATCACGACGCTTGTAAACGCCCATAACATCCCCAACACGAACCCCTTGGTTGGTTCCACCATGCAGAAAAATGACATCACTCTGCCCATAATAACGGGTCACATTGTCAGCCCCACCCCCAATAATTTGCAATTTCTTCTCATTGGGACGCCCCACATAGTCATCTTTAAATGTGGGAATCTCTTCGCGAGAAAGCCAGGGCAGTCCTTTGATTCCATCCAAGCTCTTGATAATCAAGCCTCGGTAAATTTTGCCTTCCATTTTCTCTGTTATCTCGATAGTGGCTTGATACTGAATCACATCTCCAGTAACTCGATTGCGATCAAAAGGGTACTCCCTTCCCATAACGGTCAATCTCTCACCGATATCCAATTTCTCAGTGGCCTCAACATAGACAAACTGATTCACACCCACAAGGTCAGTTTTATTCTCCGATTCGAGAAGTCGGCCCACATTTGGATAATATTGGGCACTTCGCCCATACAAAAAGTGATGGGCGACAAACAGCGGGTTCACACGAACTGGAGGGCGGATATCAAAGCTGATCCCCTTTTCGTCATATTGAGATGCATCGTAAGTGTCGGCCTCGGTAAATGCTGTCGGCAGAACTTTTAGCACGGGCTTGATCAATTGGCTCGGAGGCGGAATGGCTGGAGCTCCTGGATACAAACCAGAGCGCTTAATTTTAGAACGCGTTCGGACAACAGGTTCATTGGGAGTTTCCTGCCCCAAAGTTTCTAGAGTCTCCTCACCTGACAATTCTTGATCAGCAGCCGCGACCTCTTGCCCTTCGCCGGTTCCGGTGGCTTGCTCAGAACCTTGCAAATTCACTTCTTTAAATCCCTCGGGCAAGTTACTGGGAACGACAGACGTGCCGGTCGTCGGGTCGGCCTCAGTCATTGTCTGCCCCGTCGGATCTACGCCGGCTTCAGAGCCTTCAGACTCTACGGAAACCCCAGGAGCCTCCTCGACTGATCCCGTAAAAAATTTGATATTTTGACCAACCGCCAGCAAATGAGGATTTGTTAAGTTGGCGTTGTAAGACCAAATCTTAGACCAGAACAGGCCATCACCAAAAAAGACCACACTGAGGTCCCATAAAGTGTCCCCAGGGCGAACTTTGTAAGCGCGATTGCCAACACCAGTCAGGTATCCAGCCCAGCGTTCGTCACTGATTTCATCCGAGTAGGATTGTTTGTAGATGTTGTGCATTCGAACTTCAAAGCTGTCCTGCTGCTGCCCTAGAGCAACCACCGATAAGAACAGAATAAAAAAAGTGGCCGATGTTCGAGTCATTAAATCTTTCTAGCGTTCTTGGTTTTTTGCTTGAGAGCTCTTCTCGCTTTAATAAATTTGTATTCTTTAAAGGCTTGTTTTTTAAGCCCCATCTTTTTGAATATTAGCATTCGGTATTTCGCCAAAGTGATAGACTTTGGATAGAATTCCTTCAGCTTTCCACTGAGTTTCAATGCAGAAACCCACTGTTTGTTTTTCATTTTGTTCTTTAAGACTTTCAGAGCCTTTGATTCTGGAACCGACGGAGCTTGTCTCGTCCACTTTTGCACTTTGAACTTACTAATAACGTTATTCTTACGAGCCAACTGTTTTTCCAGTTTCTGGATTCGAATTTTCTGGATTCCGATGATGTTTTCTCGCTTAGATTGCGTAGAGCAACCAGAAACTATAAAGAGTGCAGCAAACCAAAGGCAATACATATTTAAATTGGAATTGGATTTTTTTTTCATCATGACTCCATTGTACCGAGTTGAATCTTAATTGAGCAAGTCGGTGTTTTTTGAACTGCCTGAAAATACAACACCTCAAAACCGAAAAAAAATATCAAGTCTAAATAAAACCACTATGGGCAACTTTGTAAGTCTGACCTAAGAGCTTTTTCCACATCAATTGTGGAATGCTCACTCCCCTAGACCTTAGACCCAAAGCCAGTGTTGGTTTTCAGCGAATTGCACAGGAAATACTCACAGTTAAGTTACTGAAATAACTAGTATATGCAGACTTTTTTCTAGAAAAATTCAGTTTCTGTAATCGGTTGTCGTACAAACGGTTTTGATACGACTCAGCAGGGATTTTTGCCATTGAGTCAAATTTGCAGAGGTCTTGACTGTGATTTTGCTAATTATCATTGCTTTCTTTTTAGGCTTAATTTTTCAAGATTTTTTTTCTTATTTTTCATACTTAAGTGTGGATCTTCATAGTCATTGTTTACGAGCCTCTCCGTCTTCTCCGTTTCTCCCCTACTACCAATCTCTTGTCTGTGGCCAAAAGCTCTATAATTCCCAAGAGGGCCTCTCTTTGCGCCAAATGGGGCTCATCCACCTCTTTGTAGTATCAGGAGCTCATTTGCAGTTTCTTGACCGGATTTTCTCCCCATTGAAATCGTTTCAGGTTTGGCATTGGTTACGCCTTCCTTTTTTGCTGATCTTCGTCCTAACAGCGGCCTTTCCCATCACAGCTTTACGAGCTTGGTTTTTTTTACTCATTCAAAAATTGAATAAGGCTTGCAGCTTGCACTATTCAAACACAGACCAACTTCTTCTATCGATTTTGCTTTGCCTTTTTATATTTCCCAACCAATACCAATCAGCGGCTCTCCCTTTAAGTTGGATGGCAAGCCTTGGTTTGCAACTTGGTAAAAACTCTATGAGTCAGTCAACATGGATCTACTTTCTCACACTACCAAT
Source organism: uncultured Bdellovibrionales bacterium (assembly GCA_965368905.1). Taxonomy (GTDB): domain Bacteria; phylum Bdellovibrionota; class Bdellovibrionia; order Bdellovibrionales; family JAGQZY01; genus JAGQZY01. The sequence goes on along the minus strand of CBDUOS010000018.1, from coordinate 1,830 downwards.
TTTATGCAGCTTTCAATGGCTTTCGCCTTGGACAATTTTAGTTAATGCCTTCTTAGCTCCTGCAGTGGGATCGGTTTTATTCCCCGCAAGTTTTTTCACATTTGTTTTTCCACTTATCACTTCTATCACCGATAGTCTTTGGGGTCTTTTCCATTGGCTCACTTCGGTTTTGACTCCCAAACTACAAAGCCAGCAAACTCCATTGCCAGCCCTCCCACATTTCCAATACTGGATCTACTGCTTACTTCTCCACTTTGGAATGTCAAAAAAAATAAATAAGAGGTCACGATGAAGAACTTCATCCTCTGGTTTTTTACTCTCGCTTTGATCCCGAGCCCACTCAGTATTGAGCCACTTTTCAATTTTGTTGTTTGGGATGTGGGCCAAGGGGCTTGGAGCACCTACTACAACGCTGATCGCTGCCTTCATTTTGATATGGGAGGCGAGAAATTTCCTTGGCAAAAAATTTTGCAACTCTGCCGCTGGAAACGCAACGAGATTTATCTCACCCATGAAGACTGGGACCACATCAATGCGATTAAAAGTTTTCATTTCAAGGTGACAAAAAATTGTCTTTTCTATCCAAAGCCAATGAAACGGAAATTTCCACAGACTTTGCAAAGCTGCCCTCGCCTTTCTGCTGACGTACAAATTCTTTCTATGGGAGCCTCTAACAAAGGACGAAACGCCAGCAGTGTCATTTATCTTTTGCGAAACCAAGTTTTGATCTCCGGAGACGCCCCACAAAAAGAAGAGAATAAGTGGGCTCCTATGGTCCCGAAAAACTTAGCATTGCTAATCCTAGGGCATCACGGAAGCAACACAAGCTCGTCACACCAATTGCTGAAACAAACCAAACCTTTGTTGGCGATCGCCAGTGCTCGGCAGAAAAAGTATGGGCATCCTCACTTCAAAGTGAAACAGCGCCTAAAAAAACAAAGGGTTCCTATGCTCCGCACAGAAACCCATGGATCCATCTTTTTACAGATTTATTAAATCATTTTTGAATAGGGTGTGTAATCCAGACCCAAATCAGCAGCGACAGGTTTATAAGTCACTGAGCCACCGTAAACGTTCACACCTTTTTCTAAAAGTGGAAAGCGCAAGATAGCCTCTTCTAAGCCCAGTTGGGCAATCGCTGAAGCATATTTGAATGTCACATTGGTCAAGGCATAAGTCGAAGTCCGTGCCACGACCCCTGGCATATTAGGGACGCAGTAATGAATCACGTCATTGATTTCGAAAGTAGGATTGGTATGACTTGTGGGTTTACAAGTCTCAATACAACCCCCTTGATCAACCGCCACATCAACAACGACAGATCCGGGACTCATTTTTTCAACCATGGCACGAGTGACAAGCCTAGGAGCTTTATGTCCCGCAAGAAGAACGGCTCCAATCACCAAATCAGAACGCAGAACCATGTCTTCAATATTTTGACGGTTCGAATAAACGGTGTTGATTCGATTACCAAAAATGTGATCCAAGTATTCAAGGCGACTGTGATTCACATCTAAGATGCTCACTTCAGCGCCAAGCCCCACAGCCATTTGCGCGGCGTTGGTTCCAACCACACCACCACCTAAAATCGTCACACGTCCACGTTTGACACCGGTCACTCCACCAAGCAGGATTCCTTTTCCGCCTTTGTCTCTTTGCAAGTAGAAGGCTCCCACTTGTGTGGCCATACGCCCTGCCACCTCAGACATCGGAGTTAATAATGGCAAGCCCCCTTTGGCGTCTTCGATGGTTTCGTAAGCCACAGCTTTAACTTTGCGATCGACCAAAGCTTTCGTTAGCTGAGGTTCGGCCGCCAAATGAAGATAAGTG
>CBDUOS010000017.1:0-31196 GCA_965368905.1 uncultured Bdellovibrionales bacterium | reverse complement strand
GAGTGGACCCACTGAGCTTGTAGTTCGCAATGGCAAAATCTTTGTGATCGACAGTAATAACCATCGAGTGTCCTCTTACAGCGCCAGCACTGGAGCCTTCACGGGTTGGATTGGTGCAATTGATGGAAGTTATCCGCCTTCAGGTGGTTGCACCCCCACCAACTATGGTAACAGCTACGATGTGGCTGAAGGTTGGTGTATTGGCGGACGTGCTCGTCAAGGCGATGGCAACAATCGTACCGGTGGTTTTTACTTTTGGAGCACACGCAGTGGTCTCACCGCCAACGCTGCGGGCACCAAGCTTTACGTCGCTAACTTTTACAATCGACGGATCGACCAGATTGATATCATAACGGGATCTTTCGACCAGGCCGTTTTATCGCGCGATGATCAATACACCAATGTTTGGGAAACTGACCCCAATGTAATTTCAGCATGGACAACAAACTGTTCACGAACCATTTCAATTTGGACCGATGACGTCCATATGTATGGGGTCAACTACGACCCATGTGGCCGTCTGAATGGAACATTTGATGTTTTCAAGATGGATCTCAGTACCGGTAACATGGTGGGATGGCAGGGCGGTATCCGCCCAGACAACCTCCCCTTTGGTGGAGACGCCGGATGTAGTGGAGCCACCGAAGCCACGCCGGGATGGTGTCAAGGTGGACGTCCGGCTTTGGGTCGACGTATGGGCCAGTTTAGTGGAAGCACCGGTTTTGTGACCGGAGATGACCACTATATTTATGTCTCAGACCAAACCGGAAACCGCGTGACAAGGTTTCCAAAATAAAGTGGCGGCGAGGAGAATGACAGCGAATGACTCATAGGTCATTGGGATTTAACATTGTATGGCTATGGGCCAGTTTTCTGGTCCTTACAGCCTGCCATTCTGGCGGTGAGGTCACCACTGGGTCTGAAGGCCCGTTGTCACCCGTGTTCGTCCAATCACCGACGATTTCTCTTCCAGGAAGTTCTCCTTATTATTCAAACGATGACACCATCGTCATTGCCGGTTTGTGCAACAGCGGGTACAGCGTTCGACTTTACGATACCATTTTTCAACAAACCTCTTGTGTGAACTCTCAATACAGCTTTGAAGTCACCAAAACAACGGATGGACTCTATCCATTTTCAATCACTCAGTACCATCCTAACGAAGGAACATCCCAAGAAAACATCTTCATTTGGGTGCGCAAGTCTTCCGTCACCGCACCCACTCTGATCTCGCCTGGTTTTTCTCCTTTTCCCTCAGGAAATTCAGTTTTAACCCTCCAAGGGGGATGTGAAACCGGAGCCACCATTGAAGTTTCTGGTGATGTCACTGGAGAAACCGTTTGCTCGGGGTCGCAATTCAATCTTTCCGTGGTCAGCTATGATCAGGGAGACTTAAATTTAAATATTGAACAGACCGATCAAGCCGGCAATTCAGCCACCCTTCCTTTTGTGTGGCGACACGTCGACTTGCGCGTCAGCCCGAGCGCGCCTGAAGTGGCCGCAGGTTCTACCACTGTTTTTGTTCCAAGTGGTGGTTCTGAGTCTTACACATCAGTTTTATTGACTAATAACTCGGGAGCCAGTTTTGATCCGGGCACTCACACTTATATAGCGGGGACTCTCGCTGGCACCACCGATGTCATTGAAGTGACAGACAGTTTGGGTGAAGTTGTCAGCATTAACATCAACGTCATTCCCGGACCTGTTGATCACTTTGAATACGCAGCCGTTTCTGGTGACAGTCAAACCGCCACCATCGAAAGCACTCTTCCTCTTCCGTTGCGGGTGGAAGTGGTGGATCAATACTCCAACCCCATCCCTGACATTCCCGTGGTTTTCACAGTTCTCGGTGGCGATGCACAAATTATGGGACTCCCCTTTCAAACAACCAATGCTCAAGGTGAGGCGGAAGTTCCTGTTCGCTTGGGCAACCAACACTACCGCAATGTCATCGGTGTCAAACCCGCTTCGGGTGTGTTTCCAGATTTGGCTGGATCAGGCAATGACAAAATCTCTTTTAATGTTTTTAGCGAATCTTTAAACTCAAACAAACTGGCCAACTTACTGGATGTGGCCAGTCAACCCAGCATCATTTTAGCCGAGGACTTTACTGGCAACGGCGAAGTCGACATTGGTGTTCTGAATTCCTCTGACCCCAGTGTCGGAATTTTACAGGGATTGGGTAATGGTTTATTTGAGTCCATGACGAAGGTAATGCCCATCTGCACCAATCCCACCGATATGGTTTCGGGAGATTTCAACAATGATGGACTCAATGATGTGGCTTTGGCCTGCAGTGGCTCCGATCAAATCACTCTTCTGTTAAAAATGGCAGACAACTCCGGTTTTGAACCAGCTGTCTACATCGACGTCAATCCCATCGAGTCTTTACCCGTAGCTATAGCCAACGCTGATTTCGATGGAGATGGAAACTTAGACATCATCACTGCCAGTGCCTCTGGAAACTCCGTAAGCTTACGTTTGGGATTTGGCGATGGAACATTTGATACGCCACTTTATTTTTCCGTTGGATCCAGCCCCTCAGCCTTGGCGGTGGGAGATTTCAATGGCGACAACAATCCCGACATCTCCGTCCTCAATGCCGGTGACGCAAGCATTGGTTTGTTGCTCAACAACACCATGGGTGGTTTCTTTGCCCACTACGATTTTCCTGTGGGTGCTGGACCGGCTGACCTGCTCGCTGTCGATCTGAACAATGATGGATTTGATGACCTAGTGTCGGCGAACAACATTGATGACAACATTTCTGTATTAGTGAATGACACCTTCGCTGGCTTTATTGGACCGGTAAACTACTCTGTCGGTTCTGGCCCGATTGGACTCACCGCCACCGATTTGGATGAAGATGGTTTTAATGACCTCGTTGTGTCCAATGTGGGGTCGGCGACTTTGAGTATTCTGATTGGTTTTGGCAATGGATCATTTCTTTACACCGGAGACATACCCACCGAGGTTAGTCCCGGCTCATTGAGTGCCGCCGACATCAACGGTGATGGTCACAGTGACATTTTGGTTTCGACCACTGCCTTTTCACAAGTTCAAGTGTTTGCTGGGCAAGGCAACGGAGACCTCGGACTGGAAACCGCGACCGAAAGTAACCCCTCAGTGATTCGCATGGCTGACTTCAATGGTGACAGCATCACCGATGTGGTGGTTCTACAAAAGGGAACCAACAACATATCAATCTTAGCTGGTAATGGTTTAGGTATGTTTTCACCGCTCTCCACTATTTCAACAGCTGGTAGCCCGGCGGACGTGGCTGTCGCCGACTTCAATCAAGACGGGTTTATGGATTTGGCAGTTGTTCACCAAGACATCTCCAGTTTACGAGTTTACAATGGTGTTGGAGACGGCACTTTCGGCACTCCCACTTTCTACGCCACCGGTTTACAACCGGTTAAAATATTGGCGCGTGATATGAACGCCGATGGCTATCTTGATCTGATCGTCGCCAATGCCGCCAATAACTCGATCAGCTTATTCCCCAATTTAGGAACAGGACTTTTTGACAACCGAGTCAACTTTGCGACTGGCTCACAACCTTCTGCTATAGACATTGCTGATGTCAATGGCGACCACGAATTGGATGTGATCGTGGCCAATGCTGTCCCAGGTTCTATCAGCGTCTTGCTCTCGGGCGGAAACTTTAGCTTTCAACCTCATATTGAAACAGCAACGGCCAATGGCACCAGCAGTTTGATTGTAGGGTTCCTAAACGCAGACAGTATTGTTGATATCGCGGCGGCCAATGAGACCGCGAGAAGCATCAGTGTTTTAATTGGTCAAGGAAACGGAGGATTCACTGGTCCCACAGATTTCTTTACCACACCACCTTGTCGCAGTTTGGTGGCCCTCGATTATGATGGCAACAATCAAACGGACTTGATGGTGGTGCATGGAGCCTCGAACACGGCCACTCTTCTTTACGGTAGTGGAAATGGCCTGTTCAATACAACAAAGACGATCAATTTGCCTCATGCGGCTGATGGACTTGTCACGGGAGACATTAACTCTGATGGTCAAGTGGACTTTGTAACTATTGATCCAAACAAACCAACGGCAACGTATTGGCTGGGAGACTAACGTGAATAAGTTTCTTTGTACGTTGCTCCTTTTTATTTTAATCACCGGCTGTAAAGAAGGTCAGTTGGAAGACGATGGTTCGCCCCAAACGTTCTCCCAAGAAAGTTTAATACTACTGGACTACAGCGCGACGACTATGGATCTGTTCATAAAAGGCTCCGTACTCGCGTCTGGAATTGAAGACTATCACCAGATTCTTTTTTACAATAACTCCACATGCACTGGTGAATCCTTAGGACAAGAGTCCAAACAAAAAGTGCAACTCGAAGGAGTCACACTCACACACCCACTGGCTGAAGAAATTCATCTTTTCTATCGCACCGATACCAACGCACATTGCTTTTTTGCACTTGATTACCAAGTGCCTCTGAATCCAGTGCCTGTTCCTATACTTACACGAACCATTCCAGAGAGTCCGGCGCGCTTAACTACAGATATTGCCGTCCTTGGAGAAATTTTTCCTCCACAGGCGACCATCGAAATTTACACCGACGCTCTGTGCTCGGTTTTAGCTGCCACTGGAACGGCCACCGAGTTCGCCCAACCTGGTCTGATCGTGAGTGTTCCCGCCGACGCAATCACACCGATCACTGCTCGTGTGCGCGACCCCAGAGGACTATATTCTGACTGCCAGTTGCTTTCGGAGTATGAACACCGCTCTGAACTAGCCAATGAAGTGGAATTTTTAAATACCACACCTCTGTCACCATCCAACTCTGTTAACAACCCAGTCATTCGAGGACTCACTCAGTCCTCTATTGTCAGTGTGACACTATATTCTGATGCGGCTTGTAGCGTCAGTCTAGGACAGGTGGATGCTGCGGATTTTGACACTCAAGGTTTGGAAGTGACACTTCCTTCAAATTCAACCACCCAAATCTATGCCCAGGGTCTTAATGATTTCAACGACCCTACGCCATGTTTGTTTATGACCGAGTACATACACGATGATGTGGCTCCGGCAGCCCCCGCTTTTGCATCAGCAGACCCGGTGACTCCGACACGATTGACTACATTTCCAAAAATCATAGGCACCGCGCCCACGGATGCTGCTGTGATTCGTTTGTTTTCAGACAATATGTGTAATCAAGTCATAGGTTTCGGAAATCGAGTTGACTTTATTTCGACTGGGCTGACGGCCAACCTTCCTGCCAACTCCACCACCTCCATTTACGCACAAAGCTTGGATTCTAGCGGAAATGAAAGTGCTTGTACTTACTTTTTGGATTACAAACACAACACAATTCCACCACAGCCACCGATTTTCCAAACGTCCACACCGACGTCCCCCACCAATGTCACTGATGATCCCCTGCTTATCGGAACTCCCTCAATGTTCACTTGGGAGATGTATTTTTACGATGACATCGCCTGTACCAATTTGGTGGGTCAAGGTTCTCCCAATGATTTTTCTAGCACCGGAATCTCCGTGGATCTACAAGTCAACACCAACAATTTCGTCTACTCCCGGGTTCGCGACCTTGAGGGCAATTACAGTGATTGCACTGAATTAACCAGTTACGATCACTCGAACTTACCTGCACCAAATCCGGTATTTTCGGTGGCCTATCCGAACTCACCGACTCGCCTCACGACAACACCGTCTGTGGCCGGAACAGCCAATACCACGGTGACCGATATTGAACTCTACGTCGATTCTGGTTGTTCCACTCTTGTGAATTCTGGAAGTCGTGGAAATTTTCAGGCAGCAGGAATTCCAGTGACTGTAGCTGCTGATGCGATCACACCAATCTATGCCGTAGCCAATGATATTTATGGCAACCAGTCCAGTTGTCAGTTGCTGACCAACTATACTCATACTACGATTCCGCCTCTCGACCCCACTTTTAGTCTCACCAGTCCTGCATCGCCAAACAATGTTAGCTTCACGCCCACAATTTTCGGAAATGCTTTTACCAACTTAGCCAGTCCAATTGATCCTGTGAATGTGATTTTTTATGACAACCCTTCCTGCGTCGGAAGCTTGGGCAATGGTGATCCTGCGGATTTTCCAACAATAGGAATTCCAATTTCTGTGGCTCCGGACGCACCAAGCTCCATTTACGCTCGCTCTTTTGATGCGGCTGGAAACGGTAGTAACTGCACGTTTCTTACAAGTTACATTCATAACACTTTAACACCGGGACAACCCTTACTTGATACACTGACTCCAGGGACTCCATCTTACACACCTTTAACACAAGTCACGGGAAGCTTTGGACCAAGCACTGATTTTATGGCTCGCACCAGTGTGGTCTTTTACTCAGACAACACCTGTTCCACAGAAATTCTTACCACGACTCCCAATATTTTTGAAAATGTAGGGATCGACATCCCACTTTCAGCCAATACAGTAACGCCTCTCTCGGCTGCCAGCTTTAATGGTGTGGGAAACAAGTCCGCTTGCTCACAGTTGGTTGACTTCAACACCTATGATACACCTCCAACCAATTTAACTTTGAACGCCAATTTAAATGGTTCCATTCAAGCCTTTTGGCAGGTGGATTCTGTGGCTAGCCCTAGCCCCACTTATCACTTAAAACGTTCGACCCAATCCGGCGGACCTTACACCACCGTGTATTCAGGAGTCTCCAACGCTTTTCAAGATCAACAAATCAATGAAGGTGTGACTTACTACTATGTAATCCAAGCCAGCAACTCCACCGGACAATCTTTGAACTCGGCCGAAGAGTCGATCACGATTGACGCCCCAGCACCAGTGGCCGCAGCTTCACTGCAAGCCATTCCCAGTCACACCGCCGTCACCCTCACCTGGTCAGGCTTTCCACAGAACCTTTCTTACAATGTTTATCGCGGCGATACCTCCGGTGGACCTTATCAATTGGTAATCTCTGGACACCAGAACAATAGCTACACTGACTTTGGATTAACCAACGACCAAACTTATTACTATGTGGTCAAAGGCTTCAATCCTGAAGGACAAAGTACTTCGTCAAACGAAGCACGAGTCGTGCCACGACCGGTGCCCGCCACACCTGCGAACATTTGGATTCAACCTTATAACAGTTTGCCGGAGTGTTCAGGCAATCAAGGAATTTGGGTTCAGTGGACGGAGCCTTCTCATTTTGACGGCTTTCGCTTACATCGGACCCATTCCAATAGTATCAATTGGTACCAATCGGTTTCGACTTCCCAATATGTCGATTGTGACATGAATGGCGCTGGTACCTTAGAGTACACTTTAGCAGCAAGTTGGGGTCCGTACCATTCGGCTGACACGTCACCGGTCATTTTTGAATTGGGTGGCCAAACCAGCCTCTTTGTTAAACCCGGTGACAGTGAAATTCTACTTGAGTGGGGAGCCCCTGGTGCATCCGATGCCATTGATATTTACAAATCATCGAAGTCCAAAGGACCTTTTACGTTGCTAACCACCCAAGCCAACACGGGAAGCTATTTGGATACTGCTGTCAGCAATGGTCAGGGCTATTTTTACTATGTGCAAGCACGCGAAGGAGCCAGTATCTACCAAGGTTTTCCTTCCCCCGTCGGCGCCGGCATCCCCGGAATCATTCCTTCAGCTCCCTCCAATCTGATTGGGACTACCGAGGGCAACAACTATAAACTTTCATGGACGGCTCCCAGTCACTACAATGATTTTACCGTTTATCGTTCGGCCTCTCCAGGAGGACCATTTAGTTCCGTTGGTTCTTCGACCTTAAACAGTTTTACAGACTATGTGGCTCCCAATGGAATGAACTACTATCGGGTTACAGTCAATTGGGGAACCACAGAAACCAGTCCCTCCAACACCGTGAGTTTTAGAAAAGCCAAGGTCACTGGTCTGGTCGCCACCAACTCCAGTACCGATGTGCAGTTGGACTGGACCAGCTTTGTCGGCGCCACCACCTACCGAGTCGAACGCAGTCCTGACGGCAGTAATTCTTGGGCGACGTTGGGAGTTCCAGCAACCAACACTTTCACCGACTCGACAGCCGTTACAGCAGAATCCTATTACTATAGAGTCACACCTTTGTTTGCCGACTTCACCGAAGGGCAACCTTCTTCCATAGCCAGTGGCCGACGTACCGATTCTGACGTACCGGGAGGTCTCAGTCTCATCTCACAAACTCCAAGTTCTTTGGGCCTTAAATGGGTCGCCGTTCCGGGTGCAACAAATTATAATATTTCAGTGGCTACAGCTCCGGGTGGCCCTTATACCCTAGCAAAAACAACAACGGGTGCCTCAACCACAGTCACTGGCCTAACAGCAAGAACCCAATACTACTTGCAGGTCGAAGCCACAGTCGGAGGATCACCCTTTTTATCGACTCCCTTTGCCGCAGCGACCTTGGGAACTGTCACCCCTCCCTCTGTCACAGTGGGTGACAACCTTGTTGATTTGAATTGGTCCGCCTCCGGCGGCGTCACCTCGTATGATCTGGAACGCTCCACGGACAATGTAAGTTATTCGTCTTTGGTCACTGGTTTGGCTACTACAAGCTACACCGATGCCACAGCCGTCAATGGACAAATTTATTTTTACCGGGTGATTCACAACTACGCTGGTGTTGGAAGCTCAACATCGCTTCCCACTCAAGGAGTCACTCCTGGTGTGGTTCCAACACCTCCACAAGGACTGACTGTCGTCAACAATTCCACAGGGATCGATGTCACCTTGTCTTGGATCCAATCATCCGAGGCCAATCTCTACGGAGTGTATAGAGCCACGAATATTGGTGGCCCCTACACACAACTTTTCAATATCTCATCGAATAGCAACGTCAGTGTATCAGGACTCACACCAGGGCAAATTTACTATTTTCAAATCACAGCAATCAATGGATCTGTTGAGTCAGGCCCATCATCAATCCTCAGTGTGCGACCGATGGCCACTCCGCCTGCTCCGACGGTGTCTTTCGTGAGTAGTACAGAAATTCAGTTGGATTGGGACCCCGTGACCAATGCCAACACCTACGACATCTTACGAACCACCAACAAATACAACTATGAAGTGATCGCCACTGGCGTCGTTGCAACCGATTACCTCGACACTTCGGCCGATCCCAATTTTAACTACTATTATGCTTATCAACCGGTCGCAGCTTCGGGTGAGCAACTCCCCCAATCGGCGCAAAGTGTTCTGATTGGAACGGGCACCGTGATCAACGCGCCTCAAGGGGTGACAATCTCAGCGGATGCCACTCCCGACATTTATTTGGATTGGGCTCCGGTGCCGCAAGCTGCCACTTATGAAATTCACCGTTCAACCACTTCAGGCTCTGGCTATACAATGATTGGCTCTGTCCTCGGCAATACAACCACTTATACTGATAGCACCGGCGTTGCCAGCCAAACCTACTACTATGTGATTCGTGCATTGAATGATTTTACAACACCTTCAGCGTTTTCCAATGAAGTGAATATTTCCCTAGTCTCTGCTCCCACAGGATTAGCAGCGGTGAATAACGATGTCGATATCGATTTAAGTTGGACGGCTTACGGTGGTGCCACCCAATATCACGTTCTGCGCTCACTGGACAATAGTAGCAATTTCGGACCCATTGGAACAACAGTCACCAATAGCTTTACCGACTCCACGGCTGTTCCTGGAGAGACCTATTACTATAAAGTGGTGGCCGAACTCGCCGGAGGCGTTCTCACACCGGAGTCTTCATCGGTGAGTTTGCTGAAAACAGGAGTGATGGAATTGAGCTTTCCAGTGGAGCTCTTGGATCGCCCTGTCGCTTCAGCCAGCTTGGGAACCCAGATTTTCGATCGCACGACCACAAACTTTGACACCAACGAGTATGATGGAACCATCACCTACAATTTTGAAATTGTCGCAACCAATCTCGACGGTGTTTCGCACACAGTCGATATCGTCGATGCCACTGATGCCACTATCGTATCGATCACAGTTCCCTCTAACACCACCGATCCCACTCGTTTATCACAAAGCTTTACTCCTGCAGCAGGATCTCAAACTTGGCGCGTGCAAGTTGAGCAGACCCTCGCCGATTCGGATGTTGAAGTGACCCAGGCCCGAGTGATCGTCAACCAAACCGACGCCTCCAAAACATCCATTTACATTCCGCTCTTGAGCTCGGATTCAGGCTCTTCTTTAGAAGACATACTGGGTCACATCGCACAGTCCAATTCGGAAACTGTGAGCCTGACGACATCAAGCCTTCCGTATATTCGCGAAACTGCGGCACTTGTCTCCCTTGCTCCTCTCGATCCTTGGGCCCTTGAAGTCGTTGTCGCCAGCGAGGCCGGAGTTATTGGTGAAGTGGCATTGTACAATATCGATTTAGATTCCATAGTCGAAGGAAGTGTAACAGAGTTTGGTCAGACCACTCCCACCGCCGTGCGAGTGCCGTTGCAAAACACTCACAATAACTTTGATGATAGCAATGAAAGCCAAGCCTTTGGTATCAGTTTGCGTTGTCAGTTCGATTGCAGTTCTGGAAACGCCCGTCTTTACAAAGCTGGACTATGGGTTCGCCTAGTGAATTTACAAAAAGCCCAAACCACATGGAGAACATCGTTGGGTTCTATTATTCCGGCCTCCAACTTTGTTTTCGATGATCAAAGAAGTTTTATAAACCTGAATGATTTTAACAATCCTGATGTCTATTGGCAGGTTTCAATGAACTCCAACCAATCGGTCAACCTTGGGGTTGCCGGTGTGAACGACTCCGGACTAGCGGGCATCACCGACATCGCTGGTTCAACACTCACTGGAGGCGGCACTGGGTTTGTCGAAATCCTTCGTACAGGAAGCCTGACCATCAACTCAGGTGAACGCTATATGCTAAAGGGCAACACCGGAGCCGCTGTCTTTATGTATGGATCTCAGCTGATTATTAATAATGAGCTATAGACTCTAAACTTAAGTCCTATCATTTTATTCTGTAGCATTCCGATACAGTCTGTAGGCGATAGTATGGAAACAAAGTACGAAAAATTAATGAACAAATTTTTTTATACACTGCTGAGCACATCCCTGCTAATGGGCTGTTCAACGATTAGTAATTTCTTTGATGACTCTGGGAAGGAACTGCCTGCTGGTGCGTTTCGTGGAACTGCAGCCATTCGCAACCAAACTGTTCCCTTGCCAGTCGACATTGCTGAAAATATTTTGGCCATCGAAAATGGTCAGTTGGTCACAGAAGAGTCGCCCGCCCCGATTCAAGTCGCCGACAACCAATCAATCGAGCACCCCGAAAATCGTCACTACCGTCGCCAACCCGCCCAGCATGCTCAACAACCCACTGAAGTTCGCCATCCCTTTTCAGGACGTCGACGCTGGACCAACAGAGGACGTCTGCCAGCCGCTCACCAAGCACGTTACGCCAAAGACGGGACCACCACCCTCCACTATGAAGTGAAAAATGGTGACACTCTAATGAAAATTGCTTTTGCCAAGTACGGAGACATCTTTCGCTGGCGCGACATTTACCATGACAACCAAAGAACCATCGCAAACTACAATCGCTTGGTGATCGGCAGCACCCTGGTTCTCAACGGCGTGCCTTTTATTGTCATCGAAAAAAATGGCGAGCCCTATCTGATCCGTCGCGGAGACACTCTAGTGAATATATCTCGTAAACTCTACGATTCACCTCGCTATTGGTCTTCTCTCTGGAAGAACAATCTCCAGTTGATTCGTAATCCCGACAAAATTTATGCAGGCTTTACGCTCTATTATCGACCTAAGTCCGAGATTGTTCCCGCCTTTCGTCAACCCACTTCGGACGCCCGTCAGTAAAGAAAAACTTAGAAAACTCCGATAGAAAACATAAGAGGGAATGAATTCTTCTGTGCAATTGATGTTGAGGTTTTAATGAATTTTTCAGCTCTTATAGGAATTATTCTTGCGATTGGGGTGGCTCTTGCAACCGCCTTAACTTCGACCAAGTCGTACTATGTTTTTTTGGACTACCATGCGGCAATGATCGTCTTTGGTGGAACTTTGGCCGCCTCTTTGATTGGTTTTTCAGCCAAAAAAATTCTTCAATTGTTAAAAGTCTTCTTGAAACGAGTGATCTTCAAAAATGAAGATGTTGCCGTCGCATTAGATGAAATCATTTCTTTGGCCACAGGATATCGCGAAGATGACAATTTTCTACGCGACAATGTGGATGGCTTAAAAACTTTCTTTTTAAAAGAAGCAATCCAATTGCAAATCGACGGAGGCATTGACCCCAGAGAAATGGATGTCATTTTACGAAAACGAGCCAACTCTATATATGATCACCACGAAGAAGATGCCGAAATTTTCAAAACACTATCCAAGTTTCCACCCGCCTTTGGGCTTCTCGGTGCGGTGATTGGGATGATCGCTATGATGCAAAGTTTGGGTGGCGCCGAAGCCCTCAGTAAAGTGGGTCCTGCTTTGGCCGTGGCTCTAGTTGCCACTCTTTACGGAATCGCCCTGGCCAACTTTGTGTTTCTTCCAATTGGTGAAAACTTGTCTAAACTTAATAAAACCGACGCATCCATTCGCGAAATGGTCATCGACGGTGTGAAACTGATCCGATTAAAAAAACACCCATTGGTGGTGGAAGAAATGGTGCGCAGTCACCTGTTACCTTCGGATCGCCCAAAAAGAGCGGAGGCCGCCTAATTGTCAGCCGCTGAAAAAATCACTCCTATTGAAGAGCCAGAAGACATTTTTGCGGCTGAGGATCTGGGACCACCACCCCGAAAGCCCTCTGTCGAAGAAGGTGAAGGACCATGGCTTGTCAGCTACGCCGACTTGATGACTCTGTTGATGGGGTTCTTTGCTTTGTTGTCGAGTATGTCGACACCGGATGCGCAAAAAATGGAAGAGATCCGCAAAACCGCTGTTATGGCCTTTGGTGGACAGCTAGAAAACCCTTATGAAGAGTTGGCCGGAGATATCAAAAAGTTTCTGGAAAAACAAGAGATTGCCGAAAAGGTGCAAGTCACCGTTAGCCTGCAAGGGGTCACGATGACATTTCAAGGAACGATGTTCTTTGATTCAGGAGATTTTCGTGTCAAAGATGATGCCGGTGCACTGATGCAAGAGCTAGCAACTGTCATTCGCGACAAAACACGTTCCTATCGCTTTCTATTCGAAGGTCACACCGATAGTGTTCCGATCAATCATGGTATCATTGCCAGTAACTGGGAACTTTCTGGTTTGCGGGCCGCACGGATTGCACAAATTTTTGAAAGAAAGGGATATTCGCAAGACGCTCTGACAATCATTGGCTGGGGTGAAACTCGCCCGATTGCCAAAGAGTTTAACAAAAATGGCTCAGCCATTCGAGAAAACCAAGCGAAAAACCGACGAGTTGTGATTCGGGTTTATGACCCCAGGGTCACCCATACACCGATACAAGAAAAAGAAGATATTTAGAAAAGAGGCATAATCAGTCCCATCCAAAGACTGAATTCGGTCATCGTGGCCGGGCGAACCGCATCTTGAAAAAATGTGGACTGATAAGAAATCTCCCAACGCCAAAGCATCTTTTGCGAATAAGAGTAATCAATTCCATTCTTCAAACCAAAATGAACCCCAGAGGACGAAACCTCTGGAACTTGATCGCCTTCCCGTTTAATGGTTCCTGCAGCCACTCCAAAGGTGCCACCAGTATAGGGTGACCAACGTTTAACAAATAAGTGGGTCTTTTCAGTGTCACCATAGACCAACTCTGGAGCTGGCCCCAAATAAAACCAACGCAGAATCGCACTAGTGAAACCAACACCGGCTGAGAATGGTCCCATGCGAAAACCACGTGAATGCTCAATTCCGACTAAAAAACGAGGCCCCCATGTTCTTTCAGCAAATAAGTGGAGCATTCCAAAGCCTTCACTTTTCTCTGCTGTCACCAAGCCCAGAGTGGGTGAATCAGTTTGTTTTTTAATTCCACTACCACCGAATCCGAATCCCAGTCCCCATCGCCAGTGGGCCTCCACTGTTTGCGAAAGGCAGCAGAAGGATATGACGATACAAAGGTATGATAGGGCTTTAGGCGGCCGAAGCCGAGGGTGAATCAATGTTTGCAAACATTTTCTGCAAATTGATTTCGCGAAGCTCGTGCAAGTTGACCATTTTATCAAGTAGGTTCTCCAAAAGTCGATTCATCTCATTATCGCTCAAGTCACTGTCTCGTTTCAACTCGTCTTTGACAAGTTGGGCTGTCAGTGGAGGGCAAAGATTAAGCAATTTCCCTCCCGCCTCCGGTAAAACCCGCAAGTACATTGCGATTTCGTCAGAATTGGCCTCTGATAGAAGTTTTCTCAACTCCTTCTCAGGCCATTCGTCTAGAAAAGCCAAATTTGGTGTGGTTTGCTTATAGACCTTCAATTTCTCGGCTGGAACTTTCTTTAAATTGTGAATTTGCTCACGCAGGCTAAATCCGGAAACAATCTTGTGCAATGTCATTTCCAGACGAACGGTGTCCTCTCCTCCGCTTTCCATTTTTTGAATTTGAAAGCCCAATTGATCATCCAAGCTTTTAAAATCTTTCGCAGAGACTTCTTGCAAATCAGCAGCATTCATAAGGAGTTCCGTTTTCTTTTCATCGTCCAAAGAAGACACAAACTCTTGGCGTAAACGTTCCGGCATATAGAGTGCCACCAAGGTTCTCATTTTTGAGTTTTTCTCCATCAACACAGACTGCACGGTCTCCACATTGGCCTGCCCCAAATAGGAGAATGGCTCGGTCAAACCCTCAATTCCAAGATTGATCACAGTAAGGAGATCCCAGTAAACTTTCTCTAAGGTATCCCTTTTCTCCTTAGGTTTCACTTGTGGCATTTGCTCAAACATTCTTTTAATTTCTTTCATGGCGTCCACCGGAATGGGTAATTTCCCTAAGTCCTTACTGACAGCCTCTGAAAAGCAGACCAAACGAAAGCGACCCGACTCACCCAATTGGCACCATTTTCGAACCAAACCTTCAAAGTGGTCTGATGCCTTAGGCAGAACTTCTTGGATTTGTGACACCAATTCAACGATGTCTTGCCGAATTTTATCTTCATCTCTTTGCTTCTTCTCAATCGCTAGCGAGCGCTGCTTGGCTTTTTCTTCAGCCAAAGCTTGAGCATGCTTGATATTGTTTTCTCCATTGGTCGCCTTCTTCTCTGTTGGCTCTGTCTGGGCTTTTTTCGGTCGTGCCAAGAAACCAAGAAATAGAGCTCCAATAATTAAGGCCAATGCCAAAACCAACTGGCCGACCAAATCTTGATAGTCGTGAAGATAATCCAAGGGTGTTTTTGTTGGATCTTGGGCTGGTGTCGTTTTCTCTATGTAGTTCACCATAGCTTTTGATTTTGCCCCAAACTCTTTGGGAACTCTTTCTTCTAGCCAACTGGTGATCTCTTCTCTCTTCGTTTTCGAAACACTGGGTTGCAGCCCCACCGATAGGGTCACACTCTCGATTCGATACTGACTTAGAAAAGTACCCAGCAGATCGGCGGCCCCTTGTTGTCCAGCAATCTCTTCAGTGAGCTGTTCAGGATCAAGAACTCCCAACATCAAGTCACTGATCGGCTCCTGAGCTCTAACCTCACCGAACTCAATGAGTTGAATCCCCATCTCGGCTCCCACTGAAAAAAGATCTGGGGTTAAGCGAGTGGAAAGATCTTGCGTATAGCGACGAACCACAATGTTCTCAAGGAGAGCTTTTGCACTCAAGGCATCGGGCGACAGTGAGGACTTGGTATCTTTAGTCTGTCCTAAAACAGAGAATGGCAAAATAAGGGTGAGAAAAAACAAACGAAGCATACTTATCTTCTCCGACTTGCCGGCTTACGACCGTCATCAGAGATCATTTCTCGCGCTTTCGAAGCCAGCTTCACAGTCTCTTCAAGCTGTGGATCAGCTTTGAGAGCTGCTTCATACCACTTCAAGCTTTCTTGGTAATTTTTTTGCGCAAAGTAAACTGATCCTTTCATCGACAGGGCTCTAGCGAATGTCGGATGCTCTTCAATAATTTTATCCAGCTCGATCAATGCCCGCTCGAATTGTTTGGTGATGGCAAACTTCTGTGCCAAAAATAAGCTGTTGATAATCTCCTGCGCCTTAGTGAGCTCGGCTTCATTCTCTTCAGTTTTATCCGGAGCTTTTTTTAATTTGATATTCAATTCCGTTAAAAGTGTTCCAGAGCTAGCAAAAGGAATGGTTAAGATCTCTCCCTCATAGCCCTCTTTAGTAAACTCGATGGTGTAAAATTGATTTTCGCTGGATTGTGGCCCCACCTTTTGCTCAAATTCACTAACCGGCATTTCTATGGGTGTTCGCCCCAGACTTTTTTTGTCTTTGTTCTCACCGACTAAGACATTCACAACGGCCTCTGTGGGCTCACTGTTCACCTTGATCTTTGAGGAGCACCCGACCCCTACAACGAGTAGCAATAGACAAATGACGCATGATTTCATACTGTTATTTTCATCTGATTTTGCGAATTTCAAAAGTCCTGCCACACCCTTTGCCCAGTCGTGTTTCTCTATTTATGGTGCAGTGATACCAGCAAAAGGTCTAAAGACCTGCTAAAGACTTTATAAATTGTCGAAGAGGGGGCTATTTCTAAAGAATCTATAGAAGAGAATATCTCACAATCTGATACCTTTTGTGTTTTTCCTTTTGTTCATATGAATGTGAAACCCCACCTCAACAAAATGGTTGTCCGACATCATAAGCTTTGGGACAAAGCCTAACTGGATTTAATATATAGTTTCCAGTGGGTTAGAGATCCATTTTGGATATCGATTGAGCTCCGTTATAATGCCCCAGCTGGGGGCGAATAGGAGTTTAAAATGTCAAAAGATGTAGTTAGAGTAATTCGCAAGGCCACCAGGAAGAGATATTCCTCAGATGAAAAGATCAGGATTGTTCTAGAGGGTTTACGTGGAACCATTCCGGTCAAAGAATTGTGCCGAAGAGAAAATCTTCCAACGGTGCCCTATTACAAGTGGTCCAAGGCTTTCCTTGATTCAGGAAAAAAATGGTCTAACAGTGGATACTAAGAGAGATGCCACAAGCGATGAGGTCAAACATTTAAAAAGTGAAGTGAATGCTTTAAAAAGGGCCGTTGCAGAACAGGTTCTTGAAAATGAAAGAAAAATTATTGATGAAGTGACCAGTGAAAACCCTGGGTGGTCGTCGCGTGAGATCAGTAGTTTTATAACTGAGAACAGAGGTTTTTCAGTCGAAGAGATGACTGTATTTCGTCATCTCAAAGCCAAAGGCTTGATCAGATCTCAGGTGATATAATGTCTGCATTGATCTCTGATAATTTTGGGAATTATTTAAAGGCCAAAGAAATTAATCACATTTTGGCAAGCCCGTGCCACCCACAGACCAATGGAAAAATCGAACGCTATCATCGTTCTCTACAAACTCAGGTGAAGCTTATAACTTGGCAGTCGCCATCAGAGCTTGAGGGCGAGATCGCCTCGTTCATCAACCATTACAACACGAGCAGGTATCACGAGTCGCTTGGTAACGTGAACCCAGATGACGTCTATTACGGCCGTAGAGAGGCCATCATTCAAAAAAGAAAGGAGGTTAAAGTACGAACACTGAAGAGAAGGAAAGAACAAAATAAATAATTGTTTCAAAATATTGAAATGTGCTAATCAAATTTGAGATCAATCTGTCTCACTTCTTAAGATGTCATACAAAGGGTGCAACTCACAAGAGGTCAAATTTTATTTCATTCACTCAGGGTCTTAATTGCTAAAACATGGAAAACTATGAACTGCATAGGGTCTTTAAGCAGATCAACCATTGCCCGACCTACTGAAAGCTGTAAACTTATTTCAGCAAGGGTTTGCCCCAAAATTTATGATGTAAGGCAGCTATTACCTAAGAACCCAAATCAAGATTTTCTAGCTTTTGCATTATTCAAAAATGAAATGCCTTTCGAAAATCGCTTTTACATTTACAATAATGAGTCAAATAAGAAATGTAATCACAAGTAAAAAGTCATTTGTATCAGTTTGATTCACTGCTGCAATCAGAATTAATAGAGGGCTATATAACTCTTATTTCTGCCCAGATTTCTCAGCGGTTAAAATTATTTAATTCATTATACTTAATGAAGGATTAGTTAAGGGAATATAATTATGGGAAATCTAAATTATTTTTCAAAATGGATATTATTTTTTTTATCCGGGTATACTTTAACCCTATATAATAACTGTGCCCCTATACACTCATCAACTCAATCAATTTTGCCAACTTTTATAGAACCAACAGACCTAACAGAACAACAAGAATTATTCTTTTTAGGTAAAACGCTGTATGATAACAAGTGCTCACAATGTCATGGTCCTACTGAAAGCTCCACGAAAAAAGGTCGAAGTGCCAATGACATATTTTCCGCCATTCAGTCAGTTCCACAGATGAGGATCATCACCAATTTGTCCAAAAATGATATTCATGCAATTGCTTTCGCTTTAAATTATGAGGAAGGTGACTTTGAAGAATTGGCTTGTAAGAACTCACCCGATGTAGGTTCCGTAGCAATGCATCGATTAAATTACTTTGAATACAGGAATACAATTAGATCAGTGCTCGGAATTAATCTTCCAATTGATCCGAACTTTCCACCAGAAGAGGTCGCTGAATTTGCAAACACAGCTGTTAAACTAAAGATTTCAAATCAGCATATGGACTGGTACTTGGAATCTGCACTAAATGTCATTGACACACTTTTTAGCAGCAATAACTTACTTCAAAAATTTGTAGACTGTGATCTAAATCTCGATGCATGTCGAATTACAGCTTTACAATTATTCACTGAGAAAGCTTTTCGACGCCCCGCCAAGGTAGAAGAAATCAATCATCTCATTAGTTATAATAAGTCACTAATCATACAAGATATGAGTCAAACTGAAGCTATGAAACTGACATTTTCAAGCATCTTAATTTCACCACAGTTTCTTTACCGCAATACCCACCTATCTCAACCTAATGACGTTACAGTCCAAGAAAAACTTGATAACTTCGAATTGGCATCAAGAATCTCATATTTTCTATGGGGCGACGTCCCTGACTCTACCCTTCTAAATAAGTCAATAACAGGACAATTGGATGATTCTCAAGAACTAAAAAGTGAGATTCATAGATTACTTCAAAATCCTAAAGCGGTAACACACTTAAGTGAAAATTTTTTCTCATATTGGTTTGGTTTACATAAATTTAAATCAGCAACTCCAAACCCATCTTTATTTCCAGAGTTTAACGAATTAATTAGACAAGATATGATTACTGAGTCTCGTTTGTATTTTCAATCTCTTGTTAAAGAAAATGGAAATCTCACAATGCTTTTAACTAAACCCAAAACGTATTTAAACAGAAATCTTGCTAAATATTATAACATTCCAGGGTCATTCGACGCATCCTTCCGAGAAGTCGACCTCTCTTCAACTTCAAGATTGGGCATTCTAACTCATGGTAGTATACTAACCAGCACTTCACACTCCTCAGGAACCTCGATCGTGCGTCGTGGAGCTTTTGTTGCACTCAATTTGCAGTGCATTGAAATCGCAAGTCCCCCGGATGGAATCACAGCTCTTGCACCTCCAAATGGTCAGGATAGTATTCGTGACCGACTTGAACAACATCGCTCCAAACCTCAATGTGCAAGCTGTCACAAGGTCATGGACCCTCCTGGCTTTGGTTTGGAGAACTTTAATGCCGCAGGACAGTTTCGAACTTTAGATGATGAAGGATTTCCGTTAGACACTCAAGGTGAACTTCTTAGTGGAGATACATTTTCAAACGTCCGAGATTTAGCAGAACTACTTAGTGTGGACCGTAATTATAAAAGGTGCGCTATACAGAAACTAAGCACTTTTGCTTTGGGTAGAAATCTACAAGATTTTGATTCATGTACAATTGAAAAAATAGTTAATCGAGCCGGCGATGGAACATTGGAAGATATTATCTTTGAAATAATCTCTAGTGATTCCTTTATGTATGAGAGGGGTGAGTAAAATGTACTTTATAAAGAAGAAAAAGCTTTCACGTCGCACATTCATTAAGTCATCCAGCATAGCTATTGCACTTCCATTTTTAGATGCAATGATTCCAGCAATGGCAAAAGCTCAGGCCAGTTCACCACCATTGCGGGTTGCCTATTTGTATTTTCCTCATGGCATTCATCCAAGATTGAACCCTTGGAAAGCCTCTCAGATTGGAACACAATTTACTTTCCCTAAAGGTTTATCTGGCACTAAACTTGTAAACTTTCGAGAAGATCTTTTGCTTATGGGTGGTTTGCGTAACCATTGGTCTCAATACAATATTTATGGTGATGCGGGAAATGATCATGCGGCAGCATGTGCTAGCTACTTAACGGGTGCACGAATGAATTGGCGCTCTAAAACACCTAGTTTTACTCTTTCAACACAAAATGCAAACCAAGGACCTTTTGCTCCAACTTCTAGTTTGCAATCAGTTGATGTTTTAATTGCAAACTATTTAAAAGGACAGAAGTCAAATCCACTTATATATTTAACGCCCAGTGGATTTGCCCCTTTCGATAGTGGTACAGCTGATTACGATACTGATTATAGAACTTATCTATCTTGGCAAACTTCAACGACTCCTAGCCCAAGGTTCTCCAATCCATCAGTTTTTTTTAAAGAACTTTTTGGAGGGTTGCCTGGAGAAACTACCCCCAACCCGAACTCAAAAATGAGTCGAGTGGACAAAAAGAAAAGTATTCTTGATTCTGTTATTATAGAAGCCAACCGACTATCTCAACAACTAGGATCTTTAGATAAGATTAAAATCGATGAATATCTCACATCAATTCGCCAAGTCGAACAAAGCCTTCAAACTGAGGATCCCGTACCGTCCACTGAGAGTCCACAATCTTGTCAAAACTCAACAGAACCACGTTCTAATTTCTCATTTCCTGATGCGACAAAAGCCAATCTCGATTTAATTGTACTTGCATTTCAATGTGATCAAACTCGAGTTGTTTCCTATTTGATGGACTACGAACTCAACAATAGAAGATATGATTTCGCTGGAGCCAATCAGTTTGACAGTCATCAAGCTTCACACGGAAATTTCTCAGATAATTACACTGACGCATTCAAAATCAATGATTGGTTTGCCAATCAGTTTGCTTACTTAATAGGTAAAATGAAAAACACTGAAGATGTGTTTGGTCCCTTGCTAGAAAACTCAATTTTGCACTTAGGGTCTGGTTCAAATACAACGGGCGGTGACCATCCAGATTCAGATATTCCGCTGATCATCGCTGGGCAAGGAGGGGGGAAAATCACGACAGGTAGAGCCTTGAACCTCAATGCAACTCGTCTTGAAAATTATCACCTGTCCTTAATGCAAAAGTTGAATATGAATATATCGAAGTTTGGTGGAAGTGATGGGGTGATCTCTGATTTTTAATACTTTTTCTATTTATAAAAAAAGGGGACTAAAGAAATCTGAACTATAACTTCTCGATGAAGGTATTGATTACTCCCGAATACGTTTCATTTTAATACAGCAGAAATGAAAAATAACCACTAGAATTTAAAATATATTATAATGATAATAAACACTTGTACTTGGGGGCAATAGTGAATTTCAAAAGTTTACTGAAAATTTTCGGTTATAGTTTTGGTTTCATTATATTGGTCTCACTTTTTCAAAACTGTTCTTCCCCTCATTCTGACAACATTGGTGGCTCTTCCAAACCATCAACCGAACTGGAAGGAAATGGAGAAGGCTATCCCGGCAAACTAGTTACTTATGAATACAATAATTCTGACTTTCAATGCATACAAGAAGAACTCATTGATTCTCCACCCCCATCAGACTTAATCATTGTTCGCAAAGGAGTGGGTGCTCATCAAATTCGACGTGATTGTCAAAATATTAAACCTAAGAAAATTCAAAATTTCCCGTTAGATGGCAATGTAGAATTAGTGAAAGTTTCTGGACAATCCTTCAACAGGACTTCGATAGATACCGCATTTGATGCTCTACAAAAACTTTGTCCGAATGGCAAGAGTTTGAGGAATGAAGTTGTTGCAAGAAAAACTTTACGAGACCCCTTCGATTTTTTATCAAACCAATGGCACGTTCACAATGGTACCTCGATAGTTCCACCCAATACAGACGATACATTAGATATTCAATTGGGTGGTGGACTCTACAAATTTCCCAAATACCTATTGGTAAAAAATCCAGCTGCGGCAGAGTGGAGCCGATTGGGACAATTGGTTAATATGCAAGCTGGCGTGAAGTATGCACTTGTCGTTTTAGTACAAAGCCATTCAAAACACCGTCTTCGGATTATGCCAGCATTGGATGACAATGTAATCATTCAAGCATTTGTAGATTTAAATAATGGTAAATCAGAAATTCCTTGGCAGCCCAATGCAATCGAAGGTGAAATCTTAGTGGAAGCTTTTGATGATGGGTACTATGTCACTCTGTTTTTTAAGCCTACTATCAGTGGTTCTGTTTTTATAGGACTTGGACCGGAACCCAGTGATGAAGAATCTTCTTTACATCTTTCTGCCGTACAAATGTTCTCTAACATTAAAGATTACTGCCGATAGGTTGTTTGATGACTCATACACTAAAGAATGAAATTGACCAAGCTATAAAGATGGGTGACCAGAGGAAAGTTCTAAAGTATTTCCGACAGTTGAATCTAAAAAAAATAAAAAGGGCAGATGCTTATGATTTTGCAAAATTCGCAAGACGAATTCGCTGTTTTACTTTAGCTTTAAAAATTCTCAACCCTTACATTCGTCCAAAAACTATAGTACATGAACCAGCAACTCCTGCAGAAATTATTGAGTATGCCGCCAGCATAAGGGGGCTTGGTTCTCCTTCAGAAGCTCTTGAACTATTGAAACCAATCAACCCTGAGCACCATCCAGAAGCCTTTCTTGAAAAAGCCTTTAACTATTTTTCACAATGGAACGACGCTTTGGCGATCCCTGAACTAGAATCCTATTTGGAATACACCAACCCAAATGATTACTCATATTTGGTGGGTATGATCAATCTAGCGAATGGCTACATAGGGAATGAGCAGTTTGATGCAGCCGAAACCTTATTACTTGAAATCGCAAAAAAAACCCACACCAAGAACTCTGCTCAACTGTACTTGAATAGTCAAGAGATGTTAGCTCAAATTGACATCCATCACTCACAGAATCCTACACAAGCGATTCAGCGATTAAAGCAAACCCTTTCAAAATATCAGTTTGATTCTAGCAACATTGGCTATCTATTTGCCGAAAAGTGGTTGGCTATCGCAGAGTCTATAAAATCCGGAAAAATCTCAACGTGTTTTGATAATGTTCGCAAAAAATCTTTACAATTTAAACATTGGGAAACTTGGCGAGATTTGGATTTTTATCAAGCGATTATTGAAAAAGACAAGCATCGACTCAACTCCTTATACTTTGGCACCCCCTTCTTTTCCTATAGAAGAAAAATTATGTATCACTTGAATGAATCGGACTTGCCCTCTCATTGGATTCGTAATCTACGGTCTGCTACTGGTTTTTTAGACTTGGAATCTGGTAAGAATAACTTGAGAAAGGTCATATTACCCCCGGGAACTGTACTACATAAACTCATGGTTCTTCTCAATCAGGATTTTTACCAAAAGATTCCAACTCTTTCCGTATTCGCGAAACTGTATCCTGGTGAATTTTTCTGTCCTGACACTTCTATCAACCGAGTTCATCAAAACATTCGCCGGTTGCGTTTATTTTTTCGCAATCAAAATATTCCATTCATCTTAAAAGAATTTGAAGGTAGTTACTACCTTGAGGTTATTGGGTCTTATGGAGTTCGAGTTCCTCAGGAGCAAATTAAGACAGATAAAACAATAATTCAGATTAGAAAAATTAGAGATTCTATCAAAGGACATCAATTCAGAACCCAAGAAGCCTGTCAGATTTTGGAGATGTCCCGTTCTAATGTGCAACGCCTTCTCTCGAGGGCTTGCGACCAAAAGCTCGTTGACAAAGTTGAACGAGGGCGTCTAAGTTTTTACAAATTAAAAAATGTGGCCTAACATCCGTTATCCTAAATATTTTTTATACTTTTTTTTCTTTTTGCCATTTCTTGATAACAGATATAACTAACAATGGTTTTACAAAAAACATTGAGGTCCAGGTGGTTGCCTAACTCAATCAAACTTTTTTCGGCTACAGGTTCCCCCGACAAAGACATCCAATAAAGTGATTTCATTTTGTGCGACGAGGGTCAAGTGATAGCCTTTTTCTGCAGCCAAATTTAATCTCATTCACTCAAGGCCTTAATTGCTAAAACATGGAAAACTATGAACTGTATTGGAGTCTTCAAGCAGGTCAACCATTACCCGACCGACTGATTCTGTTGTTATTGAAAGAGAAATGGATTTACCATTTGTATCCGATCGAACTGTTTTCAATTCTCCATCAACAATATTGGGAAAGCGCGGACAAACCCAGTCGATTTCTTTATTCTCTTGCAAATCTGTTTCCATCACTTCTTTATCATCTATGATAAACTGCAACCACTTCATAAAGATGGGAACCAAAAATCCGTAAATCAATCGATTGCCTGTTTTGAAAACGCCCACATTTGACATTGTGACCAATTGTCTCACTCCGCTGAGTCGCATGGTCTCTAAAAGAGTCTTGTTTACCGTTGAAAAAAATGTGGTTGGACCACCTGTACCTTTTCCAAATCCGATACAGTTAACAACACCAGAGACTCCACGCATTGCATTCTCTAAATCGTCCCGACGGTTCGCATCTCCCTTGACCATCTCTACATTGGTTGAATCCAACTGAGGTGGTGACGAGCGGTAAAGTACCACAACTTTGTAGCCACGGGCCAAGAGTTCCAAAGAAACCTTTCTCCCACAATGCCCTGACGCTCCTAAAACTAATATTTTTTCCATAATTCAAACAAGTCCTAAGGTCTTCGGCGGGCTGAGCCGGCTTTCGACTTCCGCTTGTTCTTGCTTTGCCCGCGCCCCTTGCCCTTACCACCAAAAGGACGACGTCCAGAAGACTTCTTCTTCTTACCGCGAGATGGTTTGCGTTTTTGATTGGGTTCTAACAGAACATTGGGAATCGCATATTTTTTGGCGATGCGATTCCAGTCGTTATGTTCTTCAGGAGTCACAAAACTGATCGCCTCGCCCTCGGCTCCGTTGCGCGCGGTTCGTCCAACACGATGCACGTAATCTTCATCTTGCATCGGTAAGTCAAAGTTTATGACATGCTCCACCTCTGGAACATCCAGTCCACGAGCGGCGACATCAGTCGCACAGAGGATGCGGCTTTTACCAGCCTTAAAACCCTTGATGGCACGATTGCGCTGCCCTTGAGTACGGCCACCATGAATCTGGTCAACTTCAAACCCGTATTCAGACAAATATTTTTTCAAACGATCGGTGCGGTGTTTGGTTTTTAGAAAGACAATGATAGAACCTTCTCGCTGAGTCAGTTCGTGCAAGACACATTCGTCTTTGTCTTTAAACTCAACTTGCACCACCGATTGTTTAATTTTGTTTACAGGTCGTGAGTCGTTCAACATCACCAAAGCTGGATTTTTCAAATACTTTTTAGTTAAACTTTTAACCTTGTCGTCTAGAGTGGCGGTAAAGAACGATGTCTGACGCTCCTCCGGAAGGTATTTTAAAATTTGTTGCAACTGAGGTGCAAAGCCCATATCGATCATTCGGTCACCTTCATCGAGAACCAAGTGCTCCACCTTGTGAATTTGCACTGTGTTTCTTTTTAAATGATCAATTAAACGCCCAGGAGTGGCAACGATCACTCGAGGTTTCCGCTGCAACGACTTGAACTGTTTGCGAATGTCTTGACCACCCACCAGACGCGTGGTGTGAAACGCTCTTTCATCGGGACATAGCTGTTTCAGAAATTCAGAGATCTGCTGTGCCAACTCACGAGTCGGTGCCAGGACCATCCCTTGCGCATCTGGGTTCTCCATCAACGCCGTAACCATTGGCAGCAGGTAAGCCGCGGTTTTTCCAGAACCCGTCTCAGAACAGGCTAAGAGATCTCTTCCCTGCTGAAGTAAGGGAATGGATTTTTTTTGAATCGGCGTTGGCTCATGGAACCCAATTTTTTCGAGTGTCTGCCCCAGGGCCTCAGGTAGATTGTATTGGTCAAATGTCTGCATAGGAACGTTCCTTGAGAAGTTTATGAATGAACGGTTGTACGGCTATTGATGCGACAAGTCAATAAAACCCTCGATAAAATGTAAATGCTGAAAATGATTCACTAAAATTAAAGCCGAGAATCAATCTGAGAGGGAGATTCAGGCGTGACTATTGGAACCCCCGGAAGCCCCTCAGAGGAGCTCATAGTCGCTTTAGATGGCCCAGTTTTACTAAGGGTCGGGTAGGTCTCTCCCGTTAAAGGGTTCATCAAAGTCGTGCTGTTCTTGTAGATCCTTGCTGTCTTATACAAAGCCACTATGGCCTTCCACTTAGGCATGTAGTGATATCGGTCCGGAAACTCCTCTAGCAGCATCTTATGGACCTTTTTCAAGTGAATGCCATTCACAGTTGGTAAAAGGTGGTGCTCCACATGATAGCCAAAATTCACATGTAGAAACTCGAGGATGGGGTGATTAGTCACTGTTAATGAGTTCACAAGTGGATCATTCTCACTGGTTAACGGACTCAGGTTGTGGTTGGTCGAAATGTAAGAGAAGGGAATATAGTTCTGTATGAAAAAAGGAATCACACTGGCCCAGATCCAATTTGCTGGTCCGACTGCAATTAAAGCCGCTCCGTGGAGCAAGAGAATTAAAGCCAGCTCAATATTCACTCGTTTATGGTTCAATTTATCAAAGATTCGATTGCGAAAACGAAAGTAATATTGAGCCACTTGCGTATTAAAGGAAAACCAATAAAAGAAGTAGAGATAACTGCGCTTATAACCCGAACCTGGCGTATACTTATACATCCACTTTACAAAACGACTCTGCTTGTAAATCCGATAGTTAGGGTAAGCATCGGGGTCCCAGATCACTTTCTGAGTGTAACTGTGATGAAGGTTGTTATGCCAGTGACGCCAAAAAGTGGGAGAAATAAAAAATGGCATAAAACAGAAGAAACCCAAAATATCTTGCCATTTTCGACTGCGAATAATGGCTCCATGCATGAGCTCATGTCCAATCAAACCACCTACGGCCCAACAGTACCCAATGACAAGCGAAAGGCCTAGGTTCAAATACCAAGGCCACCCCATCGCGACGATGCCATAGATACAAGTCAAAGCCAGTAATTGAACGGAGAATAGAAAAACCAATCGAAACCGATGTGGTTTGAGAGCGTCCTTAGGAAGGCGTTTTTTAAAATCACGGTATTCTTGCTGCTTCACGAGCCCCCGAATATTTCTTCAGTCCTGTAAAAAAAAGTATTGAACCCGCACCCTGCATTCGAGTCAATCACTACCTCGCATATCAGTTATACAAGGCCAAGCTTCAATAAATGACTCGTTGCGCTACTTAAGCCCGTCGGAACACATCTCAATTTCTTTTTTCTCATTCATAAAATAGCGATCTGTGTTCACCGAAGTAGTTGAAATAACACCAGCAATGCCCACCACAAAAGTATCATTAGAAATCGCCATCCCCCCCATTGCGCATAGGGGTGCACAAGCCACACAGCCCACTCCGAGCCGAACACCAACAGCTCCCGCGGGCACGGGTTCTTCCCATGTTCGAAAATTGGGGCAATTGCCACCACAGTCGCAAGTCTGAGCTGTTTGATCCGTGTTCCAGCAATTATCGTCATTGTTGAAAGCGTTGGCTCCAGGCAAATTGTTGGGATTGTCATTGGACCGGAGTCGGTAGCTCAACAACCCAACGGGGGCGAAGCTTGTGGCCACCAGGTTCCCCGGAAAAAGCCCATATTCCGCTCGAATGGCTGTAGCAGCGGTGTAGTATCCATTCAACAAATTGAATCCTTCTTTTTGGATCGCCTTCGCTTTGAAGCCTCTATAAGCTGGAACCGCGATCACAGACAGTGCGGCAATTATCGCCACAGTCACCATCAGTTCCATTAACGAAAAACCTCGGTTGGTCATCTATCCCCCCACCCCTTTAAAAAGTCATTCTAAAAAGAGGAATAAAAAAAAGCAATAGATGCTAATGGAAAACGACATCAAAATCCAAACGATTCGCCTGGCACTTCAAATGCAACGGCGGCTCAGGCTCGGTGGTCATTTGATAGACCGTCGAACTGAATGCGTTGCACAGGTACCCCTTTGCGCTGAGGTGAGTTTTGATTTTATGCTGTATCGACTCTTGCACATTATACAAGTGAAAACGATCGCCTCGTGCCAATGCCCTTTGCTGAAAAAAGATTTTCTGCAAAAAACTGTGAATCACTTGCGCCCGGTCTTTCGCTGCTTTTTTATTGATTTTCAAAAAGCTTAAGTAGCCAACCTTGAGAGGTTCATTTTCGCGAATTTTTGGTTGCCCAAGTATGGGAGTCAAAATCTGACTCATCCGTAGGGCCCAAGGCATGCTGGTGACACGCATTTTTCGGAAACTATAATCGCTCAATAAAAGAGTGCAGGCTTCGATTTCGCCAAGGTCGTTGAGCCGCACCAGGAAGTCATCAAAAGAAAAACCCACAACCTTCTGTCGCCGCGCAATCTCTTCGACTGTCCAAACCACTTCACTGCCCTCAGGGTTGGATGTAAGAAACGCAATGATCTTCTCTTTACCCACGCGATCACCTGTGCAAATTTCATCGGTTGCATTGGAAATCCAAAACGGCAACTTCGCCAACACATTGATGTTTTCATACTGATAGACGGGTAAACTTTGTACTTTACTTTTCCTGCTCTCTTTTTGCACAATCGACTTCTTAGCCGCGACATTCTCATCGAGAATCGAAGAAAGCACATATTGGCAACCATCCAACTCTTCTATCTTTGCAAAGTTCTCAATTAACTTCTCGTAAAATTGGTAGAACTCGATTCGGGTTTGCCGGTCAATTTTGCGTGAAAACTTCAAATCACTGCAATAACCTAATTTTTCAGTTTTTCCTTTCACTTGCATTGACGTTAACGAAATGCACCCTATTCCGCCCAAGGTTTTGTTGGCATTTAAAAATAAAAAGGTGAATGATTTCTCACCTTGAGCTCGCGTCAAAGAAAAAAAGTTTGGCAGTCGATCGATACCCAATCCACCATCGGATGTCTGCATTGAGATATGTTCGATAAAATTTAAAATATCAGCATTGTCTTCTTGGTTGGCAATTTTCACACAAGTGAACTCATCAACCAAACTCTGCAACTTCATAACCAGCCCTCTTTAATTTTAGATAATTTCTTTACAGATTCCACCAAGGGACTTGTCGGTACAAATTTGGCTCTCTTAGCCAGAAACAGTGGATTGCGCAGAATTGTCAAAGGCAGTTTCTTCATGCAGCCCATTTCCACTCGCTCAAGCCCCGCCTCTTTCATGCCGGGCAACAGTTTGACCGGCCCCTCATAGATTTCCAATGAGTTAAAGTTTCGATAAAACTCCCGCAGCTTTTTATTTTCTGCACAGTAGGCGTAGACGTATTTTGATTTGCCTCGCAAAGTTTGTCGTGAGGCCTCACGCATGCAGTGCAAATACAACTGCAAGCGGCTGTTCTCCGGAGCCAAAGTCCGATTCAACCACATTCCATTAATTTCAAAAAATTGATCTTTGAAGCGATTTAATATGGGGTTTTCCTCTTGAACTTGTTCTGGAATTTGCGACAAACAGCGTAGAGGTCCCTCAGAAGCGATGGTAAAACCACCGCAGATTGCACGGGGGCCCTCACCCTTTAATCCTAAAACCCGAGCTTTGGATAGATAGGACATAGGAAGTTCCACTCCCACTCGTTCCGCGGTTAGCTCTTGGTACTTCTCTAGTTCTTGTGTCGTTGTTAGCAACTGAAATTTGATATGTGGCATAGCGAAAAGGTTAAAGATGTTCCTCCCCCTTTACAAAAGATACTTTTCTGGGGTCTGGAGTCAATCCATTGCCTTAAAACACAATGACAGATATGTCGAAATCTGTTCAACAAATGTAAAACTCTTCGCTACAGGAGCGACTCCTGACAGATTTACGTATTTTAGACGAAAAAACTTCCTCTTAGAGGTAGGACCATTCAGTCCAAGGGGTGTTCCACTCAGTGGAACTGAATGGCTTCGGGTTTTTAGATAGGTTAAACTTTTTGATTTTTCCGATAACCAGAAGTGTTTCTTAAGAAAATCTTGGCTTCGGT
The DNA here is from genome assembly GCA_965368905.1 of uncultured Bdellovibrionales bacterium. Lineage (GTDB taxonomy): Bacteria > Bdellovibrionota > Bdellovibrionia > Bdellovibrionales > JAGQZY01 > JAGQZY01. Next base: position 864 of record CBDUOS010000017.1, on the reverse strand, counting down.
CTAGCCCACGAACGAACACCGACACCAAGATTTTTCTTATTACTGCCGCTCTTATCGACAGATATTTTTTTGTAATCTAATCAGCGTGCAAAAAGTTTGAAGTGCAGCCACCAAATTGGTTACCCATACCACTAACAATTGTGGTTGCAGTAGCCGAGTAAGGGTACACCTTATCACTCATTAAGTCAGACCCTGCAAAGTCAAGAGTCACCACTTGCAAAACATTCTTATCAGCATCCCACATTTCAAAATGACCCGCGCCCATAATTTGGAACGAAACGTTTTTGTATACTGTGGTGTTACCGTCCATTTCGAATACAGTGAGTGACTGCTGAGCCATACTGTACTGTGTGCTATAGAAGGGTTCGGTGTAGTTGCACTTAATGATGTCGGCTTGAGCTTGATAAACAAAAAAACTGGTTGTAAAAAACAAAAACAATTTAACCATCTTGAGTTCTCCTTTACTAGAGGTTACGTCCGCCTTATAACTCCACTCCTTACCCAAGAAAAACAAAATTCACTTACTTTATACAGCACACCAGAAGGCTTGTAGAATTCTTCAGTGTGTTGTTTAGAAAAAATTGCAATAAAAAGAGTAAGCGTGACCCCACTAATCCCCTATGCCATGTTCAACCAGCAAGGGGGCAGCTCGGAAGAGCTTCAGCTCAAAGAAGAAATGGTGGATTGGAATCACAGGCCTCGCGAACATTCGACGCAAGAACAAAGTCTAGGTTGCATTTATGAAACTTGTAACATTTCAGTAATCGAATCCAAAACAGTGGCCACTGAGATTTCAGACCCTTCTACATTTGATTTCATCATTAAGAATGGACTCAGAAAACTCGCAGACGAAAAGACATATCC
>CBDUOS010000016.1:0-31432 GCA_965368905.1 uncultured Bdellovibrionales bacterium | reverse complement strand
TTTGGTTTCGGTTGTGAAATCCATTTTGTAGGACATTCCAGAACAACCACCTTTTTCAACGTAGACTCGGAGCATGGCTTCACTCGACATCTCTTCATCTTCTTTTAGGCGTCTGACTTGTTTGACAGCTTTTTCAGTGATTTCAATCATAATGGTCCTCTTACCTTATAACCTCATAAGATATAAGACATATTATAGCGTATTTCCACTAGGAAGTGAAATGTGCGGCTTCTTCTAATGCTTCTAATACTTTTTTTGTGACGTATTCCATGTCATCAGGCGTGGTTCCATGGCCCATCCCAAAACGGACGGTTTGCCGGGCCTCTTGGTCAGAACGACCGATCGCTTTTAAAACATGACTCACCGTCGTTGCCCCTGAAGAGCAGGCTGAGCTTGAGCTAAAACCCACTTTCGGGAGTTTTAACAGCAACTTATCCATAGTGATACTCTTAAAAGTAAAATTCATATTATTCGGCAGCCGCTTCGTACGGTGTCCATTGAGCTGCACCCAATCGGTTTCTAAAAATTTATTTATCACCTGATCGCGCAGCAGAGTGAGGCGTTCCCCCTCTTTCTGCAAGTTGTTCCGAGCCCACTGACAAGCAACCCCTAGGGCCACGATTGAGGGCACATCGGTCGTCCCAGCTCGCTGACCTTTTTGCTGTCCCCCACCTGAAAACAATGGGACCAGAGTTCCTGACTCAGCCATGATCAGTCCACCGATCCCTTTGGGAGCGTATATTTTGTGGCCCGAGAAGCTCAAATAATCCAAACCCAGCTCCTTAAAATTCACTGGGATTTTTCCCACCGCTTGCGCTCCATCGGCGTGAACCCGAAAATGGGGGTATTTGTTTTTAAGATCGCAAACCTCTTGTACCGGATTGATACTTCCAATTTCATTATTAGCAAAAATAAGACTGAGAAGTGTAGGACGCTCCTCTTGTAGTTCTTTTTCTAAAACTGTGAGATCCAAAAGTCCATCACTGTCAGCAGCAAGTTCAACAACCTCGGCTCCCAACTCTTTGGCGAAGTCACAGGCACCGTAAGTGGCTTTGTGCTCCACTGAGGTTGTGAGAATCTTAGGGTTGCTGTTCTTACGTGTCCATCCCGTCAAAACCCAGTGCAAACTTTCGGTGGCCCCACTGGTAAAGTAAACTTGCGAGGGTTTGGCTTCAACCAGGTCCGCAACTTGTTTGCTCGATTTGGCCAAAGCCATCTCAGCCTTCCAACCCCACTGATGGACGGAGTTGGCATTTCCAAAGTGGGTGCAAAAGTAGGGACTCATGGCTTCCAGAACTTCAGGTAGCACAGGAGTCGTCGCATGATAGTCAAGATAGATCTCTTTCTTTTCTTCCATCAAGAGTTCCCGCTGTTGTTTGAGGCGCCTCCACCTTTCGGTTTTCGTCTTCGACGACGGTTACGCTTTTTCTTCGAGGAACCAGAGCCTTCAGAACTCGCTTCTTGCTTGTTGCTATTGTTATTCTGATTGCGATTGCGACCAGAGGCTTTCTTGCCACTACGACGCTTTTTCTTGCCGGACTTGTTCTTTTTCTTGCCGTCGTAGAAGTCGCCATAAAAAGAATCCTTTTTATCCAACTTGGGCTGTCCTCTGACAGCCTCCACTTCCACTCTCTCGATGTCCTCCCCTAAGTCTTCTTCTGGAATCTCAGCATCGGCAGCCACGACTTTATCGAGAATGCCTCCAAGGACAGCTCGCGACTCTTCACCATCTCGGCGCGCCATTCGATCATTGGGTTTGATCTTCATTCGCTCTTGTTTTTCAATTTGCTCAGATAGGTCAACCGTAACATCACCAAAGCAACGCAACTGACAGGACAAACGAGACAAATCAACATAATGGGCAGTTCCGATCAGACCAATCTCTTTTTTACTCGGCGGAAGAACATGGTGCTCCCCCTCAACGATTTGTATTCGGCACTCGGCACAGGAAGGAATCCCCTTGCAGACAGACTGAATATGCAGCCCCACCCGTTGCGCCAAATGCAAAATGGTCTCGTTGAATTCAATTTCATGCTCCTCACCAGAGGGCAAGAATTTTACTTTCATGATAACTCCAGACTTGGCTTAACGAGCATGTTCAACGGCGCGAGTTTCTCGAACCACTGAAATCTTAATTTGCCCCGGGAACTTCAGTTCCTTTTCAATTTTGCGAGCAATATCTCGGCTCAACATCACTGACTGTTCATCAGTCACCCGTGAGCTGTCTACAATCACCCGAATTTCACGACCGGCTTGGATGGCGAAAGTTCTCTCCACCCCATCAAAGCTATTGGCCACAGATTCCAAGTCTTCAAGTCGCTGAATGTAGCTTTCCATGATCGACTTACGAGCCCCTGGTCGCGCGCTGCTGATCGCATCCGCCGCCGTCACCAAGTGAGCCAAAACCGTTCTTGGTTTTTCATCCTCATGGTGCGCTCGAACCGCATGGCAAACCGCTTCGGATTCTCCAAAGCGCTTGCAAAGATCGGCACCAATCACGGCATGGGATCCCTCGATACTGTGATCCAAAGCTTTTCCAAGGTCATGAAACAGACCGGCTCTACGAGCCGCTTTCACATCGGCTCCCATTTCGGCGGCCATCAATCCGCAAAGCATTCCCACTTCAATAGAGTGCGTGTAGTTGTTTTGCGCATAAGACGTTCGAAACTTCAGACTGCCCAGGGTTTTGTGAATCTCACCATGGACTCCTTGTAGACCCAACTCGAGGCAGGCTTTCTCACCTTCTGATTTAATATACTTGAACAGGCCTTTTTTGGTTTTGTCGATCACCTCTTCAATTCGTCCCGGATGAATCCGACCGTCTTCCATCAAGGTTTCAAGAGCGCGTCGAGCCACTTCGCGACGAACCGGATCAAATCCAGAGATCACAACCGCCTCGGGAGTTTCGTCGATAATCAAATCGACACCACATAAAGATTCAATGGCGCGAATGTTTCGCCCCTCTTTACCAATAATCTTTCCTTTTAAGTCTTCGTTAGGAAGAGGGATCACCGACACCGTCTTTTCAGCAGTAAACTCTCCGGCGTAGCGCGAGATGGCCATTCCAACAATGCGTTTGGCTTTGGCCTCTGCTCTTTGCTTCGCATCCTCTTCGATTGAGACGATCACCGAGGCCACTTCATTTTTAGCCTCTTCTTCTAAAGAGCGTTTCATTTCATCTTTCGCTTCTTCAGGGCTAATGTTCGCAGAATTTTTCAACTTTTCTGTCAACTGATGGATTTTGTCTTTTGCCTCTTGTTCCAAGAGCTCCATACGACTTTCGTGGGCCTTGACAGTTTCTTCACGCTTCTTTAGTTCCGCTTCATTTGCCTGCAATCGCTCTTCTTTTTTGCGATAATCTTTTTCCAACTGCTTTTGCCGGTCCTTCATTTTGCTCTCTTGCTTTGAAAGCTCTTCTTTTTGTCGACGAATGTCTTTTTCTGCATTCTTTTTCGCACGAACTTCAAAGTCTTTTCCTTTGCGTTCTGCATTCTTCATTATTTTTTGGGATTCGCTTTTGGCGCGATGGACAATTTTGTCGGCCTCAACTTGAGCTGTTTTCTTTTGTGCTGTCTCTAACATCTTTTTATAAGCAAAGAACAGCGCAGCTCCAATGGCCATGCCAATCACCAAGCTCAATACACTAAATACCATTACTAACCTCACTTGTATCAACTTCAATCCACAAATCGGGACTGATCACTATATTCATCTTCTGATCATGAGGCTCTCTAGGCAGAGCCTCGTTTGTTAATCCTTCATTAAAAGTCACACCTAGTTTAAGACCTTTGTATTTTTCTAAATAACGATCGTAGTAGCCACCACCACGACCCAACCGAGTTCCATGGGAGTCAAAGGCCAATCCTGGAACCAGCACTCCTGTAATCTCTTGGGGCTCGACACGGTCTTCCTGATTTCCTTCGGGTTCACCGATCTGCAAAAAAGAGTTGGTCATCATCCGTTCTGGCGAAGTGACCTTGTAGAACTGAATAACCTCTTTGCTTTCTATTTTGGGGAAGACCCAGGTAATTTTTTCGGAAATTTTTAGCAGGGGTAAAAGGTTGGGCTCATCATTGAGTGGAGAGAAAATGGTCCAACAACCCTGGTAGGAAGACAAAAATTTGCTAAGCTTCTGAACCAGTCGATCAGACTGACGTTGTCTCTCTGGACCAGGTAAAGCATTCAGTTGTCGCTTGAATTGCGAGCGCAAACCGTCTTTTTCAATAACCACAATTTTCCCTCGGCCCTTTATCGACAGGGCCCCACTAAAAAATCAAAATAAATCAGGGAGCTTGTTGAATGTGCGCGATTTGTTCAAGGGTTTGTGACTCAAGATTGTCCAGTTCTTCTTTGGTTTTTTTCCGTAATAAATAAAGTTCCTCAGCCAAACGCAAACTGGCTAATAAAGCGGAGTTGCGCAAAGAGGTTTTTGCCAGCTGAGGGTCCATTTGGGTTTCAACCATTTTCAAAATTTCATCGACGGTTTCTTGATCATGACTTGATTTTAAGCGCAGAGGAACACCAGCAATCTCAACTTCAAAGGTTTTTAGATCTTGCTCCATGGCGTCCTCTTTTCGACAAGTTCCTATAATTATTAGTAATATTATTAATCCAGAGGGTCAAGAAGGGTCTCAAAAAGAGCGCGGTTCTGGTCTAATATGGTGGATTTGACGCCTATAGGCCCACCGGGTACCCCGGATATTGCGCGGTGAGAAATAAACCGGTTATGCGGCTGACTGGTAGGACAGGGCTAGACTCAAAATTTTCTGAATGAGCGAGGGGTAGCCCACCCCAGAGGCTTTGGCGCCATTGGCAAAACACTCGCGATTGGCCAGTTCGGGGTTGGGGTTTGCCTCTAAAAAATAGACCTGACCATCCTCTGTGATACGAAAGTCCAACCGCACATAGCCGCTCATTTTTAAAGCTTTAAAAATATCCCGACTCAGGTTTTCAATTTTTCTTTGCACCATGGGTGCGAGATTTCGTGCCTGCTGCCGTTTGATCTGGTGTTTCTCACTGTATTTTTTATTGAACTTCACATTACGGGTCGCGATGGCATGGCCAGCTTGTTTTAATCCGCCAAAATTCAGCTCCCAAGGTTTAAAAACTTTGAGTTTTTTATTTCCAATAACGCCGACGTAGACTTCACGCCCCTCCACATACTCCTCAACGAGAGCAGAGGTACCTATATGTTCGTGTATGAATTGCACCCGCTTCGCCAAGTCCTTTTCATTGGATACGACAGAGTCTTGGCTGATCCCCAAAGAGGCTTCTTCGCTTAAAGATTTAACAATCAAAGGGAATTGCAGCGTATCGGCCTTGTTGCCCTTGCGTCCGATCGGCACAGTGTAAAACCCCGGCGTCGGAATACCATGATATTGCAGAATTTTTTTACTCGTGGCTTTGTCGCGCCCCAAGGAAAGACCCTGAGGATTGCAACCGGTATAAGGAACGCCCGAAAGTTCTAAAAATGCGGCCACATGGGATTCAAAATGGGGCTCACCTTGAAACTCTTCTAACAAATTAAAGGCGACATCTGGCTGGAATTCAACGATCGCATTTTGAAGATCTTCCAGTTGATCACTGACCGGCAGAATATGGACCTGATGCCCCAATTTCTTAAGTGTTTTCTTAACGTAAAATTCAGTTTTCCAATGGGCCCAATCCGCCGTTTTAACAGTGGCTCCTTCCGGTGGAACGCAATCACGATGAACTAGGACCAAGACTTTTAACGGATTCATATCGATCCCCTATTGGTCATCTTATCGGTGCTCTGAAAAGGAGAGTTGAGTTTCTCGACCAAAAACCTGTGGAAACCTTAGACATTATACTGACAATTAAGGGCAATACATCCCCGTAGAAGGGCCCACTGGCTCTGTTTTCAAGCTCTTATGGCTTCTTTCTTGCATTTTTATTCCACTGTGATGAGGACGACCTTTTTTATTTTTCTAATTTTAATCATTGCCCCAGCCTGGGGTCAGGAAGCGAGCGGAACTCCCGTCCCCGATGGCGTGACTCGGTTGGTGGTTTATCCCTCCACACGTCCCTATTGGATTGAAGGACAAAATCAGTTTCAAGGGTTTGAATCCGAGATCGTCCGCACTGATGGTGCCAGCACCCATTTAGGAACTTTTCGTTCTGGCTTTGGTGACATTGGATCATCACTGGAAATTAACATCATCAACCAAATGGGACAGTACTCTCGCCTAGATCTTCCACAAGCGACAGAACAGCGACTATTGCATTTTCTTGAGGCTGGGCCGCCTGCCCTGATAACCTGTGACTGCCATTGCTTCGCAGCCCGAGTGGCTGGATTGAACTACCCCCACTCCTACCAGGGGGGACAATTTCAACCGATGGCTTCACTGATGGCACAACACGGTGGAAACTTTACCCAAGTCTTTTCAGAAGGTTCAATGAACCCTGGTGATGCTATCCTTCTGACAGCCCCTGTGAGTGAAACCGAAGAAAGCACTGTCCATTCTATGATTTATTTAGGAGAAGGGCTTTACCTTTCAAAATTGGGACATGGTGGAACTTTAGTGGTTACCAACTTACAGGAGATTCAGACGGCCTACCCTGCGACTCGAATGTACGTCTACCCCTCCTCAGCAAACGAGAATGAAGACAGCAGCCTAGAACCAACCCCAAACCCAAACCCAATTGAAGAGCGCGTGAGTCTCTGATAGAAAGTGATTAAAATTCCAACAATTACAGTATCTTAAAGGCTCAATTTCAACTGGTTGTTTTCCTTACATACTTCGTTGCGTTCGCGGCTGAAAATCTGTACAAAAAGCCCCTAAAAAAAATCAATCCCATCAGGGTCATGAAAGGGTCAGAATATGTCTAAGATTTCGTTGATCGAAGAATCCATTCGCCTCGGCGTTGCCAAACTCAGTCAGGATGGAGCCCTGATAGTAGAGACTGGAAAATTCACTGGTCGTGCTGCCGACAAGAGATACATCACTCGCTACCCTGAACTTGAGAATAAAATCGATTGGGCTGGCAACAAAGACATCGACGTCGAGATCAAGGCGCAACTGCTTGCCGGGATCCAGAAAAAACATTCTGCAAACAAAACCTATAAATACAAAGGCTACGTCGGAGGCTTTGAGGTTGAGGTGACTTCCACTTCTCCATGGCACATTTTATTTGCCAACAACATGTTTCGTGAAAAGCCAATTGAAGAGCTGAAAGACAAATGCGCTGAATGGGGAACCATCAAAATCTATCACGACCCTTACGGCACCACTACGGAGCACGGCTTGGATATGGACACAGACACCATGGTGATTTTAGATCCTGTGGATTTGACAGTTTGTATCTGCGGAACGGCCTACGCCGGTGAAATTAAGAAATCAGCCTTCAGCCTTTCAAACTATATTCTACCAGAAATGGGCATCTTCCCAATGCACGCTTCGGCCAACTGCCGCGAGGGTGGAAAACAATCCTCTGTTCTTTTTGGCCTATCAGGAACCGGGAAAACCACATTGAGTGCCGCCAGCGAAAGAATGTTGATTGGTGACGACGAGATCATTTGGTCTGACACCGGTCTATCCAACCTTGAAGGTGGTTGTTACGCCAAGTTGATCAACCTCTCTGAAAGAGCGGAGCCACAAATTTATCGTGCCTCTAACAAATTTGGATCTATTTTAGAGAATGTGGTTGAAGACGAAGAAACTCGCAAAATTGACTTCAACGACAACTCAAAAACAGAAAACACTCGAGGTTCTTACGATATTAAGTCTTTGGAAAACTGCTTTAATCAAAATGCAGAAGCAAAGGTTCCAGAAACTGTGATCTTTTTAACCGCCGATGCTTTTGGCGCTTTACCTGCAGTGGCTCAATTGGATGCCTTTCAGGCCCAGTACCACTTTATCTCTGGTTATACAGCGAAGGTTGCCGGTACAGAGTTGGGTGTGACAGAGCCCCAAGCCACTTTTAGTGCCTGCTTTGGAGCCCCATTTATGCCGCGTCACCCTTCTGAGTACGCCAAACTATTAGCCAAAAAAATTCAGGAAAACAAAACCACAGTTTGGTTGTTGAACACTGGATGGACCAAAGGTTACGGCAAAGGTCCACGCTTTCCGATTCATGTCAGTCGAGAGCTTTTGCGTGCGATCCAAACCGGTAAATTGGCAGAACAAGAGATGATTCAACACCCCGTCTTTGGCTTCAAAATTCCTACAGCTTGCCCGGGTCTTGATACATCTTACTTACGCATCCCCAACGGACCGGAAGTGATTCAACTGGCGCAAAAGTTTATCGCCAACATGGACAACATTGGTGGCGGCGTTGTGAGCCCTGAGGTCATTTTGAAAGGTGGCCCCACAATGTCTGCGGATAGCACCACTCAGCCTGAAATGACTCTTTAAATTTTATAGGTAAACCAGCAGCTGTTCCTGCTCTTTTAAAACTCGAAAGTTTTTCTTGAGCAGGTCGGGTGTTTTTCGACGAAATTCACGGATATTGCCCTTAATTTCAAGTTTTTCAGCTCGCCTGATGATCTTCTCTATCGCTCGCTCCGCTTCATACTTGTAAATACCCTCTTCAGTTGAGAGCTGTTGCTTCCAATACTGCTTCTCTTTGCGCAAGTAAAAAGACAACGACATGGATTTTTCGCCAGGCCATTGAAAGGCCTGCTTCAACTCGTGATCCACTCTTTTGAGGGCCGATGTGTTTCGCGTGGAGTGGAACTCACGGTAAAACTTGCCAGTGGGTGTCCTGTTTTTTTCAATGGGATCCACTCGAAAACGATTGGTCAATAGTGGGCTCATCCCTCGTAATTGTCGCATCAACCGATCCATAAAGTTCAACTTTTCAGAAACTGTTTTTGAAAAGCGCTTCATTCGCCAGGGCTTTCTCGGGTCTAACCAAAATGCAAAAGTTTCTGCAAAGTCTTCATCGGGGTGACTTTGTGCATAGCCTTCCCCCAAGTAATGGATGTAGTTTCGTGAATAGACGCGCGGACGGTAGGAAGTGGGATAATCTATTGTGGAGGGTCCAAAGATTCGTTGTCGGTCTTTGTTTTTGCGAATTCCAAAAGCATTATCAATGGCATGCCCCAGTTCATGTCGCATCAATTTCAAAATCTCAGTTTCCGATTTTCCGTCAATAAAGCCAGTCTCTTGCTTGTGAATCTTCATTAAGTCAGGATTGAACAAGTAAAAAGGCAAAGCGAAACCAGGGACACCATCAGGGCAAAACCATTCATCAGAAACCCATAAGTGAAAGTCGAAGGACAACCCATAGGATCTAAGTTCGGACTGAAGCACCTTCTTATAGCGGGCCAGTCGAGCGTCTACGTCAAAGAGGGGCCACTGGTTCAATGGCCTTTTTCTGTCATATCCCTGATTTTTTTTCATACCCAATATCCACTCACCCTAAGCTCGCAAATTTCATACCCAAAATCATGCTTTCAATCTGCGGCAACTATACAAGAATATTTGGATTTTACTAGGGACTCTGTGGATATTTCATGACTGTCTAAAAGTGACGTTTTCGGGCTGACTCTATTTTTGACAGTCTTGTGAAATTTTCAAGGGCACTGTGGGTTTAGCTTCGTTAACAATATAATGGCAAAGTGCGAACTCTCGTTTTCCTTTTTTCTGCCCTGCTATTTCTTTCGTCGTGTGCGCCCGATGCCGGCCCCGGTGATTCGGATCTACCGAGTACTGAGTCGCTAAACCAACAACAATTGAATCGCTTTTTAGGCATGGCTCGCCCTGCGTTTTTTCACTGGGGTGAGTTGGAGAACAATCTATCGCGCTATCAGTTCGATTGCACTGATTGCCCCCCATCTATGGGAAAATTCGTGACTATGACCGTCGATGATTCTCATCCCAAGCCCGTTCAGACCACGGGAGTCTGCTTTGGTGGTTTGATTGGACCAGATACTTTTTTAACCAACCGACACTGCATTCCAGAAGACCTACGCGCCACCGACCAAAGCTGTGAGAACCGCATGCGTGTGATTTTTCCTAAACTCAGTCCCGAAACTGAGGTGGAACTGGGCGAATGCGAAAAGATTATTTCGGTCGCGCCTCCCATTGAAGGTTTGGTGGACGAGAATCTACAACCCGACTGGGCCATCATAAAACTCAAAGAAAGTCGCCCTGATCGCGCCACTGAAATAGTACCTATGCCAATCCCCGACAACACTGAACTCTTTGCCTTTGTTAGCCTGCAAGATCCAGAAACCGAGCAACTTTCTTTGCAACAGATCAAATGCACCAGTCGGCAGAAAACTCTGAACCTTCCAGAGTACAGCTCAGATGAGAGCCCTCTTGTATTGTTGGATTGTGAGCAAGATATCACAAAGGGGTTTTCCGGCTCCCATCTTTACCAACAAGTCGATGAAAATTGGCAACCAGTTGCCCTTCTCTCTCATGTATTTGATACTCAGATCAATCAAGAAGACATCATTGTCAGTTCCACAATCGTTGCGACTTCACTGTATTGCCTCCCCGGAGACGAGGATCGCCCCGAAGCCTGCACCTTTGACCCCAACCAAAACCAAAGCTTAAAAGATCAACTGGTGATCGAGGCCTTGGCTGTGGAAAAAGAAGAGATTCAAGAACAGGTGGCTCGTATCCTCGGCAACTCCCACCCTTTGCAGTGGCAAGAGGTGACTGTCGAGAAAGTGGAAAATGGCGAGTCGACGACCCACATGTCGCAGAAGTGGCAAAATCTCGTTGGCTTGCACCAGCCCAGTGTCGGGCGCTCCGGGCGTATTGCTTTTTTTGAAACCATGATCACTCAGGCTCCCCATTGTCTGAAACGGGACTCTATACCGGACCCTATCAACGAACAGTTCACCCGTACCCGCGTTCCCGTGGTGCGTCTTTGGCTGACTCTCACTGAGGCAGGCCGAGTTCAGGTTCACCACCAAGTCCTCCCCCAAGGTGTGGAGATCTATGAGAATCCAGTGAGTCCTGGAGAATACCTGATGGGAGCTCAACACAGGGTTGGACCACGCGCTTCCATGCCACAGTCACTGATTGCCAACGGGGTCAACTTTGCAGCCACATCCCTTGCCGTCTGTGAGTGAGCGGGTTATATCCCCAGCATTCAACGCTGAGGGATGACTATGGAACTGGAATTACTGATATATATCGTGTCGGGCTTGGTTGGTCTAACGGGCCTAGGGGCCGGAGTTTACTACTTCCGCAAGCCTAGTAAAAAAGACACCCCACAAATCCCAGCCCCTACTCCGCAAAAGATCGATCAAAGAAAAGAGACGGCACCCGACACCGAGGAATTCACGATTCCCTCGGAAGTGGTCACTCCCGTAGATACCGCACCTGCCAAACAAAGAAAAGAATTCAAATCATTAGAAGATGCACTCTCTAAAACTCGCGAAGGTTTCTGGGGCAAACTGAAAAATCAATTTTCTGGAAAACCCAGTATTGGAACCTCTGAAATTGATGATCTCGAAGAGGCCCTGTACACCAGTGACCTTGGCCCCAAAACGGTCGATCACCTGATTACCAATGTCACTGCTCAATTAAACAACAAAAATATGAGTATTGAAAATTTACATGACTCTTTAAAGTCAGAGTTGAACAGTATTTTCTCTTCCGTGAAATCACAAGCCTTAGACACCCAACCCGAACAAACCACAACGGTATGGATGATCGTCGGAGTGAATGGGGCTGGAAAAACCACTACCATCGGAAAGCTTGCCAGCCAGCAAGTGGCCAAAGGTAAAAGAGTGTTGATCGCCGCCGGTGACACTTTTCGTGCCGCCGCTGACGAACAGTTGAAAGTTTGGGCCGACCGAGCCGAAGTGGAGATTTTTAGTCCTGAGGGAATCAAAGACCCCAGTGCAGTGGCTTTCGACGCCGTTAAAAAAGGAGCGGCCAAGGGTTTTGATTTGGTAATCATCGACACGGCGGGACGCCTGCACACCCAAAAGAACTTGATGGAAGAATTGAAAAAAATGAAACGCGTGATGAACAAAGCGGTGGAAGGCACACCTCACGAAACCATTTTAGTCTTAGATGCCAATTCGGGACAGAATGCTTTAATGCAAACCGAACAGTTTCACAGTGCCCTTGGGGTCAGCGGTGTGATTCTTACTAAAATGGATGGTTCAGCCAAGGGTGGCGTCGCAGTCGGCATCGCCTGTGAACACAAGCTTCCTATAAAGATGATTGGAGTGGGCGAAAAGATCGAAGACCTTCGCCCTTTTAACTCCAATGAATTTGTTGACTCAATTCTCTAGTGAAGACTAATCACTAGTGAGCAAACCCAAGAACTTCTTCTCTTTGAGAACGACAAAATTCCTCAGAGATCAACTCGTCGTAATATCGGTTAGCCAACGGACTTGGCTTTGAATAAGGATATTGAGTCTGTGCTAACACCTGACCAAAACCATCTTTTACAAACTCACTTTGATCTGCAGGAAGACCTACAACATTAATTGTGGCTTTGAAAAAAGAACCTCGAGCCAAGTTATAGTGGATCGAAATAATCGCCAATTTGGCTTTTGTTATCGCTTCTAAGCGGCCAGCAGCCGTAGACTTATCATATGCAGACACATCAACAGTAATGGTCGGTTCGTGGATCCAAATGCTTTCAATATCCATCTGTTTTGCTGACCCATTATCCGCATTTATTTGTTGTTCCACAAAGTTGTCTAAGTCTTCCCATGTGGCTACGATCTTTACTTTATTATCGGCTAACTGATTGACCTGAACTGTATCGCCCATCGCGGTGTCCGCTGGATAAACTGGGATATCATACGGAGCCTGCATAAATTGATATTGAGGAATAGAGCTTGATGAGTACTGGTCATAATACATTCGATCGACAAAACAATACATTTTTGTATTCGCCCACTTGTCCGACCAGTTTGAGACAAGGTATTCGAAATCCATCTCTCCATGTACGGGACTGTAAGGCACTTTAACAATCGCTTCGCTATCAATTGTTGCTGATGCTTGAAAGCTAGCAACAAATAAAAACATCATAATAAAAATTAACTTATTCATAATTAGGGTTCCTCCTTTAAGTTTTTTGAGTTGGCAAAGTTTAACTCGCCAGAAAGAACAACAATATAGGCGATGAAAAATGTATAGGTCTGTCTAGCAATACTTTCACAACAATGGGACACGTTTCAATATGGGACGTTCTATTTTTTGACAGGAGCTTTGCTTTTGAGCAAGAAATCCCGCGAAAAGCCCAATCATTTCAATACATGCGGCATTGAAATTGCTTCTTATTGAGATAAAGCCTGCGGGTGGCTTTGGGACTAAATGGAGTAATCAATGGATCGAACCAGTCATTTTTTTGGTATTGCTGATCTTACGATCGTATTTATGTACGGCGCAGCTCTCTGCTACACCCACTTTTTTATCTACTCGTTAACAATGACAAAGTTATGGATGGCCTCGGGCCTTCTCGGTTTTTTCTTAGGAAGTTTCGCGCCCCAAATTGAAGAAGTTCTGGAGTGGATCATCGCCTTCGGTGTAGGAATCTGCTTTGCCCTGGTCATTCCTCAACTCATAAACTTCTACAACACCGGACAGTACGAGTTTCAGGCACTCCTTGAGGGTTTTATGAATGGAATTCCTTTTACCTTACAGGTCTTGACCCCTTGGATCGGAAGCCTTCCTGTGGGTTGGGTTTTCTACAAGATCACTCATCGTAATTACTACCGGCACGCTCGCTTCTTCTAATAAATTATAGAATAATTTTTTTATATATCAACGGACCGTCTCTACGGCTTCGCCTGAGAGTTCAATAACTTCCGAATCTTTACTTTCAAATACTTCCTGCGTTGCAGGTTCACCATATATTTGATGACCTTCAACCTGTGAAATTGCATTGAACAGGACCCGCGGCAAAGGCAGTCCTCGCCGCAGATTGATATGGGTGATTGTTTGAAATATATAAGCCGCGAAATTAACGCAATTGTTTGATTTTGTCCAGGCCCCAAATCTCGCCTCATAAAGCTCGGCGAGTCTTTCAATCTCAGTCACCTGATCCTCTGTAACTGGAAAACACTTTCTTGCCACTCGAGTTTGGACCGAGGTTTCTCCAACATATTCCTCACCTGTCATTCCTTTATCCAAATAGTCTTCATCAATGACCAAGTTAAATTCTGGGTAATAGCCATAGCTGCGGATCCGACTTTCATTTTCTAGAACTTCAATAAAGGCATGGCCAGCTAACTGGTCACCTAACAAACGGTAGACTAATCTTTCTGTTCGATTCATAGACTCAGTTTGTTCTGGTCCAGCATTAAATATGGCATGGCTGATTCCAGAATAAATTTGCGAATTGATACACACTTCAAAACTCGCAAACGTATTTGTGCCCAAGATAAAAATTGAAACAAATATGAGGGTGGCAATTGGCTTCATTGATGAGTGGTTCCTTTCGTATATTTAAAATGCAATCCTTAGGCCAACGACCCTTTGTAACAGCGGCAGTACTGTTATTTTCCTTGAGCTCCGTCTATGATTTAAACAATCCAGAAGCGACAGAGTGCCTTAGGACTGTCTCATTTTGAGATAAGCTGGAACGCTCCTTGCAATTTTACAGGTTTAGGAGGAACGACCATCATGGACCACAATCCGTTTATTAGTCGAAACAATGATCTTTTCATTATGCTTTTTGCAGGCATGGGAATTTCTTTGTTCAATTCCCAGGTCTTTCCACTGACAGTGCAGCAACAGTTTCTGCTGATTCTTGGCTTCGGTTTTATGGCCGGACTGTTTATGACTTACCTCTATCAGTCCCTTGAGTGGGCCCTGTTTTTCACTGCCGGGATTCTTATTGTAAGTCTCTTCCCATGGGCTTTGCGCTCCGTTTTAACCCAAGATTTTCTTCTAATCGACATGATTCGAGAGGGTCTGCGCGCCGGAAAACACAGCCTCTTTTTACTATCCTCATGGATCATCGCAATCCCCACGGGTTTTATGCTGCAGAGGCTGATCATGGGTGACTACTACCGCAAAAAAACCTTGTGACGCCCCTTTTTGTCACTGTATTCAAATATTAAGCAGGTTTTGCTTCTCTAACCCCTCATATTTACAGATGAGTAGGCATTGGTATTGCTCTATATAGAGGTAGGAGAAGAAATGATGAATATCTACAGCCAAAACAGAGATTTAGTATTATTGAGTTTCTTTGGTTTTATCTATTACGCCATTGTAGTGGGAATGAACGGCCATTTGACCAAAGTTCCCATGGGTGAGTACTTTCTCGCGCCATTTGCTCTTTCCATTTTTATGGGAATGTCCATCACACGTTCAAGCCAAATGCTTGAGTGGCCCCTTTGCTTTCTCTTCGGCGGCGTTACCGGTTCCATGACCCTTATTGCAGTCTTGAGCTTCTTCGGCCTAACTTTCAGCTTTTACAAAATAGCTTTCACAGTGAGCAGCACTTTCGCCTGGTTCGGTGTGGTTGCAGTCATGTTACTTCTTGGAATTCTCCTTGGAGCCTTTTTAAAAGCCACCTACAATCTCGTTCTTGGTTCACTTAAAATCAGTTTTGATTAATATTTTAAACGAACATGTCGGTGTTACCCTGGATTGAACAAATTGTTTCAATCGATTAATTGCACACTCTAGGCACTCCAAATTATTGAACCGTACAGTTAAAGACATCTGGACCTTGAATATGTTCTTCAACAATCTTGGTTTTCCTACTCTTATCGGTACTATAGATTTTCTTCGTATTTGCAGCCCTTACTGAAACCGCGAAATTGTCTTTATCACCACGAAAATAAAATTCAGTCCCAGGGGCCAACATTTCTCCTGTAAAACCGACTTCCTCGCAAGAACTCGGAAACCGTCCAACTTCAGCGTGAGTGGCGTAAGCGGACTGTACAATAAACCCTAACAAGATTAAAACCTCTTGCTCTCGTGCCATCTCTCGTTTCTCCTCTTGGATTTCTAGAAAATCGGGCACAGCAATGGTTGTCAAGATCACCGCAATAAGCAAAATAAAACCAAAAAACGACCCGCCAATGATTAGCACTTTCTTCATTTTACTCATTCTTAGCACCCTTCCTCATGTGCTCGATAATGTTTTCATGGACTCACTCACCTGTCATGGGCAATTCACGGCTTGTTCCAATACCCTCACCATCTTCCCTACTAGACGATAAAATCTAATATTTATAGTGATTTATATCTTTTAAACATTCGTTTAAAATAACTGTTTACATCCTCAGAGGAATATGAGACTTTCAAACAAACGTTTGAATGAGGTATTTATGGGATCGCGCACACTGTCTACACTAATCCTGCCCTTTTTGTTGAGTTTTATTTCGGTTACGGCACTGGGTCAGCATCATATTTCTGAAAAAGAAATCATTTCGATGGCCAAGCAGACCGCTCCGCTGAACCAGCAGATCGAGGCGCAAAAACAATCCAATATCGCACAACAATTTGCGGTGAAAAGTCAGTACGACCCGAAGCTGCAAGCGGGTTACACTTATTTTTCTTCGAAGGAAGATGCGATCATCCAATTTGCGCCGGTGTTCCAGCCACAAAAAACTTTTAATCTGGGCGTCAGTCAAAAAACCTCTTTGGGTACGACAGTCAACACCCAGCTATACTCTCAGCAGATCAGTACCGCCAATGGCTTAATCAGCAATGCCACCCAAGTCGGAGTTCAACTCGGTGTCGAGATAGACATCTGGAAAAACTTTTTAGGGCGCCTCGATCGTAGCCAACTGAACTCAGTAAAAATCAATAAAAAGATCTCTGACTTGCAATCCGAAGTCGATCATCACGCTTTTGTTTTGGATATTCGCAAAATCTTTTGGTCCCTGGTTGCCAACGAACTTTCTCTGGAGCTTTCTGAGGAACTTGTGAAAACCGCCGATCGTCAGTTTAAAGAATCAAAACGAAAGTTGCGCGATGGTTTAGGAGACTCGGGGGATGTAGCGCGCAACCAAGCCCAACTGGAGTCTCGCAAATCTTCGGTTCTTTTCTTTTCTTACCAGAAAGAAATCATGGTGGGACAATTGAAGTCTATGCTTCCGGGTTTGAAGACCCACACCTTGAGCTTTAACGGACAGGACGCCGCCAAGATCGAGACCGCAGCCCGTCGCTGCATGGGACTCATTACAGCCCAAGGTGAAATGAATCCCACCCATTCTCGCTATGATGATATTGTCGCACTTATCGAAAATCAAAAGGGTCATGAAATGCGCTTGGCAAAAGCCACTGACTCTTTCGATGTCAAATTGCAGGCCCGATACCAGGCCAGTGGTGTCGACAACAGTCATAATGCTGCTTACGACCGCCTGGCCGAAGATTTTAAGAATGGCTACCAAGTGGGCGTGGCCCTCCAGGTTCCTTTAGGCGGCGACCTCACTAGAAGTCGTGAGGCACAGGTCAGTGCCACCAGAAATCGCTTCGAAGCTCAGAAGAGTCAGTTGGCGTTACAGCTCAGCTCAGAGCATCAGAAAATCAAACGAGCCATTCAACTCTTGATGGATGCCTCTCGTTCACAAGGTGCGACTGTCGAAAGCCTCAAGAAGAGTTTACAACAAACCAAAAGAAAGTATAGGCAAGCCCGAGTTTCTTTGAACACTTATATTTTAGAACAAGACAATCTTTTCAATTCAGAGTTGCAATTGATCAACACAAAAAAACAAATTCTTCATTTATTACTGGATTATTTTAAACTTTTCTCCAACCACCCTTGTGAGATCAATACCTATCAAGGAGTTCAATCATGACCAATTTCGCTCGCTTTTTCCTTGAAAACTACAAATTCACCATGGTGGTCACCCTCTTCTTCGTTTTCTTCGGATACGGAGGCCTCACTTCTTTAACCTCTGAGTCGTTTCCTCCGGTTGATATCGGACAAGTGATTATCTACACCCAATACCAAGGAGCCACCGCCGAAGATATCGAATCCAAGATTACCAAACCGATTGAAGACGAGATTCGTTCCGTTACTGGAATCAAAGAAGTGAAATCTGTCAGTCAGCCTGGGCAATCCCAAATCATGACCATCGTGGATATCGACAATTACCCAGTGGATGAGGTGATTGCCGATTTGCAGCGAGCCGTCGATCGTGTTCCTGACCTTCCTTCAGACTTAGAGAAACCGCCCGAGTTTCAAGAAATCAATACTGAAGAATTCCCCGTCATCGAGTTGGCAATATCTGGCTCCAACGAAGACCGCCTGCGCGACCGAGTCGCGGTAGAGCTAGAAGAGGCTCTTGAAGACAATAAAGCGATCAGCACTCTCAACAAATCGGGTTTTCGTGAACGCCAATTCTCCATATTAGTGGATTCACAGAAACTAAAAAAATACCATGTGGGACTTAGCGAAGTGATCACCGCAGTCGCCGCTCACAACGTGACGATCCCTGCTGGCACCCTTGAAAAGGGAGCAACGCAAAAATTAGTCAAGTTGGACGGAAAAATTCGCGACCCTAAACTTTTAGAAGATGTGGTCGTTCGGGCCAATTTTTCAGGTGGAACGATCAAGCTCAAAGACATCGCCACTATTGTTGATGATGAGGAGGACCCGATAACACTGACTCGAATCAACGGAGAACCCGCCACTTTATTGATAATCAGTAAAAAAACCGGAGCTGATATCATCGAATTGGCCGATGCCGTTAAGGCCACCATCAATCGTTTCAAAGAAAAATACGAAGGACGACTGAATTTCCATATCTACAGTGATGAAGGCATTCGCGTGGGCAATCGTCTGAGCGTTTTATCTTCCAACGGAATGGCTGGTCTATTTTTGGTTGTTTTCTTTTTAATGTTATTTCTTCCAGGGCGTGTGGGTTTTATGGCATCCCTATCATTACCACTCGCCGTATTTGCTACCTTTGGCTATTTGCAAATGGCCAACATGAGTTTCAATACCATAACCATCCTAGCCATGGTGATCTCCATCGGTATGTTGGTGGATAATGCGGTGGTGATCGCCGAAAATTTTGTGCGCCTGAAGACCGAAGGGATGAATGGAAAAAAGGCTGCTCTGGAGTCTGTGCGAACACTTTGGCTTCCTATCACCGCAACCGCCTTTACAACCATTGCGGCCTTTCTTCCAATGTTGGTAACCAAAGGGATCATGGGGCAATTTATTAAAGGAATACCTCTGGTTGTAACAGCCTCTCTACTATTAAGCTTAGTCGAGTGTTTTATCCTCCTACCCGTCCGCTTGGTCACAAAAAAGGATCGAGCTGAAGCCGACAACCCAGAGGTGGAGCAAGGCGAACCACAAGAAGAAACCGATTGGTTCACTCGTAAAATTCGTCCAGGATTCACCGTTCTGGTTCGCAAACTGATTGAAAAACGTTACGGCAGTGCCATTGCATTTTCAGGTCTTATCATTTTCTCTTTGTTTATGATGACCGTGGGTAATAAGTTTATTCTATTCCCAGCCAATCAAACGGAAATTTACATTGGTCGAGTCGAACTGCCACGAGGAACCACCATCGAGGCCTCCAACGATTCCATAGAAGCTCTCAGCCACAAAGTGAAAAAAGTTTTGGGAGATGACGTGAAGGCCATCACCGCCATTGTTGGAAAATCCGAGGACGACCCCAATGACCCCAAGGGAAAACGAGGGGAAAATGTCGGCATGCTGCGTATGTTTATGACCGAAAATGCTAAAAACAGTCTGCGCACCAATGATGTCCTCGAAAGACTCAGAACGATCGAACACGACAACACCGAACTGGATTTTGAAGCAAAGGTCAATGGACCTCCTGTGGGCGCCCCTGTGACAGCTATTTTTCGATCCAATGACCCCGAGCAACTACAACAAGCCATCGATTCTGTCAAAGCCAAGCTAGAAAAAGTGGATGGCGTCTTTGACGTAAAAATTGATGATATTATTGGAGAAGAAGAGGTCTTGGTGAACGTCGACACCATTAAGGCCAATCGTTTGGGTTTGAGCACTCTTGAGATTGGACAAACTCTACGTGCCGCCATTGCTGGCCTTCCCGTAACTAACGTGAATGTTAACAATCGTGAAGTGGATTACTTTGTAAGACTACAGGATAGCGGACGAGAATCTGCGGAAAATTTATTGGACCTAAAGATTATGAACCACCAGGGGGACCTGATTCCCCTATCCAGAATAGCAAAATTAAAACAGGTCGATGGAACGCCCCATATTAAGCGCTTTGATTACAAGCCGGCAAAAACGCTCACAGCGAATATTGATGACGACGTCATCACCTCTGTGGTCGCCAATAGCAAAGTGGAAGATTTCTTTAATGAAATCAGTGATCAGTACAAAGAAGTTTCACTGAAGTTCGGAGGCGAGGCCGAAAGATCTGCTGAGTCTTTTGAATCCTTGCTACAAGCTCTTCTGCTCTCTTTGATTGGAATTTTTGCCCTGTTGGTTTTTCTATTCAGCAGCTACATCAAACCTCTGATCATCTTAACAACCATTCCCCTTGGATTGGTCGGTGTCTCTTTGGCCTTCTTTATCCACCAACGCCCCATGAGTTTTCTTGCTCTGATCGGTATTGTGGGTCTTGGTGGAATTATCGTGAACGCTGGTATCGTCTTAATTTCATTTATCGAAACCTTACGTGAAGAAAAACCAGACGCTCCACTTATGGAGATATTAGTGGAAGCCACCGGACTTCGCTTGCGAGCGGTTTTGGTCACGTCTTTGACTACTGTCAGCGGTCTTTTACCGACCGCCTATGGAATCGGGGGAGCCGATGAGTTCATCATCCCGATGACCCTAGCCATGGCCTGGGGCTTGGTAAGTGGAACCGCCCTTGCCCTTTTATGGGTACCATGTGCTTATGCTATCACCGAAGACATGGCCCAGTTTTTCAACCGCTCTAAGTCAAAGGCAAAAGCTGCAGCTGTAGACAGAATGAAAACTCAAGGAGCGACTTAATGACAACTGCCGAAAAAATAGAAACCAAACAGAAGATTGTCGAAGCGGCTCGCATGCTGTTTTCTCGGCACGGCTTCAGCGGAACCTCGATTCGGCAGATTGCAGAAGAATCCGACGTCAATGTTGCCGCGATCAACTACCATTTTGGCAGTAAAGAAAACCTCTATTGGGGCGTGATCAGTGATGTCTGTAATTGGATGGATGAGCAAATGATCGGTCTCACTCAATCATCAGAAGGTATCGAAGACTTTGCATTAAACCTATTTCGATTTATGAGGGAGCATCAAGAATACGCAGTGGCTACCATGAAAACATTTCTCAGCGATCATGTCCCTGCGCCCGATGAAAATATGGGCTACATCCAACGCTTAAAAGAAGAACAAGGCCCTCCCGGAGCAAGACATATTGTTGGTTTTCTACAAAAACAAAATCCGGAGGCCACTCCAGAAGCCATCCAGTGGATGGTCACGTCTTTATTCTCTTCGGTTTTTCACTTTGCAACGATTACGTGCTGTCCTCACTACACACAGTTTAAGTGCAAGCATATGCCAATTGAAAAAATCGAAGATAACATTGTAAGGATGGCCGAAGCCTTGAACCTGTACATGGGTGATCGAAAGCACTGGGACTAGGTTCCATTAGTTAACCGCAATGAATTTTCCCGTCTCCAACATAGATTCAGCAAGACAGTGAACTTGCAATTATTTAGTGTTTCAAGAAGCCAAAGGATTTCAATCTCATTGGCTTCTTGAATTGAAGACTATATAAAATTAATCGGAAAGCTGGCATTAATCATAATTAGGTTAACTTCGAAATCATTGCCCAATGACCCTGAAGAAGTATTATCCTCAAAATCTGTATAAGACATCATATGATATTCGAGATTAAGGGCGAAATACTCAACAATTTGGTATCCCGCTCCCAGTTTAAAGCCAGTTCCAGTGAACTTTGTCGATGACGTATCATCAAGGTCAATAGAGGACGCCGCCATGTAACTGATATAGCCTCTAAACCCGATCATCGATTGAAACCCAACAAAAGCTCCCAAGTCCAATGAAGTTCCATCCAGGTCTGTGGTAAAACCTGTTCCTAGGGTTTTATAGGTACCTGTTCCATATTGAACATCTCCACCGAACATCAAACCCATTGGAGTCATATACCCTATGCGTGAGCCCAAATGAGTCATGGTAACGTCGTCATCAACCACGCTAAAATCCCACCCACCTTGAACGGCAAAACCCACATTGGGTTCAATCAAAAAACCGGCATGGGCGGCCGAAAAACCGAACACCAACACTATTGTTAAAAAAACTCTTTTCATCATAAATACTCTCCTCAGTACTGTTAATTTTTAAAAAATTAATTTCCATCACCAAAGTTAAACGGAAAACAAAATAACTGGTCGGGATATTTTCACCGTTCGCAGGAGGGCCTTCAACACTTAACGGACTGTCCCAGTCTTCCGTCGAATGAATTAACAAAACAGTGATGCAAAAGCCCACAAGAACTGTGGCTTCTTAGCATCAGTTTAAATAGTTAGCGGATTGATGGCACTGAAAGATCACCAAGGTTGACCGACACCATTTTTGACACACCCTTGTCTTCCATAGTGACGCCGTATAGTTTTTCAGCAATCTCCATTGTGTACTTATTATGTGTCACCACAATGATTTGTGAACGTTTGGCCATTTCTTTCACCAAGTCGTTAAAGCGCATCACGTTGGCGTCATCGAGTGGCGCGTCCACCTCATCCAGCAAACAGTAAGGCGAAGGCTTAACCAAAAAGATAGAGAAAACCAACGACACTGCCGTCAGAGCTTTTTCTCCACCTGAGAGGAGCGAAACGCTTTGCAGCTTTTTGCCAGGAGGCTTCGAAACGATGTCGATTCCCATTTCGTCTTTTTCTGGGTCTTCGATCAGGATCAAACGTGCTTCCCCACCACCAAAAAGAACAGGAAAAACCCGTTGAAAACGATCATTCACAGCCTCAAAAGTCTCTTTAAAGCGCTTCGAGCAGATGCGATTGATTCGATCAATCACCTTAGTTAGTTGGGATTTGGCATCAATCAGATCTTGATACTGTTTGCTCAAGAACTCGTAGCGTTCTGCCAACTCATCATACTCTTCGATGGCTGAAAGATTCACCTCACCAATGCGGCCCAATTTTTCTTTTAATGATTTCAATTCACCTTGAGATTGATCCAAATCCCCCTCGCGCTCGGCGTATTCATTGGCGATTTGGGAAAGGTCTTTTTGGTACTTCTCTTCAATATGGTTGAGAAGGTTCTCCTCTTTCATCTTGGCTTGCTCAAGAACCAACTGACTTTCGTTCATAATGGACTGTTGTTTATTTTTATCCGTCATCATTTCAGAAAGTTGGTCTTGCAACTGGAACATACGTGCGTTGGCTTCTTCAAAATCGTTGCGCATTTTACCTAAACGTTGCTCTTGCTCTTCAACTGTTTGAATCAGGATTTCCAGTTCGACTTTCTTTTCTTCCATTTGCACTTGGCTCTCACTCATGACCGCTGTGTTTTTGGAAGACTCCTCGTCCATCTTGCTCATTTGTGCACGCACATCTTGCAAAGAACGCTCTAGGCGCTCATGTTCGGCTCGCACACCAATCAATTCTTGTTGTTTTTTAGCGCTATCAACTTGCAAGGTCGTCACCTTCTCTTGCAAATCATCGATTCCCATTTTTTCGTTGTCCAAAGTGGTGTTCAGTTCTTCGATACGTTCTTGCAAGCCATTCTTTTTTGCAACCATTTCGTCGATATAAGAAATCAATTGGGTTAACTCGTCTTGCTTGTTCTTCTGGCGATCCAAGACGGCATCCATTTCTTTTTCTTGTTTTTCAGAGGCCACATTCACATTGCGAACTTCGGCTTCCGCTCGCTCCAAGTCTTTCTTAAGACCAGCCACTAAGATTTCTTTTTCTGTTTTGTCACGTTTGGCTTCATCCAGGTTAGCTTCCACCTGCTTGATCTGGCCTTCCACTGACTTCATTGCCGTGGTGGCAAGAGCCAACTTTCCAGACCACTCTTCTTTTGAGCTGCGAAGTTCGTCGATCTCACGCTCGCGTTTAAGAACACCACTTGAGGCGTCGCCTTTGTATCCCCCACTGAGCATTCCATCTCGGGTCACCACATCCCCTTCAAGGGTTACAAATGTCCAAGCTGGAAACTGCGAACGAAGGTTCATTCCTTCACGAATATTTTCAACGACAGCGACGTCACTTAAAAGACTGGTCACTGTCTCTTTGTGTTTTTCCGGAACTTCGATCACTTCACTCAAGAGACCTTCAACACCTTGGCAGGACTTCAACATGGAAACTTCAGATCCATCGTGAGTCTGTAACGCGCCCTGGGCAGTGTAGAAGGTCGAACGACCGGACTTCTGTTCTTTCAAATAATCAACGGCATCCAATGACTTGTCTTGGTCTTGCGATACCAACATCTGTAGCTTTGGCCCTAAAGCAGCCTCAAGAGCCACTTCGTATCTTTCAGGAACACGGACAATGTCTGAAACTGGCTGAAAACTGCGTCGCGCTTCTTGCTCTTCTTCAGACAAGCCTTCCAGGTTCTCTTTTTGCCAAAACATGACAGACTTTACGCCCTCTTGAAAGCCTTCGAAGTTATCTCGCAAATTTTCTAGACCATAGAGTCGAGAAACCACCTCATTCAATTTGTCTTTAAACTCAGAAACCTCAGACTCTTTAGTATCCATGTCTGCTTGTAAGGATTGAAGATTTTCTTCTAAAGATTCCACATCATTGAGAATCGTCATTTGCATCTGACGTTCTTTCTCATAGGTTTCGTAAACTTTCTTATGATTGTTTTCGAGTTCTTGTTTTTTATCTTGTAGTTCGTCCATCACCGAACGCACTTGATTTACTTCACGCTCTAAGTTGGCAACAGCCTCTTCCAACGACCCCTGTTTGGATCGAGTTTGGGTTTCTGCTCCGGAGAGGGACAACAATTCACGACGTTTATCGCTCAACTCATTGTCACTGGATTCTATAATTTGTTTTCGCTCTTCAAAATGAGTTTTCTGGCTTTCATGGTCCGTAAGCAGTTCTTCGGCTTCTTTCTCGATGTTCGCCAATCTTTCTGTCACTTCATTGAATTCAGAAAGCAGTTTTTGCTCACGCACCTGATTTTCGCCAATCAAGGATCCAGCCATTTCATTGGAGCGCTTGGCCTGTTCAATTTCAAATCGCAGCTCTTGAATTTCTGTCTCGCGTGCACGCACTCGATCTTGGTTTTCTTTCAAGGTTACGCGAAAGTCTTCGATGGCTTTCTCACCCTCAAGAGATCCGCCACGCAACTCAGCCACTTCAGCTTCCAGCTTTGCCACTTGGGCCTGGCTTTCGGTGGACTGGGACTGAGCTTGATTGAAATCTGATTGCGCCGTTTCGACTTTTTCTTTGAGCCCCACATACTCCTTAGAAGAAATCCACAATTCGATATCTTCCACTTCTCTTTTTAGTTTACGGTAACGTTCGGCGCGCTGGGCTTGTCTCTGCAAGCTATCCAACTGGCGCTTTAGTTCGCCAATAATATCTTGTAAGCGTACAAGGTTGGCGTCGGTGGATTTGAGTTTTCTCTGTGATTCTCTCTTACGGGCTTTGAATTTTGTGATCCCCGCCGCTTCTTCAATCAGAACTCGGCGCTCTTCCGGTTTACTGGTCACAATTTTTCCGATCATCCCCTGCTGGATGATACTGAACCCTTTGGAACCCGCACCGGTATCCATGAAAATTTCTTGAATGTCGCGCAGGCGAGCCGGCTCTTTGTTTACTAAGTATTCGGAGTCCCCTGAGCGATGCAAACGACGAGTCACCATCACTTCAGAATGGTTCAGGTATTTTACTGGAAAGGCGCCACCGTCATTTTCCAAAGTCAGTGAAACTTCACACATACCCAATGGCGCAAAACCTTCAGCCCCTGCGAAGATCACATCCTCCATCGACGAACCACGCAAATGTTTTGCCGACATTTCACCCATCACCCAAACCAGGGCGTCCACAATATTGGACTTTCCGCATCCGTTGGGGCCTACAACACCAGTAATCCCAGCATCAAAATGAATGACCGTACGATCTTTGAACGATTTAAACCCAATGAGCTCTAACTTTTTAATCCGCAAACTGATGCTCCCCTGTCGTTGTTCAGTGGCTCAAAGCGGCCTGGGCCGCTGCCAAACGCGCTATTGGCACTCGGAAAGGAGAACAACTCACGTAATCCATGCCCGCTTGGGCAAAGAATTGGATGCTGGCAGGGTCGCCACCATGTTCTCCACATATCCCGACTTTTAAGTCTGGCTTGGAGCCTCGACCAAGGTCAACACCCATTTTTACCAATTGGCCGACTCCGCTCTGATCAAGGGACACAAAGGGGTCGGCGGCGTAAATCCCTTTAGAAACGTAGGTATTCAAGAAACGCCCAGAATCATCTCTCGAGAGACCTAAGGTGGTCTGCGTCAAATCGTTGGTCCCAAAGCTAAAAAAGTCAGCATATTCAGCCACTTCATTAGCCGTCACCGCGGCTCGGGGCAGTTCGATCATGGTTCCGATCTGGTAATTGAAGTCGACCGATTTCTCGGTTTTCACCTGCTCAACGGTTTCGACAACCAACTCTCGCAATAGCGAAAGCTCTTTGGCTGCGCCAACAAGCGGAATCATGATTTCAGGAATCAGCTTCACGCCCTCAGCGGTCAACTGTGCTGCCGCCTCTGCAATTGCCTGCGCCTGCATTTTATAAACTTCTGGATAGGTAATGGCTAAACGACAACCGCGATGACCCAGCATCGGATTGAACTCGTGCAAAACCTTCACTTTTAAACGCAAGTCACTGAAAGGAACATCCAGGCGCTTGGCCAATTCTTTTGCCTCTTCATCGTCGTGAGGCAAGAACTCGTGCAAAGGGGGATCGAGCAAACGAATGGTGACGGGACGATCTCCCATCGCTTTGAAGATTCCATAAAAATCTTCTCGTTGCATCGGCAGCAATTGATCCAACGCGCGAACTCGCTCTTCTTTAGTTTCTGCCAAAATCATTCGGCGCACCCAATCAATTCGCTCGGGGGCAAAAAACATATGCTCGGTTCGACAAAGTCCAATCCCTTCGGCACCAAACTCCACCGCGGTTTGCGCTTCAGCTGGCGTATCGGCATTAGTACGCACCTTCAGCTTGCGATATTTATCGGCTATCTCCATCATTTTTTCAAAAGGCCCTTCCACTTGTGGTGGAATCGTTTTTACTTCACCAAGAAAAACCTCTCCGGTAGAGCCATCCAAGGTAACCATCTCCCCTTCTTTAATAACGTAACCGTTGGCACGAAACTCTTTTTCATACTCGTTCACAGTGACGTCACCACAGCCCGCCACACAACAAATCCCCATACCACGAGCTACGACCGCGGCGTGTGAAGTCATGCCGCCTCGTGAAGTCAGAATTCCTTCAGACGACACCATTCCGTCAATATCCTCTGGCGATGTCTCCACCCGCACAAGAATGACTTTTTCTCCCCGTTCTTTCCAGGCCAATGCGTCTTCACTGGTAAAAACCACTTTACCGGAAACACCACCAGGACTTGCCGGCAATCCTTTGGCCACTAAGGTTCTCTCGCCTTCGGGATCCAGAGTAGGATGCAGAAGTTGATCCAATGATGCGGGTTCAATTCTCTGAATGGCTTCTTTTTCATCAATCAATTTTTCAGTGATCATCTCGGTGGCGATTCGCAAAGCCGCGCGAGCGGTTCGTTTACCAGTACGAGTTTGCAACATCCACAACTTCCCACGTTCAATGGTGAACTCGATATCTTGCATATCCTTATAGTGTTCTTCCAGTTTTCGGTAGGTTTCCACTAACTCTATATAAACCTCAGGACACTCCACCTCTAACGATGGCAAACCGGTACCTTCAGCCGCTGCTTTGGTAATGGGCTGAGGTGTACGAATTCCTGCCACCACATCTTCGCCTTGGGCATTCATTAAGTACTCACCAAAAAAGACTTTTTCTCCAGTCGAGGGATCACGCGTGAAAGCCACACCAGTTCCAGAGTCTTCACCCAGGTTTCCAAAAACCATGGACTGAACATTGACGGCGGTTCCCCACTCATCTGGGATACCGTTCAGACGTCGGTAAGTGATCGCGCGGTCATTGTTCCAACTTGAAAACACAGCTTCGATCGCACCCCACAATTGTTCCTCCGGGTCCATTGGAAAAGACTTAGAGGTTGTGTCGGTAATTTGCATTTTGAAAGACTCAACCAGCTGTTGCAAATCTTCAACAGTCAATTCGGTGTCTTTCTTATATCCTTTGGCATCTTTGACATCTTCCAGTGTCATTTCAAGAAGGGATGTATTCATTCCCATAACCACATTAGAGTACATTTGAATAAAGCGCCGGTAGGAGTCCCAAGCAAATCTCTCGTTATTAGAAGACTGAGCCAAACCTTTAACTGTGTCATCGTTCAGTCCGAGATTAAGAATGGTGTCCATCATCCCAGGCATCGAGGTCCTTGCCCCAGACCGTATGCTCACCAAAAGCGGGTTATTGGTGTCGCCAAATTTTTTGCCAATCTTTTCTTCGACACGAGCCAAGGCTTCGGTCACTTGCTTTCGCACCACATCTGGAAGTTTTTCCCCTTGCGAATAGAATTCAGCACAGACACCGGTGCCGATGGTAAACCCCGGAGGCACTGGAATACCAAGATTGGTCATCTCGGCCAGATTGGCCCCTTTACCACCGAGAGTATTTTTCATGGAGGTGTTTCCCTCCGCTTCACCTTGGGCAAAAAAGTAAACAAATTTCTGACTCATTTTAGAAACCTCGTTCTTAAAAGGCGTTTAACTTGTCATTCAAAACATTGGATAGCTGATCAATAGACACTCGGTCTTGTTCCATGGTGTCTCGATGGCGAAGGGTAACGGCCTTGTCATCAAGAGTGTCAAAATCCACAGTGATACAAAAAGGTGTACCGATTTCGTCCTGGCGGCGGTAGCGTTTCCCGATACTCTGCGATTCATCGTACTGAACACGCAAATCCTTGTCGCGAAGATCTCCATCGATTTTAAAACAGACTTCTTGTAGATCCGGTTTTTTACTGAGAGGCAACACCGCCACTTGGACGGGGGCCACTGTCGGATCAAACCCGAGAACAACGCGCACGTCCGTTTTGCCATCTTTGTCGGTGTGCTCCTCGCGATAGGCATCACATAAAACCGTTAAAGCCAAACGATCGCAACCAATCGCAGTTTCAATGACGTAGGGAATGTATTTCTTATTGGCCGCTTGATCGAAGTACTCCAATGACTTCCCAGAGAGATTCTGGTGTTGGGTCAAATCAAAATCACCTCGGTTATGAATCCCTTCAAGCTCTTGCCAACCAAAAGGAAGATTGTATTCATAATCCCCCGCCTCTTTGGCGTAGTGAGCCAACTCACCCTCACCATGGGGTTCGAACCGAATGTTATCAGTGTTCAACCCCAAGTCTTTGTAAAACTGAAAGCGCAAATTCTTCCACTCTTCGTACCACTTTGAATCTTCGCCCGGTTGAACAAAAAACTGCATTTCCATTTGTTCAAACTCGCGTGTACGGAAAATAAAGTTTCCAGGAGTGATTTCGTTACGAAAAGACTTTCCAATCTGAGCGATCCCAAAAGGCACTTTCATGCGCTGAGTGGATTGCACATTTTCAAAGTTTACGAAAATCCCTTGAGCCGTTTCGGGTCTAAGGTAGACCACAGCGCCTTCATCGGCCACCGGCCCCATATGGGTTTGAAACATCAAATTGAAAGATCGTGGTTCCGTGAGTTCTTTGGCCCCACAATTGGGACAGGCATCGCCTTGCAAGTGGTCAGCGCGGTGGCGCGCTTTACAAGACTTACAGTCCACCATCGGATCAGAAAAATTGTCCACATGGCCCGAGGCCTTCCAAACATTGGGATGCATCAGAATACTGGCATCCAGGCCAACCACATCGCGCCGAGATGTCATGGTCTTCCACCACGCATTTTTAATATTCCGTTTGAGCTCAACACCCAGTGGCCCATAATCCCAACAAGAATTGAGGCCCCCATAAATCTCTGAACTCTGAAAAACAAAACCACGGCGTTTACACAGCGAAACCAGTGTCTGTAGATTATCTAAGCGCTTAATTTCCAAGGCCCTTCTCCCATTTGCATGCAGGCCTAGAGAAGTAACTCTGAGCCTGTATAGAGTCAATAAAAGGTGTAGGAATTTCAGTGAATTAAAGCCTCTTTCATGGGCAAAGATGGACTCTATTTCAGTTTACAAATCGTTGAGCCTTCAGCCTCTAAACTGGCCAATAGATCTTGCAATTTAAAGGTATCAAGGTTCACCGGAGCCTCAGAGGCTGCAGCGTGCTTCTGTAGCAGTTTCCGAAATGAGCGTGAGGCAACAGTTTCATTGGGGAGTGAAACTCCAGCCAACTTGAGCGGGCACTGCTTGGCATACAAGGGTTGAAACTCTTCGCAGACCTTTACAAAATGGGGAAGAATTTTTCCCACTTCTTTGTTGATAGTGTAACCAAATTTCACTGTATCGATGACCGTGCGTTGGCCTTTTTTAGGAATTGCGATTTGCGCAACCTTCTCTTTGGTAACCTCGCTAGCCGTCACATTACCCGCCTCATGCTGCAACATCACCAGCCAGAAAGTGCCCTCAGTAGTACATTCCGAGACATTGGTTGCCTCTTGCATGATACTGCCCAAGTAGACCGACCCGGCCATAAAGACGCAGGCCGCCCCGATCGCAACGTATTTGATCCACTGACCGCTCTTTTTAGGATTTGCTTCCGTGTTTTTCGTGAATGGCATCGTAGGCCATTTCTAGAATCTCTTTAGACTCTTCGTCAATACGAGTTCTGCTTTTAATATAGGCCATCTCGACATCACTGATCGGTGAGCCAGCTGGGACACCGATAATATCGTATGCATCCCAAAGGTACCCATTGTGCATGAAATACACGTTGAGTTCCTCTTCGTTATTGATATCCACGTCTTTTACGGGCTGAAACTTCGTTTTTTTCATATTCAACTTCGTGGGCCGAGGCTGCTTGCTTCGCCCTTGCAAAAAAAACAACGCCAGCATGATGACAACGGCGACATTAAGGACTAGGAAACTGCCTATGGTCATAAGAACGATTGTCTCACGAGTTCTTAGAAAAGTAAGGTGTTTAACGCAAAGCGTAGGAGTCTGAGATGGCCCAAAACAATCCATTCGATCAACAAAAACCCATTGAAGGCGTGGCAAAAATAATCGCCATCAGCTCTGGAAAGGGCGGGGTTGGCAAGTCCACCGTTTCTTCCAACCTAGCCATCAGCCTAACCCAGGCCGGAAAACGGGTGGGGCTCTTGGATGCCGATATTTATGGCCCAAGCCAACCTCGCATGATGGGCGCCCTCAACCAAAAACCCGAAATCGACGGCAAAAATAAAATCAAACCGATCGAACGCCATGGAGTCAAAATCATGAGCATGGGCTTTTTGGTGGATGAAGATATGGCTGTCGCGTGGCGTGGCCCCATGCTTTTCAAAGCCATGAATCAA
>CBDUOS010000015.1:0-32035 GCA_965368905.1 uncultured Bdellovibrionales bacterium | reverse complement strand
AACTTGTCGACATGCGGCCCAATTCGCACGAGCCCGCAAGAAACCGGTGTTTGTGCGCATGAAAACCGTGCGTCTTCTGGGTCACGCGGGCAGTGATGTTGAATCCAACTATCACTCCATGGATTTAATAAAGTCCACAGAGCAGCAAGACCCTTTGTTGCACTCCGCACGCTTGCTGATTGAAAACGAAATCTTATCCAGTGAAGAAATATTAAATATTTACAAGCATATCAAACAGAGAATTCAATTTATTTCTCAACAGGTGGTGGAGCGCAAACCTCTACAAACCATCGACGAAGTGGCTCAGTCAATCACGGCCTGTGCCAACACAAAAGAAGCTCAGGCTCCCGCAAAAGAAGCTGACCGAGAAAAACTTTTTGATAAAGAGTTTAGCAAACTCAAGACACCTCAACATATGGCGAAGCTAATCAATTGGGGGCTGAACGACATCATGTTACAATACCCAAACACTCTCGTCTTCGGTGAGGACGTCGCCGAAAAAGGCGGTGTGTATCACGTGACGGATAATTTGAAAAAACGTTTTCGGTCGCGGCGAGTTTTCAATTCACCCTTAGATGAACAATCAATTCTGGGTACCGCCATTGGCTTGGCCCATAACAACTTTATACCGATTCCTGAAATTCAATTTTTAGCTTATGTTCACAATGCCGAGGATCAAATTCGCGGAGAGGCCGCGACCCTGAGTTTCTTTTCGCAAGGTCTCTATACCAACCCTATGGTGATTCGCATCGCTGGTTTAGCTTATCAACGAGGCTTTGGTGGCCATTTTCACAATGACAATTCGCTGGCTGTTTTTCGAGATATCCCCGGCCTGATTATCGCGATTCCAAGCCATGGCGCCGATGCCGTTCGAATGTTGCGCACTTGTGTAAAAGAAGCCCACGAGCGGGGACGGGTCTGTGTTTTTATCGAGCCCATCGCACGCTATATGACCCGGGACCTACACCAAGAGAACGACAAGGCTTGGACTTTTGAGTATCCGGCTCCAAGCGAGAACGCGCCCTTGGGTGAGTGGACCAGTTATGGAGACGGGGACTGTAAAATTCTCACCTACGGCAATGGAACTTACTTATCCTTGCAAGCCCAGAAAGTTTTGCAAGAGCAACATGGCCTATCTTGCCAAGTGGTGGATCTGAAATGGATAGCCCCTTTAGACTATGAAAAACTGAATCAAGAAATCGGAACCGGAAAAAATGTGATGTTCGTTGAAGAATGTCGCCTTACGGGTTCGTTTGCCGAGAGCGTAGTTTCGCGGTTGAGTGTGATGAATCCACAGAACTCTTATCATATGCACGGGGCTTCGGATTGCTTCATTCCCCTGGGGCCAGCCGCCACCGCCGGTCTTCCCAGTCGCGAGTCAATCGTCAATGATGTTTTAGATTTTGTAGGAGGCAGCAATGGCTAAGAAAAGAGTGATTGTGGTTTGCCCCGGTCGTGGCTCCTACACAAAAGACAATCTCGGCACTCTGCAAGGCCGCAGTAGTATTCAACTCGACCTGCAACAGATGGATCAGATGCGTCGCGAACGTAATTATCCTACAATCAGCGACTTGGATGGAGCCGAAAAATTCAAAGTATCTTTACACACCAAAGGGGAGCACGCTTCACCTCTGATTTATGCCTGCGCCAAAGCTGACTTTTTAGAAATCGATAGGGATCGCTATGAAATCGTCGCTGTCGCAGGAAATTCCATGGGCTGGTACCTCACCCTGGCTTTTGCTGGCGCCCTGAACCCCGCAGATTCCTACCACTTGATTCAAACCATGGGCTCGATGATGGAGAAAGAATTGGTTGGCGGCCAAGTGATTTACCCTGTGATTGATGAACAATGGCGAATTGATCCGAGACAAGAGGATCTGGTCTCACGAACCATCAATAAGATCAATAGTGAAGCCGATTGCCAAGCCTACATTTCCATTCACTTGGGCGGCTACAAAGTCCTGGCTGGTAACAAAAAAGGTGTCTCTCGACTTCTTGAAGAGTTGCCCAAACAGGACCCTTATCCGTTTCAGCTGGTGAATCACGGAGCCTTTCACACGCCATTATTAAAAGATATTTCAGAAATCGCAGAGCACGCTCTTTATAAAATAAAATTTCAAAAACCGAACTTACCAATGATCGATGGGCGCGGTCATATTTGGCCCCCTTATGCCACCAACAGCAAGGATATCTATAATTACACGTTAGGGCATCAGGTCACGGAAACCTATGACTTTACAAAGTCTATTGAAGTGGCTCTGAAAGAGTTCGCCCCCGATCATTTGGTCTTATTGGGGCCAGGTAATTCTTTGGGAGGCGCCATCGGTCAAGTGCTGATTGCCAACCGATGGCTCGGCATCGACAGCAAAGAAGGTTTTCAAAAGCACCAAGCCACGAGCCCTTTTTTAATATCTATGGGAGTTCCCGAACAAAAGAAACTAGTGATTTAGCAAGTAAGGTGTCCACGCCGGTTGGTCTTTTTCATAAAAACCTTCGGTGTTGGTCTCGAACTGTTTCATTTCGTTCTGGTACTGATAAACACTTCGCGATAAAGCTCTCAGTTCATAGGGGTCTTGTTCGAGACTGATTTGCAGGGATACAGACCCTTCCGACGGATACTGTTCTGCAAAAAGAGCGTCTGCCTTTTCATACAGTTCACGAGCTCCTTGCAGCTGCAATTGCAAGTCGGCCTTAGCCTGTACAAATTGCTTTTGCAAAATTTCTTCATCAAATTTGAAGAGAAAAAGACCTCGTCGCGTCCGAGCTTCAAAGAACTCCTTAGCACGGAAGAAGTAGTTTTTCCAAAAGTCACCGTCACGGTCAAAACTTGTAGAAACTGTCGGACGAAGACCATTCTGACCAGCGGCTTGCATGTGCAGAGAAACATAATAATCATTTATGAAATTTCGCGCCAAATAGGGTGAAGAAATCATTTCTAAAGGCAAATC
This sequence comes from uncultured Bdellovibrionales bacterium, assembly GCA_965368905.1. Taxonomy (GTDB): domain Bacteria; phylum Bdellovibrionota; class Bdellovibrionia; order Bdellovibrionales; family JAGQZY01; genus JAGQZY01. The sequence goes on along the minus strand of CBDUOS010000015.1, from coordinate 29,087 downwards.
CATAAAACCTTTCAATTGGCTGAAAGGAATCGCTTTGTCTCTTTCACGAAATACTGAGTAAATTTTGCTCTGTTCTCTTCCTAATCCAGAATCAAACAAGAGTTGGATTCCCAAATGCTGTTTATGAAGAAAATCTGTCTCTTTAATAGCTTCAAGGTACTCCTTTTTATCATCGTCGATGGTGATCATATCAAAGCTCTGCCGCATAGCTCGAGCCATGTCTTCGAATTTGACGGTCTCTTCAATCAAACAATCATCAGCGAGAGTGACATTTATCTTACGACACTCTGGCTTTTCATAATTGGCAATTTTGTACCCATTAAAGAAATAACGCTGCACCAAATGGTCGATACGACCTTTCTCATAACTCTCATGATTCTCTTGGTTACTAAAATATTCAATGACCTCAGACTCATCCCAGTGACTGTAAACTTCGCGAACGGGTGAGAAACTGAACTGATCTGAAGACTGTGAAATGGCCTCAAGTGCCATCTCTTCGGCTGTCAGGTTCGGTCGATAGAACACTACGGAATCAGGAACATCACGGTAGGGGAAATCGGGACTGCTTAAAGCGTTTGGAGGAACTTGAATTGTCAATGATGGACCAACAATCGCTGGAATCTCAAGAGTCGCGATCTCAGGCTGGATGTACTGAAGACCGGTTGTTAAATAGCGTCGCACGCGATTGATATAGCTCTGTTTGGTATGTTTATAATAAACCTGTTCACCGCTTTCCGACCGGATCACTCGTGAATCGTAGTGAAGACTCTGTCCATTGACTTGAAACAAAATATCGTTAGCTTCTTCTACTGAAATTTTTGATTCTGCGACCGCTTTTAATAAGGGGTAGACCATATCTGTGAAGTACATTTTCTCACTCATCACCACTTGTTTGGCACGACGACGAGACTCTGCGACAGAGACGTACAAACAATCATCGAAGATTTTTCCAAAATAAGCTTGTTGCCCTAAGTAAGATCGAATGCGGCTGTCGAGTTTGGCAATGTAATCGGAGGTCCGCGACAAATCCACTCGAGAGAATTCTGGGTTCTCCTTTTGTAACTTTGAGTAGGCTCCCATAACTTGTCCAAAATAACCAAGTATTGGAAGCATCTCTTGTCTGATCCGTGCGGTCACCGTCAACGCCGTGGTATGAGTGAAATCGATTGGCTCAATCATTATTGAGTCGAACTCGGTGCTGCGAAACTCGTCAGAATAGAAGGAGTGAGTGAAATAGCGATCCGTTGAGACTACGAAATCTTTGGTGTGTCCCAATAGGAACTTGTCCAGATCAAAGTATCGGATCAACTCTGGTTCCTTTCTATTATTCTTAATCCCCTCGCACCACTGTGCCCAGCGGCGAGGTTGCGTATCGGGTGACATGTAAAGGTCTCGTTGCATTTCTTGCACACTGGTTATCAAAAGTTCTCTTTCGATAACCAGGTCTTTAAACAAGACCAAAACAAAATCATCAGGGTTAAATCCATAGGCTTTGTAAACATTACCCGAGAAAAAGTAGTAAAAACTGTCAACGATCTCGTGGCGAAAAAGACTAACTTTGTTTTTCAGCTGTCCAGCACCGATACCATCTTCTGACTTCAAGAAGTCGAACCACAGTCCTCGGTAAGCACCAGCGAAAAATAGCTCAACGATTAAATCTGCATTGATGTCAAATATGCCAAACAGTGTGTCTTTCCACTCGGAGCGAACCATCTCGTACATAAACGCCATCATATTTGGATAAATGACGGTCTTCATTACGGTACGATCAATGCTGTTAAAAAACTTGGCAATCTCGTTGATCTGCTCAGAGTCTAAAGATGTGGATTGTGCCTCCAGAAGATTCTGAAGAGCTTCAACACGTCCTGTATGGAATTCCACCCAATCCGGACGCAATGTATTGGCAAAGTCTCTTGAGGCTCTCACATGTTGAGCCGACTTGGTCTCTTGACTATTGTAATAATCAGCAATCTTTTGATTGGTTTCAGTGGCCATAATAGCGAGGTCCCAACGAATCAGCAATTGGCTCGCACCGATAAGGCGGACAAGAGATTCCTTCTTATTTGGAAAACTGCGTATGAGTGAATTGGCCTGTGTGATCGACATTTCTTTAAAATAGACTGAGAAAAGAACGTGATACTCCCACGGAGTTAGATCAAACATCTCTCGAATCTGAATGTCTTTGTAAGCTGGGTAGTTGGAAAGATCCCTTTTTCCGTCAATGAGTTTTTGCCAATACTGTTTAGCATAGAGATCGAAGGACTCTTTAATCTGCGGGTTCTCATTGGCAAAAATTGAAATGTAAGGAGTCAAAAAATTTTTCAACTCACGATCCACCAAAGAAGAATCGGTTTGGGCTCTTTCCCAGGGGGCTATGCGTACAAAATAACGGTATTGGAAGACAGTGGGATTCTGCCAATCCATCAATTGAAAAGCCGCAATCACGTTATGGGCATGTCGAGATCTTTCTGGAATCTCCTCCCCATGATCAACCATCGTGAAGAATGCTTCAATGTAAAACTGAGCCAATTGGTTTTTTTGTCGTCGATTTCCCACTTCGTAGGCAACCCCAACCAACTTCAACTTCTTATTGGAGTCTTCTTCATTTTCAATAAAATGAAGAATCACACTCACTAATGATGTCGTACGAGGTAGGGTCTCGCGAATGTAGCTGCAAACAGCCACGGAATCGTCAATACATGGATCAATAAATCGCTCGTAAAAATTCTGTAGAGATTGGGCAAATCGATTTTTAAACTCGTTCTCTTCTGAACTTTTAAATTTAACAAACAGATCACGATAGAGAGCTAAATAGCCAGAATAGGGGCGGCTACCATATTGTGACTTGTCCTCTGTTCCGGGGCCAAACAAGCGACTCTCAAGTTTTTGCAAAGCCACCATCCAATCAACTGCCGAACCGGACTCGATCAACTCCTGAATCTGCATATGATCAAGTCCAAACTGAGGTTGCCTCTCAGGCGTCGATGCTGACGGCTCCACTTGGGTGTCGACGATCTCATCTGTGACCTTCTGATGGCGCGGAATTTCTTCGTTGCATGCCAACAAACCAAATGACAGGGTCATTGCGAGAAGGGTTTTAATGTTGAAAAAACCGAAAGGAAATCTACTCATTCACCACATCTCGAATCTCTAGCAAGTGCTCATTAATATCTGAACGATAGTAAAATTTAAAGTTCCGATTCATGTCGCGAACAAAGGTTTCAAACTTCCCAAACTGAAAGTCACTGATCACTGGATCGATCGCATTCTCACTAGAATTCGATACTCCCAGAGGGAAGCAACGATCATTCTCGTAACAATATGTTCCCTCTTCAATTTTAGGAGCCCATTTTTTCACTTCAACCATGAATCGATTCACAGATTTAAAGTAATCACTGATCCAATGCTTATGGTCTTCATCAAAAAGTTCATAGATCTCCTTTTTATCATAAGGAAAAATGAAATAGGCTTTCTCTAGATCATCCACCGTCGAAGTAAAACTTGAGAGTCGACCTTGGAACCACACCGCTTCTTCGCTTTTAACTCCATCATCCGAGAAAACTTTTTTGAAGATTAAGTCAAAATAAGAGAACAACTGGTGATTGTTCTGACGTTTAATAATATTCTCATAGTCAGTTCGGATGTATTTCTTTACTTTTCCAAGAGTTGTAAAAACATACTTATCGATTGGGTCATAGTGCATATAATCAATCATCTCTTTATAGTGACCAATCACCTCAGATGGATGAATCGATCGACAGTTTTCTTCTTGGTTAGCATCATTACAATCAACATCGTCGGCCACTGGCATTGAGTTCAATTTGAAGATACCTGTGATGGTTTCTCCCTTTCTCTCAATCAAGTCCAAGTCTGGAGAGTTCTTAGCCCAAGTGAAAACCTTGGCGAACTCAAGAAGACCTTGTTTTACAAAATCGCTTTTTGCGGTCTCTTTATCTTTTCCGTCCCAATCGAAACGAACTCTCCATTTATCAGACTTTTGAAATAATCGGTTCGAGATATTGTCAAATCGTCTTGGATAAGAGAACTGGTATTGCCCCTCAAAAGGTGCTTCGCTGAGATAACTAACAACACGGGCATAGTAATCCGATTTATACTGAACCAGTTCTTCAGGCCCCATCTGTGAGTACCCATGATTCACTCGATAGTCTTCTGGAAGGTGACTGTTCTCATTGGCATATGTAAACATCTCTTTTCGGATGCTCTCGATCGCGTCCAATTGCTCCTGGGTTAATTCTTGACGTTCAGCTTCAGACAATTGCCCGACCGTGTTATACATTTGGTCAAATAGAGCCCCTAGAAATTGGGCCTCTTTGAAAAAGAGAGCATAGCGAACGTCACGCTCTCTTTTTGTAAATGCAAGCGCACAAGGCTGTCCCTCGGTTTTAAGTTCCTCATGCATCTCAAAAAACAACTCAGTATAATCATACTTTAATGAATTGTACTTCTGGAATTGCTCTTCAATGATCTCTTCCAGTGACTCTTCACCTTCCACTGCGATATCATTGTCCTGAGCGTAACGCTTGTACATTTCAACTAGCAATTTCACTTTCGTGTTGTTTAGAACATAACCGCTTTGAAATAATCCAAAAGTTTGGCTGACGCTTCCCGAATATACATCTTCAATATAATTATAGGCACTGTCTCCAACATGTTCAGAGTTTTGCGGGTAAACAATTGTCTTCCCAAGCTCTATAAAGTCGATATCGTTCTTGCCTTGTCGACGAGGTAAAAGACTTCTGTTGAAATCTTGAACCACATCGAAATTACCATCTTCAACTTTAGCAAAGATGTTTTCACGCTCTTGCTTTTGTAGTCGATTCTCTTCCGAGCACATTGATTTCAAATTCTCCAGCTTAGATTGGTAGCCCGATCGCACATTTTTGAGGTTATTTAGCTTGGTCTCCAAACTTTTCTCATTTTGTTCGATAAATTTGGCCACAATGATTCTAAAAAACTCTTTTGCATCAAATTGCATTTTGGCGTTATTTTTGTAACTACTCAAAGTTTGAGTCACAATGGTGTAATAGAAAGCGACCATCAGTTCTGTTTCATCAAGTTCTACAGTGTTCCCACCATAGGAAAACCAAGGGCTAAAAGATCCGCTAAAGAAAGCGCGAATCAGAGTGTTATGATCAATTGTACCAAACCAAAATGATTTTTTAAGCTCATCTTTAGTCATAGCCACCAAAAGTGGGTACATGGATGGATAGGCAGCCAAGTATTTAATGTTGAGCTTGATGGCGCGAACCAAAGTTCGAAACTCATCACGTGCTTGTCGGTTCTGAAAATCAGAGTCGGGCACCACACGGTTGACAAAATCCAATAGATAAGTGGCACGAAGATTAATTTTCTCCCAAGACAGAGTCAAAAAGTCAGACTCTTGTTTTGTCTGTTGCAATAGGGTGATCAAACCACCACTTTCATTAGTCTCGTAAAACTTATTCATCCGAGCATTGGTGAAAACGATATTATACACCAGCTGCATTTTGATCAGATTGGTCGCAGCTTTGATCAAACGTCCACCATCACGGTTCGAATTCTCCCAAAAAGAATCGGAGTCCGAAATAAAGTAATGTTCATAGAAAATCTGATGAGTGAGATAAAAATACTCATCATAGTCAAAATTCACATCACCCATCATAGAGTTTAAAATATTCTGACTTTCTGAACCAAACTTCATAACTTGAGGATTGGCCGCTAGTTCCGTTTTTACAATTTCATCTGTTTCAGGAGTGAAAACAGTCCCTGTGGTCTGGCCACTCCAAGACCCTTTAATGTTGCTCTTCTGAAACTCCACTCCATACTCAAAGTCTGAAGCCACTCGGTATTTGAGGGCTTGGATGGCTTCTAGCATCGAATTGGAGAGGCTATCTCTTTGTTCGTTGGCGTAGAGAAACTTTTCTGAAGCTATTTTTAGAAGGTCGGGCATCGCTTGCGAGATCTCATCACTTGAACTTCGACTCATTGTCCATGGGTTCAATTGCTCAACAATAGCAATATAACTATCTTCGTTGGCAAACTCCATTGAATCGAGTTTTAAAATCGTGGCAAACAATTGGTTATCCAATTGACGACGAGTTGTAGAGAGTTCACCCTTTTGTCGCAGTTTAAAGCTCTCTAGAACACGTGACATCAGCATTAAGCGCAATGTGGTGTCCAGTCGTCGATTTTTAAGGTCAAAAGTGGCCCGTAAAACACGAGTTTTTTCCGCTTCCACTGATTCACTTTCATAAATTATCTGCATGACACGAGAGATATTCGGAGCGTCAGCTGTTCGAAAAAAAGGAATCATCTTACAGGAACCTACAAGATTTTCATTACAATCCCACAGAATAATATTTTTGTAGGTTGTTAGAATGTTGGTATTAGTCAGAGCTTCCTTATTCACATCATAAATCATGATCAGTGCTTGGTCGAGCAGGTTAACCAGTTGGTAACTCAACTTACGGCGCGAGCTATCCATCACATTTCTGAAATCAGGATCTAAAAAGTTATCGGACTCAAACAGAACCTCTTTGATCGGGATCACAACTTTAGTCATCAACATATTGGGATCACGCTGTTCCTTATGCTTCTCCAATTCTGAGATGACAAATGGGCGAGTGTCTCGGATCAAGGCTTCTAGCTGATTGACCAAATCTTGGTTTTTCACCTGCAAGGTCTCATTGTCTTCAACCAAATAGTCCCCATCAGTCATCACTCGTTTACGAGACGAAGATTCGGGGCTACAGGCAACGATCAATAAAGTCGTTACTATGAGAGTGGCGCGCAATAGATCTTTTAACATCATTCTGTTCCTCATTGCCATCTCCTACTCCAAGTACTGGAACACTTGGGGAAGTATCCATCCGTTAAGAGAAAGGGCTGTGGCTCCGATAAGTCCAAGTCCTTTCCGCGATTCAATACACTCTCTTTGGTCAGGTCTTCTGACACCATCCAAACTGTTATATTTATCAAACTGTTCGATCACCGAGTTTTCAAACTGTTGTTGCGTTAAACTGCTCACCGCAATATTCGAGGAAGTGGTGAAACCATCAAATTTTTCTTCCTTAACTTCACCTTCTTCATCAGTGGTCCGGTTATTCTTGGTAAAGAAACTCGACAGTCCATTTTCACCTCGCATACACTCATCCAAAACCTTGTTCGACAAAGTTCGGATAATCGACTTCACACTAAAACCTTGCAACGGATCTCCGTTACGAGTCGGTTCGTAGGTCACTTCAACAGCCCATATATAAGCTGTCTTTGGTCCAATGAAACGCAATTTAGTGAGCGGCATAACGATCTGGCCATCGGTTCCGCGCACCACAGTGTTCCCATGGGGTAAAATGTAAGCCTCTGGCAACGTGATTAAACCATCTTTGGCTCGACTAAAAATCTTAGGAGTGAATCCGAAAATTATCGAATCTGAAATCTCTTGATCAACAATGGCTTCAAAGAGAACTGGGGAAATACTGACTCTAAAGTTGGTTTGCCCCTTCACATCAGCAAGAAATATATCATCAAAGCCTCTTCCTAAGTTATCGCGAGTCATCCAATTGTCACGGCGTAGGAAATAAGACATATAGAGATTGGCAAGGCTCAATGATGCCTTGTCACCTAGGTCGACGCCGCCAAAAGACATATTGTTCTCAACCGAGGATTTAACAATGTCCGTATACTCTTCTGGGTAAAAGGCGTAATAACTGTAGTTACCTTTTTTACCCGAGTATTGTGGTTTGCTAATATTCCAGTAACCATATCGCATTGTTGAAGACGGTGAGGTCAACACACTCAATGCCGCCAATTTCAAAGGTAAAATACCCAATGTAATGTATCGACCAAAGATTTTATTGTACTGAGCTCTAGCATTCGCGCCACGCATACCTGTCGGAACCACAGAGCCTTCAAAATCATACTCTGTGTGATCATACCCAGGGAGAGAAAGCATGGTTTTGGTGTACTCCAAGGATTTTCGATTGGCACGACAAAGCTTATGAAGCTCAGTAAACGCCACACCTTGATCATAGAGGTTGTTCTCTAGGTCTTTTCTTTCTGCATCAGACAGCTCAATGTAGGACTTGTCTGCAAAACTGCGCATAGCGGTTCGATACTTCGACATAAGAGTCGAGTTGACAGAATCATAATCAGCACCACGCCTTTCTGTTTCATAAATCTTACCCGTTGCTATCGCTGTTGGCTGCAAGACCAATTTGGCAAATTCATCTTGGTACTCACTGCTCGCTAATAGTGGGTCGACACAGGCTTTTGAGAACTGTACGAGAACATCGCGGTCAGCAATAAAGTCATAAAAGACTTTGGCATAGCTCGGTCGATGCAAATCATCAATCATGTCAAATCGCATCTTATCATAAAAGGTTCGATTGAAGTTCATCAACGAGTAAGTGTCGCTCCATAGGCGCCAACTCATATAACTGTCACTTCCTCCAGTGGCCTGCGTGAAAGAGTTCATGCGTTTGATGAAGGAGTCTTTAAACTGATTAAAGTTATCGTCGACAATGGAAGGTGCATCATGACCACGGTCCCAACGACGGCAGTAAGGATCACTGGCCAACCATGCCTCTAGGTCTGAACACTGGGGCATGTAACGCACTTGACGCATTCGTCCTTGATGAGGGATTGTGCGTGGGATGCTACCATCAATTGGCAGGTCAACCATCACAAAATCTTCATCACCGGGTTCAAAAGTCGCAATCTTTTGGTTGTAGAGATACTGCAAGACCAATTCGTCTTGCGTGCGCATTGTCACATCTTCTGGCTTTAAGGAGACCTCAGTTTGTCCGCTTTGGTAGTCCATTACACTGGTATAATGGTTACCATTTTCGACCCGCTGAACCATTGTTTGGTAAAGTTCTTCAGGAACTGTTCCACGTTCAGGCAAAATGTTTCCTTTAAACTGGTGACCGAGACCTAAAACATGGCCCCACTCATGGAGCATCACATTTTTTATCACAGAAATTGCCGCTTCCTCACGCTCAGGGAAGCCCATTTCAGAGGTCATTGCCAACCAATCACCATAGTGATCTGCAATTGTATTATCGAAATCGGCATCCATCCGTAGGATAGATTTGTAGTCAGCGATTAATTTTCTTTTCACTTCATCAGGATTGTCATTGTTTACAATCGAATCTCTTTTCTCCAAATCGGTATCACTGTACACAGCCGATACTCCGAGATTTGACTTTTGAAACAAAGACCTTTTGTACTCTTCTTCATTCACTTGAAAATCTCTAAAGTTGGGAAGAGCATCTGAGTCCAAGTTATTGGTAACCTGAGAGGCCACTAAGGCTGTTTTGGTTTCAACGAGTTCATCGATCTGTGCTTGAAGAACTTGACCCGGATCTTGACCATTGGCCGTCAACTGATCGACAACCGATGCTTCCTGGTAGTAACTCTGCAAACGTAGAGCTTCATCTTCAAGCCCTAAGACACGCACCAACTCGGCTTGTTCGAGTGCTCGAGTTTGAGGTGAGTGACCACCTTGAGCTTGAATCTTAGACTGTACATGGGTCTGCAACATGGTCCGGAACGAATCCACAAGTTCACTCTGATCAAAATCATCGTGAAGACCAATCGGGCGCATTCCATTAATATTTGGCATTTTTAGTTGATTGTTAACATCTGTAAAGTAGGGTTGATCTTTAACTGATTGGATTCTTTCTAAAACCTCATGGGTGTTGCGAGCAAGGGCATCCACAGATGATTCTGAATCACGATTTACCAAGTAATCGATCATACCACCCCAAATAATGGCACTACCCCAAAGAATCTCACCTGTCTTGATATTTGAATTCACCAACCCGATACCTAAAGGAGCTCCCATGGACAACTCAGGGTCCATGACAAAGTTGATACTGGGGCATCTCAGATCAAAATCATATTTGAAGTTTTTCTCTGAAACTACAAAACCAGGTTGTCCCTCTTGCAAGGTGCCAATCTTTTTTAAGGTCTTATTGGTTTCCTCTATAACTTCGACGCCAATTCCTTTATAACGACCATCTTCGGGAAATCCGTTTAGGCAAATCTCTACTGGTTTTGAAAAATCCCAGTGAGCGGCATAGTTCTTTTCATTGATGCCATCTTCACGTGTTCCAAGAATGTGCAGGATATTCATATTTTTGGGAGCCGTGTTGGGGTCGTAAGGGGTAACCTTAAAACCATCGGTGCCTTCAAACTCCAAAAAGTTAAAACGAATCTCATTTTGGATATCGGATCCAAAAAAGGAGGAGTTGAGCGTACCCGTCCAGGCAAAGAAATTTTTACCGTCACTATCCTGTGAGAGTTCAATGTCGTGAACATCAAAGATATGTCCACCATTCAAAGGGTGGTAAGCGCCGAAGAAAGAAATCGGTGATTTTTCCCGATTCTTGTATGCAATGTTTTGCAGGTCCAAATCCATAAAAGGCTGTTGTTTCCAGTTTTTTCGATCCGAGACTTTGGCATACTTGTTCAGCTCACGTCCGCGAGAGTCGACATCTTTCTCATAGAAATAGTGCTTCTTAATAGGAATCACAAAGATCGCTTGCCAATCGGCTACATTTGGTTTGTCCACATTGACTTCCAAGGCTTCCAAGCCGGTTCCATCTTCTGTGATTCTGAAAACCATATTACAGTGGCGAGTGTTGTAGGGAGCTCCGGTGAGTCCGCCCACGTTTTTGAATTTTCCACTTTGTCGAACCGGGGCCCAACCACAAAGCCAGGTTTTGTCTTCGTAAGACATCAAATTGGTTTCCTGGTTGATGCGAATTCCAAAAAAAGATTTCCTTGCAGACAAAATTCCATTTTGTACTTTGCCAAAGGTTGAACTTTGTTCTAGACCAGGCACTGGATTTTCTTCTTCTGGGGTCACGTAAGTGCACTGACTCAGTAAGATATACGAGGTCATTAGAACACAGATAGAAAACAAGGATTTTAGCTTTAGGGGAGTCCGCTTCATGGGTGGTGGTTCCTTTCATTTCAAAGTAGCTCTATATATTAGGAGATACTTACCTTTTTATAAAACCCCATTGTAAAAATGACAGGTTTTTGCCCTATGGCTGTCGAAAATTAAAACGAATATGTGATCCCCCCGGAAATTAACCGTCGGTAACGGTCAAAAGTGATCGGATCGATTCTGTCATTCTCCGGATAGGACTGATTCAGATAGCTTAAAAACAGTTGAAATCTCTGGGCATTGGCAAACAAGGTGATGTTGTTTCCCGTCGTTAAAATCCATTTCTCGTCCAGATAGTGCTCAGCGCTCGTATTGAAACTGACACGCAAGCCCAAGTAACTCCATGGAACGTAAGTGACTCCGACTGAATTGGCGAGCAACCAGTCTCGATTGATCAAGTCAGTAGTGATGGAGTACTTTTGGCTGTTCCATAGGTAATTGGCCATAATCCGATTGAACAAAATCAGTTTGTTCCAACTGTAGGACCCCATGTAGTTGGTAAGAGAAACGCTACCAATGTGTTTGTCATATCGACTCAACTCACTTGTTGGCAATGAGATGTTCAAAGTGTTGGAGCTTCTGTTGATGAAAGACAGAGGTTTCGCCTTTGAGTAAACCACCCCCATATTGAGGTTTGAAAACTGATGGAAAGGTTCACTTTTTGAGTTTCTTACAATGTTTCCTGAATAGGATTCATGAATCAAACCAAGAGCTGAGTAACCACTCCAATGTTTGTCGATTCCATAGGTGCCGGCCAGCGAGAGAACATGACGAGTGGTTTTCATTTCAACCTGTTCGAGCTGATTGTATCGAAAAATGTAACTTGCGATTAAACCGAAGCGATTCGCCGAGGGCATAAAATCGGATTGATCCACACCCAGCTTGGTTTTCTTAGTTTTTTTGATTTTCTTTTGCTTTTTAGAGAGTTCTGTTTTTGTGTCAACAGAATTGTTTTTAGCAAGAGATATGGAAGACAAACCAATTCCACTCACTATTAGAATAAACAAAAGATGCAAAAGCAGACGCAAAAATATCTCCGTTAAAATTAATGTTCTTTTGTAGAGATTGCATAAAATACGCCAAGCTAACTGATTGAAACTACGTGTATAAGAGTGAATAATCTTTGCACGCGAAGCCGCTTTTGCGCCATTAATGCAGTTCTGTTCTATCAGTTATATATGGGATTTGGTTGGCTCGACACCCGCTGCGTAAATTGTCGCCACCCCCTTTTTGCGCGGCAATTATTCCTCTGTAAAAACAACACGTTAAAGGCGTGAACATAAATTCATGTCAATTTTTTCGACAATCCAAAGCTCTGTTAATTTTTGAAAAAGAAAAAAAACATAAGTGATTTCAGTGGTCTGGCTTCTGGCCTTAAAATTGTATTCTTAATGACTAATTGATCGCAAAAAAATTACGAAAGTTCTCTCGGACTTTTAAACACTTAGATAAAAAGGCCTCTTAACGTGAAGACACTGCAGTATCTAAAATTCAAGACCCCATACCGATATCTAGTTGCAGCTATCGTAGTTTCTTTTATCAGCAGTTTTTCAATCGCCTCGTATGAAAATTCCACTCAATTAGGAATCGACCAAGAAGAGAGTAAAATCAATCTTGTTAACAGCCTTAGCTATGGCGTGTCTTCAGATGCATTAGATAATAATAAACAAAAAGTTTTCAACCACGGGCTGGGATACACCGGAACCTTATTCTTTCTCGACAAGTTTTACGCCAACGCCGGACTGGCAGCTACCTATACCAGTGTCGACACTCGTGTGGTTGAAAATGACAACGGTTCTTTCAACCTGAGTGATTTAAGCATTGGTCTTGGAACCAATGGTTACTCTTTCTATAAGGGCGAAAAAGACAGTCTGACTCTGTTTAATAATATCCGCAATGTGGTGCCACTCAGTGAGCGCAGTCGCAACGAAGGCTACAAATCCGTTCCCTCTATATCCGGCGACTTGGCTTACGCAAGGGGCCCATTAAGCTTTGTTCTTTCAGGGCAGTACAGTCATGTCATCAACTCTTACGAGACCAATACTCAAGGATTGTACAACCTGCGATCTTCTTCTCTAGCTGGCCTTACAGCTCGCTACAACTACAAAAAATTGCGTTTTCAATACTCTTATCGATTTGGCGTTCTTGAATATATGGACAGTAATCGTTTGGGTTCATCAGGGAACGCATTCTCAATAATGGCTTTATTTAACAAAACAATTTGGGCCGGAATTTCAACATCCAATCTCAGCTATGTAGAAGAGCAATATGTGGATGTTTGGTTTTATGACCCTTACAGAAGAATTTATAACCTAAGACTAGGAGTGACATTCTAATGAGACTCATTCTACTTGCCTCTATCACAATATTCCTCGGCTTGACCGCATGCGAAGTCAACAAACGCGACCCGCAAACCCCAGCGCCGACCATCAAGCGGGTGAAGACCGACTTCTTTTTTGAATTCAACGAAGATCGTACCTCTTTTAAATCAAGACGCTTTCTCTTCGGTATCTCTACTGAAGACAGAGTCGGACGACACCGAAGTTGGGCTCCAATGGATCACTTTAACCGATATGGTTATGGAAGCTCTAATATCGAATTTGAATTCAATCAAGAAGGAACTAAACTCCTCGGAAAACTTGTAAACCCAACCTATCCCAATGATAAAGACAAGTGGCAACTATTAGTAACGTTTAATGTGAGTCGTAGTTACTATGAAGAGAATCGAGTCGATAGTACAGGACGCACCAGCGATGATCGCATCCAAAGAACCGACCGCAGTGACCCTTTGGCTCGTCCTTATATTGATCTCGAATTGAGTTCAATGAAATTTGAAAACAATGTCTTGATTGGCTTCTATGCCGCTCTTGGTTTACAGCAAATTCAAAATGTCAATGACGTAGAGTGGAGTGCTGATGGTAAATTTCTTGGCTTTACCACGGTTTCAACAAATGTGGCTCTTGGGTCGAATGCTCAATCTATCGACCGAGTGAACTTTTTGCGAATGGATGAAGCTCCTGCAGATTTTGTTCCAACAGCTTACAATAAATTAAACGACCAACATGTAAACATTTTATTCACTCTTGGATCACGACCCAATCACTACGGGGAAGAACTTAAAGCTGTCCACTGGGACATCAATGAACGAACCAAGAAAAAACATAAGATCTATTTGCATAACTTCCCCGCTGACTATCTGCAGATTGCAGTCGACTCTGTTAATGAATGGAATGATGTTTTTGAAGAGATGGTTGGGTACCGTCCTTTTGAAACTGAAGTTTGGGAGGCCGACTATCATTTTGATTTAAGAAAACATGTGATTCACTGGGTCGATGACATTCGACTATCAGCCGCAGGCCCCCTCGGCGTCGCCAATATCGCAGCTGATGTTGAAACTGGTCGTGTTCTTTGGAGCGGCTCAATTGTTTGGGGTGGACTGCTGGACCGTTATGCGGGAAGAAATATTCCTTCTTCCAGTGTAACAGGTTTCCAAGCCTTTGCCGAACAACGCCATGATATGAGAGGCTTGATTAGTCAAAATCATTCAGCTTGGAGCACGCCCTTGGTGCGTCGTCCAATAAATAATACCTTTTTTGGAGACTTTACCTCTTACCTCACTGGTCATGTCACAGGTATCAATTCTGATATTATTCAACATAGAATCGCCGAATATAACGCAGCTATTGATCGCGCTGTCGAGTCCGGAACTTACACGGGGACGGATTCCGAAGCGGACAAAGCCAATTTTGCAGCACAAGCCGGCAATCCAGAAGATCTTTTCACGTCTCAGCAAATGTTGAACACTTTGGATGAAGCTCTTCGAATGAACCCAGTTAACGATGCCAGTTTGGACGAAGCATATGTCGCCCTCGGAGACAATCCTTACACATTCGACAATATGCTGGAAGAACTCGATATGCTTCCACAAGATCAAAACTCTGACATTCCTGTCTATATGGGCATGATGGACCCAGAGTCTGACTTCTTTTCAACACTGCCACAGAACATTCAAGATCGGGCTCACCAAGTTCACAATGGATTTTTTGAATACACGCATGATGGCGGTTATACAGCCTATCAAGCTCTTGAAAGTTTAAACTCTGGCATCTCTGAGCTTCTTGGAGCCGGCCAGATTGTTGATATTGAAGAAGTGAAACGTGGAATGATCAAAGGAACCTTGGTTCACGAGTTCGGTCACACCCTTGGTCTTGGACATAATTTTATGGGCAATATCTTACCGAAGAAGGGGACACTACCTAATGCAATTTTCGAAGATCTTCACGCCAAAGCCACCGAAATTCGCACTGATTCTGCTGGCAACCATAAAGAAAAAATGATCAATTCGACTTCGATTATGGACTACGCCGATGGTTTGACTGATGCTTTGACACCTTACGAAGATCACAAGCCGGGGATCAATGACATTCAACGAATCCGCATGCTCTATAAACAAGAGTACCCTATGTATGATATGTCCTCACATGGTGAGTCTGACTATGTATGGGTTGGTCTTGAAAGTGACGGACGTATTTTGCCGCAAAAAACAATCGATGGTAAGGTCCTTAGACCTGGTTTTACTGCAAGCTGTAATGATATTGAAGCTAGCTTTTATACCAGCCCTTACTGTAATCGTCATGATCGTGGTTACGATGCACGTACCCTGATGAGTAGCTATTTTGAGCGATATTGGGATGTGCTACAATCACTTTTAGAGTCCAATATTGATTCCTTACAATCAAGAAACTATCAAGCCCTCGAAGGCTACCTTTGGTACTATTCTTCTCGCACGATGAATCGCGGACGCCTGTTTCATGATTACATGAGAAACAAATATCGCGACGAAATTGCATCGATGAATGTTGGTGGGACAGAAACCTATCACAACATCCTAGAGTTCTCGCAAAGTTGTCGCGACTTGAATGGAAAATCTTCGGATGAGCTTGAGTCCCGTAATAGTCAGACTAAATACTCTCGTTTCATCGAGCAAGATGTAAGTGGAAATTACAAACTCAACGAATTTGGTGATCTGTGTAATGCAACCGCCACCTATTTCAACCAACTGCACGAGCTATTACAACTGGCGGGTAAAGAGTACACTGAAATTGACTACTTTAACACTTTGGTTCCTGGTGGAATTCGCTCAGGCGACGCGGTTTCAGACTACTCGCAAATGTTCGGTAGCTGGAAGCGAATGTCTCTATTACCCATTAAATTTAAAATCATTCAAAACATGATTCTCCCTTATCCAACGATGACATTGGGAGGACGAGATTACGGAATTTATATCTACTCAAGACCTGACACCAAGTTTAGCATGAGCACACTGTACCCGAAAGAATACCTGAAGGTGTTACGTGCTTACGTAGAAAGCACAGTGAATATTGAAGATTCTGAATCAGAGCCAAGTATTTCACAGTCTTTGTGGTACCTAGGTTATTTTTTAAGATTTCAGTCGATGACTCGTGATTACGAATACTTCGATCGTGAAATTGTTGACTCAGTTTCTCAGCTAACAAAATTCCGCTTTTCTATGGCTCTAATCCAATTGGATGCAACCAAAGAAGATGGCAGTCCATACGCCAAAAGCTTTAAAGGTTCTATTTACAATATGTACAACAACAATGGTCGAGAAACGTTGGGTAACACCTACTTGTACACCTTTGATCGGTTTGTAATGAACGCACAGAATAACAATAGCTTAGCCTTGCAATTGTCACCAGTTCGATGGCGCACACCTTCAGCAGGTTTCTCATATGCGATCAAACTTGACTACTCTCCGAACTACCACTTCGAAGAGTTGGAGGTCTACTCACCTCGAAAATTCTTCACCGACAAGTACTCTGACACTCTTGAAAAATGTGTCAAAGGAGACAATGCCGCTTTGGATAATGGACTCGAGTCCTACTTCAACACCAACAATGAGAACTTTGAAGGGATTTTAATTCCTTTGAACATAGATTCACGTCCATCAGCCTACCGAGAAGTGAATGACTCCATTGTCACCAACTTGAATCGTTTTGCGGAAGCGAAAGATTTTGATCTAAGAAATTGTGAAACAGCATTAAAAACCCAAACTGTCTTGGTTCTGAGTGCTGCCATGATGATGGGATATGTTTTTCCAGAGACTATGAAATACTATGAAACGGGAGCGAACTAATGAATTTGACACTTAAGAACTTAATCATCGCCTCCAGTATCGCGTTGGCAGCTTTGATCGCATGTACTCCAAAGTCCATGGAGAACAACAAGCACGATGAGGCCCCGGTTTATGAACAGTCCGCCCGTATTCAACCACAACAGGTGGAAAGCATTGAACAAGTGGAACAACTCTACCATGCTATGCGCCCAGCCATTGAGTCTGGCGACGAGGATCGTGTGTTTTCAGCTTTGGAAGCTATGGAAGTGTACCTACTCAATTTAGAAAACCTGACCAACCCAGTGATCAATACTCGTGGAAACATGCACACTTCCTACACAAGATTAATGAACCTTTATGGTCTTGGAATGACTGTGGCTTTGCAAACTCTGCCTCAAAATGAACGTATGCAAAGTCTTCTAACCAATTACAGAAATACCATTTTCCATTCTTGTCATTTAGACAACATGGACTGTTACACTGCTGCGGCATTTAAAGGCTCCTATGGAGTAACAATCTTGGCCCATTTAATTCGGCAAGATATTCAACGTCTAGAAGACGCTGAGCAATCGACTTTTGAACTGCAAACTATCAAGAATGTAATATTCTCACTCTATGTCTTGAAAAACTTTGATGAGAACCTCTCGAATGTGACCCAGACTTTGTTTATTGATTTCTCTGCAATATTTTTCCGCAGCGTTGACATCGCCAATATTGAAGATGCATTGCTTAATAAATATCTCATTGATATGCAAAATATGATGGTCCACTTAGCGGCCCAAGATGCCGCCCCTGAAACCTGCTCCATTTTTCAATCGATGAACCGTCACCAACTGAATCATATTGCTGAAACTCTCGATCGTGGCTTCGTGGCACAGTTTAACAATCACTACAATCGCTGCCACACTTCTGAAGAAATTATCGCCCGTATTGTTGCTGATGAGAATGACAATAAAACAGCCGCAATCCGTGACGTTGACAATCGTGGTCCTTGGGCAGAATTTCGCAATAACATTCATGCCAGAACCTATATTTTACAGGAAAACCATAGCAACATCCTAAGCAACTTTGGTATCAGCGGAGACATTCCACTATCTACTCTCCATGTGATGGATCAGGTCTACTACGGAAGAATGGATGTGACTGAAAGGGAAGCTCTATTAGAGAGACTTTCAGAGGAAGATCTAGAAACTTTGGTTCGAAAAACTGAGCAATACGCACAGATTAATTTTCTCTATGCAATGCAGTACACATTCAACCAATTCAACAATTCTTTACAGGCTAGCTACGAAGCCAATGGAACTATCAATAAGAAGTTTGTACAAGACGTCTATGACGCCCTCTGGGAGTCCACAGGCGACATGTGGATTGACTATCGGCGCCGAGTCGGTCGTCTGCGCCAAGGACTTTCTGATGTGTTTTACAAACTCCCTGATGAGAAGCGGACAGCTCTCGAGCCTCTATTTGATGAATTGAACGAAAAGAAATTGGAGGACATCAGTGTCACCAATCTGGTAAATGTCGGAGTGACTTACCCAATCGTTCTCGCCACCACTTACTTCACAGGTGTCGATGGTGGAGGAACCATGGAAATTCGTGTGACTTGGGCCAGAGGCGCTGACAACACAATTGAGATCTCCACTGTCAAACCACTTCGTAACTACTTTATGGCCTACACCCGAAACATTCTTCAGTTGTTAGACTTTGGAACCATCGGTTACCAACCTTATCGTTTTGAGAGAAGCTATGGTTTGGCCGCTGCCATCAAATCTGGATTTTTTGACACCGTCAACTTGGACTTGGGGCAAGCCAATCAAGGGCTGGAACATAATCTTGAGTTGTTCTGGGAACGCTACGTTGAAAACAATCGTGAGTTTGCCGAGATAGCCCAGCGAGAAATTGAAGAGCTCAGAACCATTGAAGAAAACCATTGGCCAAAAGTGCAAAACCTATGTCAGAACCCCATCAATAGCGAAAGAAAAATCGAAATGGGTGAACTGTACCAAGATTTCTATTTGGACTCTCGAGAATCCTCCTCATCAGTTGCTGAAAAAGACTTGGCGTACGCCACTCGAATCAATACGATTCAAACCTATGTGGAAACTTTGCGCAAAGAAATTCAAAAAATGCAAAGGACCTACCAAGTGATTCTAAATGCTTTGCAAGAGCAAGGACACGATATCTCGAATATTAAAGGATCTTTGCAGAAAGAACTGGTCCCTCACTTTCAAACCATGCACACCTTGATCAGTAAACGTAAAAACCTTCTCAAGGATGTACAAAATGAAAACGAATCCTGCTTGTACACACTGAATCGCATGCAACGCTTTCAACAGAATGTGATGCAGAAAAAATCGGTGGACTACGCCACCTATATTCACGCGGCTATGAGTTACGCTGTAGCTGACAATCCACTTTACCGACGTGCGGCTGTGTTGTCGAGTGCAACAGAGATCAAAGAACTTTTTGCAGCAGAGAAAGCTCGTATCGAAGCTTCGGAAAATCCAGACTCATACAGTCTTTGGGTTTGTGATCAAATGATCACGAGCAGTGTTCTTGAAAAAGTTAACAGTCAGCTTAATTTTTCTGGACAAAGACTTTTAACAGAGGCTTTGAATTTGATTGTCTCACCTCATAATATGGACACCGACTTTGGTTATATTATTACTGGAATGACAACCCGTGGAAGTTCTTTGGATGATCCCGATTCGTTTCTCGCTCGCCGTGGTGGTTTTGATGATGAGTATTTTGAGATCAGTCCTCAGGATCAGCAACTGCGTGTTCGCGAAGAATTGCTGTCATTGACAGTTAAAGCTTCCGAATTGGCCCGCTACTTTTCCGACAGTCCAGCCGTCATGGCAGAATTACGTCAATTTGGATACGATGGGTCAGAAACGACAGGTAATATCGACATTCCACTCAGTAGCAATCTCGAAGCATTTATTAACAATTTTCGCTATTTCAAAGACCAATTGGGAACACCTGAAAGAAAACGTACCCGTGTTCGCTATCAGACCAACCGACTGGCTTTTGTGCAAGAGGTTTCTGAGAAACTCTTTGGAAATCACTATATTACCGATGGAAATCAAATTTTCAATTGGAGTAGCCAATACAGTCGAGTGGAATATTTAGGACAATACTACTCAAAAAATATCGATACCTATATAGGTGGTCCTGTTTTTGTTCCCGAAATTTTGGAAAATTTGACAGAGGAGAATAGCAACATCCATCCTGAGGACGTTAATCTCTCGTGCATTCTCGACTCTTCTTTTGACGACCTTTCCGAAAAAGAAGGCTGTGTAAAATATGCGATCCAACCCAAACAAGTGATTGACGAGTTTATTCAACGGTCCGAATTCTTTTATCTCGAGAGAGACGAGTTAGCTCCAATGTTAACCGTGGATGCACATGGGCAATTGGATGAACTCAGTACAATTGTTGATCAAACTCTATTGAACAGCTACTATATTGATCAATACAAACCCAGTTCGATTTTATCATACTTCCGGTACTACAAGCGAAAACTTGAGCCTGAAAACTGGACATGGTTTGATCAATTTCTTGCCAAAGAATTTACAACTGTGTCGGCAAGAGATCAGCAGCACCAGTCCTTGAATGTTCCTTTGATTCCAGGAACAACCGACTACAGGTTCTATTTTGAAGAAGTCGAGGATTTGGAGTTTGAGAAACTTCTACTGACCTTCAATCAAAGTACTGAAAAAGTATTCAGGAACTTCTTTCGCGCTGGCATTTTTAACTTCATATCTTTCACCGATGGAATTATGGATGAAATGACCCGACGCGAGTACCAGTCACAAGCTGAGGACTTTCCATTGATTTCTTTTAAAAGAGAAGATGTGGCTGATATCTCGGCTGGTGGTAACCAAGCCCGTGAATGGCTGACAATGGAGATCGACACACGCTCCAATGGAAGCTTGATCCTTTTGGGTGATCATAATTATGAAACCAAGGTGTACGAAGATCAGCAAAAAGTGGTTCTTGAGGAGTACGAGTGCAGCCTTCTCCCTGAAGTAGGTGATTTGGACTACGACACCTCAGCCGCCGAGTATATCAATCGTGCACAAAGCGGACAGGAGCCCAGCTGTGAGCTTAAAGTGCGCCGCTGGCTAAACTATAAAAAGTGTCAACAGTTCACTCGTCGAGAAAATGAACTGGAAGGTTATCACAGAAGTTGTATCAGTGAACTAGCTGGAAGCACCGAGGAGAACTGATTTGTTGCGATCTGTTGTATTGAGTCTTTTATTGATAACATCTCTCTGGAGCTTTACAGCTTGTACGGAAAATCAAAGCCGTAACAACGAGCACGACAGCAGCCCATCTGCCGAGCAAACCTCAGCAGGGGATGGCCAAGTTTCGGCTTTGGCGCGAGGAATATCTGAATTGAGAAGCTTTCGTGGAGAGGGCCCACAAGGCTTAAGAGTCTTCTTTGAAAGTCACCTTACGCATCAGTTCTTTGTCAATCTGGCTGTAGAGCGAGACCCTCAAGAGCTGCGTGATCTCTCTCAATATCATCGAGTCTTTCACCAATACAGCTTGGATCATCCAGATGATCGAGAGTTTCTATCACAACTTTCTTACGACTACTACAACCGACTGGTTGAAGTATGTGCCAACGACTTTCAAACTTGCCCCACATTGGGTCTTTATACCCATGCCGTTTACGCAGGCAATGTGTTTTTACTAGCAGACCCTCTTGTCTCTGAAAGCGAAAAAGATCGCTACATCTTATTTATCACAAATATTGGATACCCAGAGAATAACGTTCCTATTCTTGAACGACGCCTGCAATGGATGGTTAACGATCTTTCAGATGATGAAACCATCGATTTCACAAAGATTCAGCGCTTAACTAACCTGGTCGTGTACCTATCTTTAGAAAGTGGTCGCTTTCCCGATGCACCCATTCGACTATTGCACCAAATGGCAATAGAGAATTCAGATAATGACCTTTTAGTGGATGCCTATGAAAATATTCTGCATATAGCCTTAGACTCCAGTGACAGTTCTCTTGCCACCGAATTATCGGAATCTTATGCGAAAAGACTGATCGCAGAGAATAATATTGCTGAAATTTTGCAACTCAGTAATGATCAAGGGTTGATTCGTTGGAAGGGTCAGTTACAAAACTTTGACGTCAACACTGACTGGAAAGCCTACTACGTTCTTAGCGGATTGCTTTACCCACAAAATTCTGGAGAACTTCATGCCTACATCTTTGCCGAGCTATTGGAATCCGAAGCCGGACAAGCAAAGATTCTCGACATTTCATTAGCCTATATTTTCAAGAAATTTGTACGCGAAGCTTATCGCTCTCATGAGCAACTCGGTGAGATTTGGCGAGAAGAGTTTTCAAGATTTGGTAAGGTTGAGCCCATCTTTTTCGATTTTTTTCGACGAGCTGATGGCGCCTTGGCTGAAATATGGAATGTTTCCTACAAAAGGGAGGTTCAGCGAATTGTCTCTGAAATCACTCCTTTTTACTCGGCCGAAGAGCTGCTGCCAATAAAACAAATTGAAAACCACTTAGAAGCCAATATTCGCAATATTGTCGCTTACCCAACTCAATTTATCGTCGGTTACTTTGCTTCTCAGCAAGGGGACTTTGATTTTCAGTTCTTTGTTCTATCAGGATTTTTAGAAGCCATGATTGTGCACATGAATGATAGTTATTTCTTCAAAGAGCATTTTGAGGGTCAAGCGCCAGTCATGTTTGACTTCGTTACCGAGAAGGATATTGAAGGGTTGGAGGCTTTACAATCCTTCTATATATCACTCGATAAACGAATTCTAGCAGCTTACGAACTCGACATCGATTTCTCTCACGCTTTTCTTGAAAACTATGTCCGTAAAGAGATTCAGTATATTTATGACAAAGAGGACGAGTTGCGTGGTCGCCTCAATGAAGGCACACGTGCCAGCCAACTCAATCAATACTGTGAAAAAATCCAAAGTAATAATAACAATTTTAACTTCAACTTGTCGTTCTCTTCTGCAGAAAATCAGTTCTTTCTTGGGCAAGTCTATAGCCGTTACAGTGCAGGCTCTAGCTTCGGAACCAGTCGTGACATTGTCGACTATGTGCATGTTTTTGCTCGACCTCAGCTGCGCCACAATCTCACTGAGTCCATGGAACAACTTCGCATGGAGCTGGGTTTAAAAATCAATCGGCTGAAACTGATGCAAGCCGCCTTTATTGCGCAGGGTGAGTCCGAGTTAGCCACACACACGGCTGAACAAATCCAAAATGTAGAAAATATTGCCAATGGCTTTTTAGATTTTCACAAACAAGAGTATTTTAAAATGGCCAATTGCTTAGTTGAGTTTGAAAAAACAGAAAAGAAAATGCGAATCCATTACCTACAGAGAGAACTGACTTTTGCTAAAGCCACTTATCATGTACTAAAAATTCTCAACGAGAACTTGGATAATGAGATCAGTCTCGAACAAGCTCGACAAACCTACCCAGAGGCTTTTGAAAACGATTTTCTACAAGATATAACTGGCGCAGGAAGTTTTATTGATGCTGCTAATGAAAAATGGTTAGGGATTGGACTGAGTTACAAAAGAAATATTCGCAACTATCAACAAGACGTGCACCCGCAAATAGGTTTCAAAAAGAACTCTTTGGGAAGGTATGCCTTTTACACCAATAAGTTCGAGCAACGCTTTCGCCTTTTGATTCATATGAAAAACGAAAAAGAAGGTGTTGAATATCCTCGTTCCCGCATCACCGAAATTCCACGAGATTATCATGAGCTGAATATCATGTTTGGAGAAGGGGAGAACCATTTCTTCAACTACACTTTGGGGCAAAATCAAACTCAACGTCAATTTGTATACAGATTTATGCTTCCAAATGGACATCGACGTTCAGGGTATGCTACTCAATATTTCATCGATGGTTATGCCACCTGGAAAACTCAGTTCCTCAATATGGCTTCACTAGCTAAAACGGAAGCCTTCTATTTGGTTGATGAAAACTACGACTACGCCCATTACAAAAACTTATACAAAAACCAAATGCAACCTCATTTTGAGCAGTTGGCCCATTTTACGGAAAATCTATTGAGCATCTATAACCTCAATGCTGAAGAGGTGGCGATTTTAGACGACGTTCAACATAGAAATATGCGGCGAGGTGATCCGTTGAGCGCCGGCGGTACTCGCACTCCTGGGAACACCTTGTTTCTCTATGACAATGGTGTCAACTTTATCAACCTCGGTCACTATGATATCTATTTTCTTGTCTTAGTGAGCTATCAACTGGGATTGCACCCAGATTTTGTTCCTGGTTTGTTTGGTGATGGGCCTCAGTGGGATACTGGAGGCGACCAAAACTATCTGATTACTGATTGGCTCCCTCGAGTACCAGATGTTGGTGGTTCAGGAGGGCCTAATGGCGTCGTTCAGAACGTGGATGCTGACGAAGAGTATGGGCGTCGTAAACAGCGCCTTTATGCTCGCAACAATGGCATGATCGCGCGTGATTATGAAGACATCAACCTATTCGCTATCGATAGCCGAGCCAAGACCATCATTTTTCATGATCTCTATCAAACAGTGATGGCAGACCGAGGCCTAATTGATGCATTTGTGGAGTGGACAGATGAAAGAAAAGAAGACGTAGGCGTTACACCTTACCAAATCGATCTTTTTCATCAAAGTCCGCCAGTCGAAACCGAATACATTCTTCCGAGTATTCGGGCGCGGTATTACGATTTCCGACATCAGTTTGATATAGAAACACTCAATCTCTTTAAAAATTTAGAGATTGATGCAGGCGAAGACAATCATCAATAATTGATTACTTCACGCTCATTCATTTCTTGGATGGGCCGGTTGTTTTTATTAAATAAATTGCGAAAAGCTGAGATTTGCTCCTTACTCAATTGCAGGGGTGTATTAAAAACAAACCACTCCACTTCTTCGAGACAAGGCGGATGGGTCAACGACCCTTGGTATTGATAAAAGGTTTGCCGCGGTGGAATCAGCTGATCCGGATTGAAGCGAAAGGTCGGAGATGATTTGAATTTTTCCAAACTCTGTGTTTTCTCCCAGAGCTGATCAAACCAGGCACTACCACGCCCCGTAATCACGAACAAGGATACGATCGCCTGCTTTAGTCCATTGGAAGATCGGTGATAAAACTGCAGTTCCATGGGCAACTGGTTTCCTGATAGGCTGTGTTCGCTGGGAGAGCGAAACTCAATTTTCTCTAAAAGGTATTCATTGCCATTGTATTGCAAAGAGCTCTGCGGAGTTAACTCAATCCGAAAGGTGTAGCCCGCATTCATAATCGTGGCATTGCCTTCGGTGTATTTAAGGTTCATTGGGCTCACATTTTTAGGACGATGCCAAACTAAATTAACTGGAGATTGGGCCGAACCGGTTGCACACATATAGTACTGCGGATTTAAGCTCGCCCAGTTCATTGGACCGCGTGGTCCATTAGAATAATCCCAAGCCCAAATATCTTTCTTAGGCTCCGGCTTTACTGCCTCTTGCTCTTGCTTTGGCTCTTCACTGGTTTGTTCTTCCACCGGTGGCCGAGAAGAGCAGGATACAATCAAAAACACGGATGCGATCAACAGGGCTGTGATTCTTTTCATTGGAAGACTCCTCGATGCCATACTAATAAGTTCTTATTATCACACTGAATATAAAAAAATTTAAGATGCACTAGACCATAATCTCTCACTCTGGCAGTTGTAAGTAAGACCTCAGTCGGTAGACAAGAATGTAAAAAGGAATGGTATCGGCCAACGCTGCCAACATTTTAAACAAATAGTTACTAAACAACAATGAGAGAAAGGCTTCTACAGTGACCTGGCCTGCCCAAAGGCTGGCTCCGAAAGTGATTCCAATCACAGCCACAGAATCAATCAATTGCGAACAAAGAGTGCTGACGTTGTTGCGCAACCACAAGGCTTTGCCATGGGTTTTTCTTTTGAGATAGTGAAAGATCTGCACATCAAAAAATTGGGCGGTGATATAAGCAATCATGGAAGCGAAAACCGAACCGGCCGAACAGGCGTATATCAGATCAAAAAGTTCTACTGCCCCAGACCGCTCCACGCCGGTGGCTAACAGCACTGGTTTCTCTAAGAACAAAACCTGCCACGGTGGCTGTGCCGATGGGTCGACCGCAGTCGCCCATTGCCCTAAAAATAGAATCGAAATCACGAAAATATTGAGACCTAACCCCACCCAAACCACAAAGTTGGCGCGAGACTTTCCGTACAATTCACTGATAAGGTCGGTCACTAAAAAAGTGAGAGGATAGGGGAGAACCCCAACCGCTAAGGCCAGTGGCCCCAGTTGAATAAAACGGGTGAGGCCAATCACATTAAGCAATGTCATGGCAGCAAAGAAAATCGCCGCTAAGGCAATAAAGACTCGTTCCCGTTTTTCTTGTAAGTCCATAGGCCAGAAATATACATTCAGAAGCGTCACAAAGTGAGACATTTTGAAGATTTTTCTCGATCAAATCGAATTTAAGGAGTTTTTATGCCCATTTTCGAATCACAAGTGGACCACAATGATTCATTTTGATATTTTATTAGATGGAGACCCTCTAGGGGTTTCCTTAACCGTCCGATAAGGATTCCATGGATAACCTGATAATTGCATTGGTTTGCTTTATTTTAATCAACCCACAGATGGGGTTTGCAAAAGTCAATCCTGCCCAGACAGCTGAGGAGTTGGAAGCACAGGTGACAGAGCCAGGTAACGAAGAAACCATAAGCGTTATGACCAATACCAGGGGAATTCCCAAGCTTAAAATCGGCATTGAGCCATACATTCCTGTGGACGCCCAATACAGTCTACAAAATGAAGAAGAAAGTCTCTATATTCGACAAGCCGAAGGTCTGGGGTCTGAAACTGGAACCGAATCAAACTCTGGCGACGCGACAGAGCGCTAAAACGTTAATTTCCTATAAAGTAAAATTCTTTAGACTCCGATAGCTTTAATAAGACTTAACGGAGAGGCTTTTCTATGGTTTGCCCAGATAAAGTTCAGACTATCACTTACTTACCCGGTGAACATATTTTACGAGAAGGTGCGAAATGTGATGCGCTATTTATCATCAAAGAAGGGCAGATTCAGATCTTTCGAGTGGATGCCCACAAGAACAAGATACCTGTCGGGATTGTTCGCTCAGGAGAATACCTCGGTGAAATGTCCTTGATCTCTAACCGCCCTCATTCTGCCAACGCTGTTGCTCTCACCAAAGTGGTTTGCGTGAAGATCACAAGTGATGCCCTGGAAGAACAACTAAAAACGGCTCCTTCATGGTTAGTGGCTCTCACTCGCGGTTTGGTATTTAAACTTCACCGCACCAACGACGTTCTAAAACGCAATGGTATTGTCGATGAATCAATTTCAACAGCCGTCAAAGCTATTCAAGAAAAAGAAAAAGCCGCTTAGCTGATATCCAATTGTCAGCGAAAACAGGGCCGCGAGTGTGATCGCTCCGGAAGCGACTTTCACTTTTTAACAAAACTGAATTTCTTAACAGCCAAATCTTTTTCAAAGTAAGGCTCCGACTGTTTGATTCCGTAAGACTTCACATTGAAACTTAATTCTCCTTGATCAACTTTGGACTCGACGAGCAGATAGTTGTGTTCTTTTACTGAAATCAAACGGCGTGGGTTATCGAGCCAAGATTCTTCTTTACCTTTTGAACGAAAAATATAGCTGTGGAGGGGGCTGGATGTGACCTCAAAAGTCGGGTAGCCAAGAACCTCTTTTTCGATCCCGACAATTTCAGAATAGTGGATGTCTCCAGAAAGAAAGACCACCGGATTGGTCGCTTTTTGCAAATCCTGCATGAGTGTTTTAAAGTGGTTCGGATAATCATCAATAAAGGTTTCATTGACCTGTTTCTTTTTTCCGTCTTTCTTAGTTACCACTGTGGCCTTAGTAAAAAACTGTACACCATTAGCAAGCCAAATTGGCCCATCATCGCTTTTTAATTGTCCATTCAACCATTGGTGCTGCCTCTGCCCCCATTGCCCATAGTCGGCCGAGCTTTTCGGGTCTTTGTAGTAGCGATCATCCATAAAGATAAACTTTTGACCAAATCCTTTGAAACTAAAATAAACACCTTGTTTTGATCGTTCATACACTCCCGGAATTTCTTCCCCACCAAAGAAAGCATCAAACACCTTTTCTGCCGCTTTTTTCGACTTAAAAGTTTTGTCGGAATTATTTGTTCCGAAGTCATGGTCATCCCATATCGCCAAAATAGGGATCAGGTCGCGATTTTGAAACAAGGGGATTTTACGGAAACTATCGATATAGCGGGTCCAAATATCAAACTCACTCGCTTGTTCTCGTTTAACATAATCAAAGTCATCCACATACACTTCATCCCCGAGTAACATAATGAATTCGGCATCCCGAGTAAGCATTTGGTCCCAAATTTTATTACGAACATGTTCAAAGGCATGACTGTCAGACATGCACGAACCAACGATAAATCGACTGGTTTTCTTTTTTAAATCCAAGGTTGTAAAAAATCGCCAGTCGACCGCACGTTTGCGCCAGGTGTTCACCACCGACAGGCGATACTTTGTTCCTGGCTGCAAATTCTTGATATGGATTCGGTCAACAGCCCAATGAATTTTAGGGCCAGTTGTGGTTTTTATAATCTTCACTGCTTTTTTGGGGTCCCAGTCTAACTGATAGTCTGCGGTTTCGGGTTCGACCACATAAGCCATTTTCGCCAAATGAGGGCGGAGTATATTAATGGTTGTCTCAGTACCAGAGGTCATGGTTTGAAAAACAGAGACCCAACCAGGAGCATTGGTAAAATCCCCGGTGGGGCCTTGTTTTTGGCCCTGCTGGCAGGCCGTGAGAACAAACAAAATTACAAGTAAAAGTGAACGCATGAAGGCTCCTTGTGTGGTTGACATGGAGCCTTATTAATATGGAACCCACTCGCTGTCCAAGGCAAATGGGTTCAAATGATT
>CBDUOS010000014.1:0-32047 GCA_965368905.1 uncultured Bdellovibrionales bacterium | reverse complement strand
AAGAAAATATCGACCGTTGCCATAGGCGACGCCAGCAAAAGTTCGTCCTGTTTGAACGACGTCCCAGTTTTCTCCGTCATTCGAAAGTTCTACCTGTCCGGGATCTCCCCAACCGTAAGAGATCATAAATCCATCTGCACCATAGGCGATGGCTTCAGGGTTGGCGTTGGGTGTATGGTCACAGTCCACGCCATTTGCACAACGGGTTGCTGTGGCTTCGCGATAACCCTTCCAAGAGAGTCCACCATCGCAACTATACATGCTAGAGCCCTGGTGTCCTGAGGCCATGAAAGCAGGTGTGTTGCCATTGCCAGCGGGTTGAGGAATGGGGGGCAAGTTCGAGTTGGTGTTGCCGCCCATGTCAGGAATTCCGTTGTCATGATCTTCAATGGTTTCATTCGAACCATTGGGATTGCCGGGATTCTGTACTGACTCGTGCTCAACAGATGCCACCGAAGTATCGGCGGCCGAGAACGGGCTTTGGCTGCAACCATTGTAGGTAACAGGTACAACCAGGCCGGCCAGTAAACCGAGTGATATCAAAATTTTATGAATTGGTTCCATTCCATCCCACCCACTAACATTTTACTCTAGGGCACTCGGTTTCTGAATGATGAAGTGTTCTTGTGTATCAAATTGGTACACTTAAAACCGTTTGCATGAGAGAAAACCTTGGATCCCCGAATTGATATGGGCAAAGGCCTCTCCCACCTGGGGATTGTTAATTTGGATCTGTCCGGGGCACCAACGTTGCACATCTTTGTTGGCCACCCAAAACTCGTAGACGGATTCCACTTGATAGTATTGAGAAGGATTGAGTGCAAGACTCTGCCAGGTTTCCTCGCTGTCGGTTGCAAATTGATTGATCCAAAGCGTGGGGAAATTTTCGATGGTGTAGCGATACCCATGCAATAGATTAGAGTGATGAGCGGCACAGGGTTTATTGGGTGGCACCTCAGTCATGCGACCATCAAGTGTGCCCATAGGGCATTTCAAAAGTCCTTCGCTCTCAAGTGTGATCGTTGCAACCTCGCCGGGTGACAGACGATAAATCCAGCTGTTTGGTTTTTCGGATCGATGCAAAGTGGGTCCGCTGATCTGCCACTGACCTTGAAAGGCAAATTCTTGAAAAGCGGCCAGGGGTTTGTTGCCGTAGCGGTAGGCGGGGGTAATATGGAGGGGTGACTTTTGGTTTTGCCACTTCAGGTAGATGTCCGTGGGGCCCGGGTTTCGTAGTTCCCAGGTGACGATTGGATATTCAGCCATTGAAACATGTCTTCTCCCGGGCAATCCCAAACGCATTTGTTTGTTCAATCGAGGTGCTTCTTTCTGAACCCAAAACGGCAGAGAGACCCAAGCCTTGTTTTGATTGCGAAAGTGCAAGCGACAAGAAAGAAGTCCTTGGTCTATAAATAGAAAACTTGGGAATAGTTCGAATCTATCATCTTGATTCGAGCGTAGAAAGTTTTGCACCTTTTCTTGTTCGCAAAGGGTCGAGATTTCTCCTTCGTCTTCAGGCCAAAGCACCGAGCGCGAATTGATCTCATTAGAATAAAAATAGGGGACACTTCTTTTTGTTAAGAAACTTAATGGAAGGTTGTGTAGCTGTTCCGTACCTTCAATAACGACCGACTCTAGAACTACATGAACGGTGGACTCGCGATTTCTTTCCATGTTCAATTCAATGTCACAGAGTATTTGCGGTGCCGCCGTAGAGGGAGCAAAGACTTCGGGTGGAAGAATGTCTCTCACCATCACGTGATCCACTTTGTCTTGGACGAAGTGTTGTAGAAATTGACCTTGTAGGAAATTGGTTTGGCAGGTGGTGGAACCAGACACTTTATGCAGGGTGAGGTTCTCTTCGTTCATATTAAGAGAAATAGCCGAAGTGGCACGCAGTCGTTTAGTTTTTTGAATTTTTTGTATTGTTTCGTCCGAGTTTTGAATTTCGACACTAAGTTTTCCGGAGGGTGCTGAAGTCTCGGAGGAATTATCCGAGTTGCAAGATGCGAGTCCGAAATTCAGGATGATTAAGAATTGTATTAAAAAATAGGCTTGTTTCATTGTATGGCTCCTTTGTTTGGAACCATAAAAAGCAAGAGGGAGGCCAGTTTTACCAATAGCTGGTTTCGGCCATGGCATTCTCAGATAGATGAAGCTGACAGCTCAAGCGCTCTCCAGGTTCACCGTCATTTTTTTCCAATGTTTTCTTTTCTAATTCGGAAGCCGGTGGAAGCTCTGCTGGGGTGAACACCCGCATCCGGCACTTGCCGCAAATACCATCGCCACCACAACTGGAGGCCACAGGGATTCCTTGTCGTAACAAATTTTCCATTAGAGATTGTGAGGGATCGATGTCGATGACACGATTGAGTTGCGGACAATTCAATTTTGGCACCATTCCCCCTTTGTTGGAAGAAACTCAGAACTATGTTATCCAGTTCAGGCAATGGAAACAATGGCTTTTTTAGGCTGCTCCCGAGGTTTGGGAAAAGCTGTGACATTAGAGGTGGACCGCCAGAATCTTCTTGAGAAGTCCTTGCTTTGTGCGCGTAAGGCAGAGCTTCTTGAAGACTTGGCAGAGTCTATGACAAGTGTGACCACTTCACTTTGTTTGGATTTTGCGAAACTGGACTCCATTCAGATCGCGCTCGATTCAATTGCGACGGTCAAAGCCCAGAGAATTTTCTACTTCGCTGGCGGCGGACCCCATGGTCTCTTTGCCGAGAAGGCCTGGAAAGATCACCTTTGGGCCTTGCAAGTATCGTTTTTGACTCCCACTGAACTGCTTCACCGCATCTTAAGTGATTCACAGTTCCATTTTGTTAAACAGATTATTTTTGTTGGTTCGCGAATTGCCGATGATCGACCGGATCCAATGGCTTCAAGCTATGCTTCAGCCAAGCATGGCCTTCGAGGATTGGTGGAGTCACTGCAAGGGGAAAGCCTGCAACAGGATCTGCGATTTTTCCGTCCAGGTTATATGAATACCGACCTCCTTCCGAAAAATGCAGACCCCAGAAAAAAGGGCGAGACGTTAGCGGAACCAGAAAAAGTGGCAAAAGATTTTGTCAAATGGGCCACAGACCCCTCTGGAGACCCTATTTTTGACGCTTTCGCCTGACACGTCATTTCTTATTGGCTATCCGTAGATGTGCCTGCAGCGGGGCTGTGCTAAAACCAATGAACTTTCAAAAAGGAGCCGACCATGAGCGAAGTTGAAAACGTGATAATTGTAGGATCTGGACCCGCGGGACTCACCGCTGCTATTTACAGCTCGCGTGCCCTACTTAAACCTTTGATGATTGAAGGTGAAGAAGTGGGTGGGCAGTTGATGACCACCACTGACGTTGAAAACTTTCCAGGATTTCCAGAAGGAATCATGGGGCCAGAACTTATGGAAGTGACAAAGAAACAGGCCGAGCGTTTTGGCACTCGTTTTCTTGCAAAGAACGTAACCAAAGTGGACCTATCGGCGCGCCCTTTTAAACTGTGGGTGGGTGACCAAGAATTTCAAACCAAGTCGATTATCGTTTCCACTGGAGCATCAGCCAAGTATCTTGGCCTTGAAAATGAAAAACGATTGTTAGGACGAGGTGTATCCGCTTGTGCCACCTGTGATGGTGCTTTCTTTAGAGATCAAACGGTGATTGTCATTGGTGGTGGAGACACAGCAATGGAAGAAGCCACGTTTCTAACCCGCTTTGCTAAGAAAGTGATTATTGTTCATCGTCGTAATGAATTCCGTGCCTCTAAAATCATGGCAGACAAAGCAATAAACCACGAAAAAATCGAAGTGATGTGGGATTCCGCTCTAGAGGATGTTGTGGGTGAAAAATTGGTAGAAGCGGCGAAAATTAAAAACCTGAAAACCGGTGAGGTCCAGGAAGTGAAGTGTGAGGGTATTTTTATTGCGATTGGACATAAGCCCAATACCGATCTCTTTTCGGGACAGATAAAAACCAACGAAGTGGGTTATATCGAGACGGAAGGCCATACCACCCGGACCTCTGTCGAAGGTGTGTTCGCCGCAGGGGACGTAGCAGACGATAAATACCGCCAAGCCATCACAGCCGCAGGTACAGGATGTATGGCAGCTATTGATTGTGAGCGCTGGTTAGAGGAAAATAGTCACTGAGGCCTTATCGAAGCTGGAGGAGTGAGTGGCTAAAAAGATCAATACGGAAGATCTCGTAAAGAAAATTGAAAAAATCACCCGCGATCGCATTGTTAAGGAAAACGTTGTGGACCTTGAACAATACCGTGATCTCAAGACATCCAAGTCTCCAAAAACAATTTTGGTTATAGAGGATGACGAAACCATGCGCCGAGCCTTGGCGCGAATTTTCGAAGCCGATGGACATATGGTTAAGGCCGCTGCCGATGGAACCCAACTGTCTTCGGTTTTGGATGATCAGCCTATAGATTTGATTATCCTTGATGTCGGTTTGCCGTGGATCAACGGTTACGAGTTGGCCAAACTTTTAAAAGAACATAAAGACCTCAAAGAAATCCCCTTGGTGTTTGTTAGTGCAAAGACCAGTGAGTTGGATGTGAAAAGAGGTTTTGAAGTTGGAGCTGACGACTATATTAAGAAGCCCTTCAACATTGATAAGATGAAAAAATCCATCGATACACTTTTGAAAATCAGCAATTCTTAATCTTAAGCTAAGAGTTCATCAATCGGTTGATAGAATAAATTGCTCAATGGATAGTTGTTGTATCCACCATAGTAGCCAAAGCCTTGTCCGTTTGGCGTAGCGAAGGCATATTCCGATGGCTGAGCCCCCATGAGGTTCAGTAATGTAATGAGAAATCGATTCATCGGAATGGTGTCACCATTGTAAATATCACCGTTGTTTTGCGGAAGCTCTTCTCTTGGATTGGCGAGGTACATGCCTGACCGCATGGCTCCTCCCATGTTTCCAATGAGAATTTGTTGAGAGTCACTTCCGTTGTGTCCTCCATCACCACCAGGACTTGCCCAGCCACCTTGTGAGGCGAGTACAGTAACCATGTTTTCAATATAACTTTTTCCGGTGTCGCCTTCCATTTCTTGAAGAGGCGCAATAAATCGTTCGGCGATCATATCAGCAAAGTAACGCCACCATTGAATTTTAACAGTGCGCTGGAGATCGGCCCCACCTTCTCCGTGCATGATGCCGTGGACAACCAAACCATTGGTGGTTAGGCCGGGAATCCAGTTCGGATTATGACCTTCAAAACTAAAAACCCCCACTTTGGTGATTCCACAGCGGAAGGCAACAGCCATGAGGTCCATGTAAAGTCGATTGTAAGTGGGTTGGTTATTACTAGAAACATTTCCAGGATCATTGGGGCGGTCACAGGTGATGGCTGGAACCCCTCCTGTGCTAGCAAAGCTTCTTTGCAGGTCAGAGAGATAGTCCATATGTTGATCAAGTCGTGCGCGATCGTCGGCTCCAATTTTGGTACCATTTCTAAAAGAGTTAAAAGACTCCAGCACTCGATTCAATATATTGGTTTTGACTTGATTGGAAAAGTCTTGCGGTGGAGTCGTTCCGTTAGAAAGAGAACCAAAAGTATCAATGTAAAACTGTTGCAGAGTTCTTTCATTATAATGAGGCACGCTTGATACATTTCCACCGACTTTTCTAAAAAAGTGAGCTGCGTGTTGGGGGGCAATTCGAATGGCTCTGCGAACACTCACAGGGGTGTTTGCCGGGTACACCGAAGGACAAACTTCGAGAACCGTGTCCAAAGTTGGCCAGTTGCCTTCTCGGTCTTGTCCTGCGGCAATATAGCCATTTCCATGTCCGCCACTGTGAGAGACATCCAATCCACGCAAATAAGTTAAAAGGCCGGCATTCTTTAATTGTTCATACATTGGGTTATTCAATGCAGGACTGTGTGAAGCCACCGTACCTAAATCAGCCAATGATCGTTCCATAGCTCCATTGTTACCTACTGGAGTGTTGGCTAACTGAATCGCAGGCCACATCGACATAAGATTGTTATGATCATAGTGGAAAATCATCAAACGTTTTGGAGCTTGCGAGGCTTGTGCCATAGCCTGTCTTGGTAAGAGGCTCGGTAAGAGAGGAAGAGCCAATAAGGTTTTTCCGGTTCCCTTTAAAAATTGACGTCTCGTATGCGGGCAGAAATAAAGCTTACTCATTAGTAACTCCAGTACCTAAACTCATCAGACAAAATTAGACTTTTAATGGCCTCTTTGATGGAGCCTTGACCTTGAGCTCCTCCACGCATGGCCGCCAACGCATTATTCATTTGGCAATTATCAGCATTGTTTGGCATCACTCGTGCTTCAAAACGTTTAAGGTGCTTTGAAAAACAAAGCTGCGCACGATCACTGTTGCCCAATTGATTCGCTAACTGAGCGGAATCTGAGAATGTTGTAGGTGTCGAAGACAGTTCATTTGAAACTCCATCTGTTGCCACAGGCAGTGAGGCAAGAAGGTCCCCATTGCCATCAAAGACTTCTTCTTGGGATCGCACGCGTCCTAAAGAATCAAAGTTTTCAAAAGCATAGCCGAGTGGGTTGAAGCGACCATGGCAGAAAACACAGGTGCTTCCTTCAGCTTCGCTTGTAATTTCAGTATTTTCTCGCGTAGTTACCACGCCGTTCACTTCGGGAAGCGCACTGGGAGCGCTTGGAGGTGGATCGCCCACATCAATGCATAGAACATGCTCTAGTACATTTAATCCTCTTTTAATTGGTGAAGCTCGAAGCCCAGATCTTTTGGTCAACATCGCGGCGCGGTTCAAGAACCCAGCGCGTTCGGGACCCAGCTGACCACTGCCATTAATGTTCGTATTATAGATTGTTCGCAGTCCATCATGATCTATAAAAGTAAGACGAGATGTCATTAGATCCAAGAAGTCTCCATTACGGGTCAAGACAGTATCGATGAAGAATTGGTCCAATTCGTCGATCATGGCATTTTCAAGACCGTTGGTGTTAACGCCCCTTAAAAACTGATTAGGGTAATCCAACCCAGAAAAAACATCATAGCCGTAAGATTCACGAAAAAAGCGAACCACCATCTCTTCAGAGTTTTGGCTGTTGAAAAGGCGATCCACTTGGGCGCCCAATGTGGCATCATTGAGAATTTGTCCACTGTCAGCTAAGTTGCGCAACTGTGCATCCGGAGCACGCCCCGTGATGAAAAAGGAAAGTTTTGCGGCTAACTCATGGGAGGTCAGCTCAACGAGGTTATTTCGTCCCGCAACATCTTGGCCTCTGTTAAACGCTTTGTACTGAAACTCGGGATCTTGCAGTATTATCCCAAAAGTTTGTATGATCTGATCTTCTTTAGAAAGAGTTCCATCCCAGGTGGCATTGGCTAGGGCGCCGACTTCAGCATTGGATAGAGGCCTGCGGTATGCGAACTCGGCCAATGAACGCACAAAGTCTTGGTTGCAGTTTATCGAAAGAGAGGCCTGCCCTAAACAACCGTTGGTGCCTGGAAAACCGCTGAGACCGTTATTGTTGTTCGCTACCAACTCTCCCGCTCGAAAAGTGGCATTGAAAAAAGCAATAGTTGATAGTTGAGAAACCAAAGTGGATTGTTCTTTGCTGGTATTACGATCAACCAATTGGGAATCTGCAGGAAATGTACTATAAATTTGATTCAACTCAGCGTCGTTTTTTAAGTTGGTAGTAAACAGATCTAAAATTTGGTTTAAACTGTTTTCGAATTCACGATTGACCAACTTTAATAATGGCGTTTTCGAGACTGAGCCAGGAGTACATATAAACTGTAGGTCTCCTTGCTCATTGAACTCCAAGCCTCCACCATTGGCCTCAAAAATAAGGGCCGCCGAGATCGCTTGAATTTGCTCGTTAGATAAGGATGAAAGGCGCTCTCGCATTTGACTGAGGTCCATGATC
The DNA here is from genome assembly GCA_965368905.1 of uncultured Bdellovibrionales bacterium. Classification (GTDB taxonomy): domain Bacteria; phylum Bdellovibrionota; class Bdellovibrionia; order Bdellovibrionales; family JAGQZY01; genus JAGQZY01. The sequence goes on along the minus strand of CBDUOS010000014.1, from coordinate 24,156 downwards.
GCGGCTTGAATCTGCTCAATTGAGCGTCCCTTTTTTGTGGAACTATCTATTGGTCCGTGGCAACTCGCACAATTGGTGGCGTAAAGAGATTTCCCCATTGTGATCAGAGCTTCGTCATTGAGGTCCAACACTTGGGCAGAGGAAGTATCCATGCCGGTTGAACGCATTTGACCACAGTTTTGGTAAAAGACCAGAACTAGAAAAGATGACATAATTAAAGGTAGAAGCTTTGCGACTATGTTGACCCTCCACAGTTATGCAAACAGTGTAAATTATTCTTCAAAATGATTCTTTATAGATTAAGAATACACACCCAAGAACATAAAACCCATCAGTACTATTATATGAGTTTAGAACGTTTGTTCAAAACTTCTAGTTAAGTTTGTATCAAATTGAGACAGAGTTCATTCGATGTTCTCTTTCTCAGAATGACTCTAAAAATAGGAGATATTGTAAACCGGCCACGGCATTTTCACTTTTCAACGACTTTTAATACCCTATTTTGATTCTGCCACGGCATCCATATTGCTTAACATAATATAGAAAGGTGGACATATGTCTTTAAGAACTGTCTTTAATTGCTTCGGATTAGTTGTTCTCACTTGTCTTTTTTGTCAGTGTACTGAGGACTTGGGAGAAGTTGATTCTAGCGTTCGCGCTTCTAACTTAGTTTTTGGTAAGTGTGACCATCGGAATCATATGAATCAAAAAGACCGTCAGTGCCGGGAATGGACGGGTGTGGGGTTCGAAAACTATGACTTAGAAAGCTCCTGTGATGCCATCGATGATGGAACATTTGCAATGGGAAGCTGCCCGCAGGGGAACCTTGTGGGAATTTGTATTTTGAATCAAGGTCAGTTTTTAGAAACTTTGTTTTATTACTATGATGATGCTTGGGACGAATTAGAGGCGTCGGACAGTTGCGAGAACAAAGACCTGGTCGACATCACTGGAGAATCTCCGTCACGCTGGTTGCCAGCAAGCCCTTAGGTATCTTTAAAGGGATGCCACTTCTGAACTTGATTTTGGATCTAAAGCTTTGCGTAAAGCATCGGTGAAAATATTCACAGATAGAATTAGAAAAAACATAAACAGAGTGGCGGCTGTTAAATTCCACCAGACGCCACGTGTGAGTTCGGCCTTGGCGTCATTGATCATGATGCCCCAAGATGGTGTTCCAGGTTCAACTCCTAAGCCGAGGTAGCTAAGGATCACCTCCACTTTCACTGCAAAAACAAATGAAAGTGAAAACTGAATATAGGCCAGATGCAAAACGTTGGGTAAAATATGACGGAAGATTTGAGAAAAATTGGACGACCCAATAGCTTGGGCTGCTGCGACGTACTCTCGCCCTTTATGGCGTAAAAATTCGCCGCGTGTGAGCCGACACATTTTAACCCAACCGGTGAGTCCCAACGCAATAAACAAATTGGACAAGCCTTGGCCCAATGAAAATGCAAAGGCTGAGATCAGCAAAATATAGGGGATCGATTCTAAAGTGGTGTATAACCAAATTACGATGTCATCGACCCAGCCGCCAAAGAAACCGGCAACAGCACCAAGAAAAAGTCCTAGCAAGGTTGCGATAGAGGCCGCAAATAAACCGACAAGAAGTGCGACTTTGGTGCCATGGAGGGCGCGAGATAGAACATCACGTCCCAAAAAGTCAGTTCCCATCCAATGGTTTTCTGAGGGGGCCTGGTAAGAAGCGGTCATATCTGTGGCCGAGTAGTCCATCCCGATCAAGCCCAGTCCCGCCGTGATGGCAATCAACAAATAGATGATGATGACTCCCAAGCTAATAAGAGCGAAGGGGTTGTCAAAAATTTGTCGAAAGGAGTGGCGTTCAGTATTCATTTTAGATCCACCCGTGGGTCAAAAAGCATATATAACAAGTCGGCGATCAAATTGAAAAATAGGTAAGAGATTGAGCCGATTACGGTGAAGGCTTTAACAACTGGAAAGTCAGAGTTTTGAATCGCCTGGATTAAGAGGTTCCCCAATCCAGGAATTCCAAAGAAAGCTTCTAGCAACAGGTTTCCGGTAATCAAGAAGGGGACTTGCATCACCACGATAGTAATGACTGGAACCATGGCATTTTTCAAAATATGTTGCGTGAAGATCGAGAAACGACTCACTCCTTTGGCTTGAGCCGTCCGCACGTAGTCCTGAATCACTTCATCCATAAATGCGGATCGGAAAATTAAGATATTTGGTCCGATAGAGACAACCACTGATATCAACCAGGGTAAGACAAGAAAGCTCCATCTTCCGGTCATGGAGCTATCCCAACCGTTAATAGGGAACCAACCAAGTGCGTAAGCGAAAAAGTATTGAAAAGATATTATATAGACAAGAAAACTGATCGACATTAGGGCTAAGCAAAAGGTGGTGATCCCTTTATCAAAAACGGCTTGCTTCCCTCTTGCGCTGGTAGAGAACAGTGCAACCAGAACTGAAATAAGAAAACTAATCAAAAATGCAGGTAGGGTGAGACTAAGAGATGGTCCAATCCCTTGCATGATCATCGAGTTAATGCTGGCTTGGGTTTGCCAACTGCGTCCCCAATCAAAAGTTAGAGTTTGGCGTACAAAGTCAATGTATTGAAAAAACAGACTCTTGTTCAAACCCAGTTCATTGCGTATGGATTCAATCTGTTCAACTGTGGCATGTTTCCCTGCCAGTTGCATAGCGGGGTCACCGCCGACTACATTGAAAATTGTAAACGTAATAAGCGTCACCCCAAATAGTATTGGGATAGTGTAAATCAGTCTTCGGAGCACATAGCCTATGGGAATCTTAAACCTCTACAACTTCTTAATTAGGTCGGCCTTTTTCTCTTTGTCCACAAAATAGTATTGAAGGTGGTCATAGATAATCGGGTACTCGTAAAAATTATCGAGCCAACCATGGTAAGTGAGACGAAATATTCGATGCACGATAAATATCCCCGGAACATCTTCATTGATAATGTCGACCATTGCTCGGATGAGTTGATTGCGTTCTTCACCAGACTCCATAGTCAGGGCTTTTTCATACAGTTGATCGTACTCTCTATTCATATAGTTAAAGTTGTTTGATCCGGGAGAAATATTTTTCGAATAAAACAACTGCATAAAATTTTCTGCATCGGGGTAGTCGGCATTCCAGGCCATATCAAACATTGTGGCCTTTTTGGTTTTTATTTTCTTATCGAACTGCGGCCAATTGTTGGGATTCAACTTGACCTTGATGCCAATTTTGCTCCAGAGATCTTTCAATAGTTCACCGTATTGACGAGACCAAGTGGTGGTACTGGAAAGTTCGTAGTCAAAAACGGGGAGGCCTTCGCCGCCATCAAATCCAGCTTCGACCAAATACTTTTTGGCTTTGTCCAAATCGTAAGTCACGGGGTTGGTATAGTCTTTGTCGTATCCCATCAGTCCAGGCGGGATCGGACTTTGCGCAACCAGTCCGCGATGATTATAGAATGTGGCAAGAATAGACTTTTTATCTAAGGCTGCGGCAAAAGCTTTTCGCAAGTTCTTGTGCTTACCAAGAATTGGATGTTCCATGTTGAAGGCGACAAAAGTGACATCGGGGCGAGGCAGATAGTGGATCCCAATTCCTTTGTCAGTGATTTCTTTCTTAACCTTATTGTCCTGAAAAACTTGGTCGTAATTATCTTTAGGAATAATTCCATGATCCAGTTCCCCTTTTAAAAATGCCAACCAAAGGGGTTGTCTTTCGGGTATGATTCGGATCACAACTTTGTCAGAAAGAGGAAGTTTTTTGCCTTTGTGCTTAAGGAGTCCACGTTTTACAGCTTCTTCGCCCCCTTCACTGGGGTAATAGGAATCGCGGTAGCTGGGGTTTTTGATTAAAACCACTTCAGAATTTCGCACCCATTTTTCTAAGGCAAAGGGGCCAGTTCCAACGGGGTGGTTGACGATGTCTGGGCCATATTTCTCCACAACCTCGCGGGCCACCACAGCCGTGGGTGGTGTTGCTAAGAAATGGATAAACTGAAAAGACTTTCGATTGAGTTTGATTTGTAATGTGTGGGAGTCCAATGCTTGCAAACCTTCGATGGGTGAATCGTAATTGGCTTTGCCACTACGAGTTTGGTCTCGCCACTCATTGAGTCCAACGATCAATCCATCGAAAAGCCACCAGCCTTTGGCTTTAGTTTTCGGGTCAGCCAACCTTTTCCAAGAATAGATAAAATCGTTGGCAATGAGCTCGCGACCTTTGCCACCAGGGAAGGCAGGGTCATCTTGAAACAGAACACCCTTTTTAATTTTAATGGTGTAGGTTTTTCCATCCTTAGAGATTTTGGGAAGAGCGTCGGCCAGAGACGGGTCCACCTGAATCGGTCGCTTTAAATAGTGGTAGTGGTATAAGCCTTCGAAAATATTTCCTACCACTGTCGAAGAGTATTTATTGGTGGAGTGGATGGGGTCCAAGTCGGGAATATTAGCATCGAGGACGCTGATCACCACATCTCCCTGGGGTTCTTTTTTGGAGGTGCAGGAAGTTATCAAAGCCGTTGAGAGAATCAGGAGTAAAATCAGTTTCATAGAGCACGTCCTAGGTTTTTTAGTGTTTTGCATCTAACTTCCTATTATAACAAGGCCATGCGGACAAAAAAGAGTAAAGAAGAAGAACTTTTAGATCGTTACGTTGCCAAACCTTCAATCATCCAGTGGATTGAAAAACGCCTGGAAAATGATGGAAGGTTGGGCATAAATATTGGAATCCAAGAGGGGCTTCTATTAAAAGGCCTGTGCACACAAAATAATGTGGAAAAGGTCGTGGAAATAGGAACCCAGTATGGATGCTCTGCGACATGGATGGCGATGGCCCTTGGAAATCGAGGACAGATCTACACTTTAGAGAAGGACCCAGAGTGTATCAATAATTCGAAGGAGACTTTTCAACATCCAGATTTCTTGGACTTGGGGTGTCAGGTGACGCTCTTAGAGGGGCCTGCATTGGAAAGTTTAGAGAAGTTGTCCAATCAAGAGCCTTTCGACCTAATATTTATTGATGCCAACAAATCGGGCTACTTGGATTACCTGCACTGGGCCAAGAACCATTTGGCCGACCATGGATTGATTGCGATCGACAACATTTACTTGTTTGGCAGTTTGTTCGAGGAGGCTTGCCCAGAAGAGACTCCCAAAAAAATGTGGAACGTCATGAAGCAGGTCTTACAAGAACAACTGCAAGACCCAGACTACAACTCCTACATTGTACCAACCACCGAAGGCCTCCTCGTCTCCCACAAAAGGGTACGCCGTACCTAACCCTTCACACGGCGCGAAAAGTTCGAGGAGTGATTGTTGTTTTGTGTTAGAATTTTGAAATGAATTCTTTGTTAGAGATCAAAGATCTCACTGTCGACTTTCATACCGATGATTCCTCTGTTCGAGCCGTTAACGACGTCTCTTTTAGTATCCCTAAAGGAAAAACCATTGGTTTGGTTGGCGAATCGGGTTCAGGGAAAAGCGTGACCAGCTTGTGTACAATGGGGCTTCTTGCCAGTCCTCCGGGAAAAATCAGTGGGGGCCAGATTCTTTTTGAAGGAAAGAATCTCTTGGACTTGCCAGAAAGTGAGATGAGAAAAATTCGCGGCAATCGAATTTCGATGATCTTTCAAGAACCGATGACGTCTTTGAATCCTGTTTTCACGGTGGGCTACCAGATTGTTGAAGCTTTGCAGCTACATCAAAAAATGGGCAAGAAGCAGGCTTGGGAAAAAGCCACTGACCTTTTAAATGAAGTTGGAATACCTGACCCGAAAAAACGTGTGAAGGCCTACCCCCATGAAATGAGTGGTGGGCAAAGGCAGCGAGTTATGATCGCCATGGCCATAGCCTGTGAACCAGACCTTCTTATTGCCGACGAACCAACCACTGCGTTGGATGTGACCATCCAGAAACAAATTTTGGAATTGTTGGAGAGATTACAAGGTCAGTACGGTATGAGCATGTTGTTTATTACCCATGACTTGGGTGTGATTGGCGACATCGCTGATGAAGTGATTGTTATGTACAAAGGAAACTTGGTGGAAAAGGGGCATGCGGAACAAATTTTTCGATCACCGCAACATCCTTATACCAAGGGATTGTTGGCATGCCGTCCCTCTTTGGATAAAAACTACAATCGCCTAGCAACGGTCAGCGACTTCATGGATGAAAAAGGTGTAGAGATTCCTTTTGATGAATCAAAGTTGGGAATTCGTCCCGACCGCCCGTTGGACAGTGAAGAAAAAGCTCTTTTGGAAATTAAAAACATAAAAAAGTACTACCCCCTCAAGTCCGGATGGTTTGGTGGTGGTAAAGAATTTGTCAAAGCCGTCGATGATGTGAGTCTCTCTGTTTACAAGGGCAGAACATTAGGGCTTGTCGGGGAGTCGGGTTGTGGTAAGACGACTCTAGGAAGAACAGTTCTGCGATTGATTGAACCTACAGATGGAAAAATCATTTACGATGGCACTGACGTTACTGGACTTGATAAGACAGCCATGCGTAAAATGCGTCGCAAATTGCAAATTATCTTTCAAGATCCCTACGCCAGCTTGAACCCTCGAATGACTATTGGATCGGCTATTGTTGAGCCAATGACGATTCACGGTCTTGGTGCCAATAAGAAAGAGCGCATGGACAAGGCCGCAGCACTGATGGAGCGGGTGGGTCTAGAAACTAAATTTTTAAATCGATACCCCCATGAATTTTCTGGCGGACAAAGACAACGAATTTGCATAGCCCGAGCACTGGCTGTCGAACCTGAATTTATTATTTGTGATGAGTCGGTGTCAGCGTTGGATGTTTCGATTCAAGCACAGATACTCAACCTCCTTCTCGACCTGCAAGAAGAGATGGGCCTCACTTATATCTTTATTTCACACGACCTAGCGGTCGTAAAATTTATCTCTGATGAGTTGGCCGTTATGAACAATGGTCAGATCGTAGAAATGGCGAAAGCCTCCGACATCTATAGCAATCCTCAAAACGATTATACTAAACGCCTACTCGATTCTATTCCTAAAGGGATTATCTAAGCAGACAGCTGGAATTTTGTTATTTCACACAACGTGAGAAGCATTAGGTGCCTGGAACCTTTTTAGTGGGCGACTGTTAGGTACTCTTTTGAGAGCTCTAGGCCGGGAATGAGTTTTTCGATTTCACGATGCACATTATTTAATACTTGGGGGATGTCTTTTGTGACGACAAAAGCTTCAGCTTTGTTTTTGTTGTAAGCCTCTAATTGTTTTAGCATTCGCGAACGATAATTGATGAATCGCTGCACATCGGTGGTCTGCAAAGTGTAGAGGTTAGAGTTTAAGCGTTCCATCTCTTGCGTCAGCTTCTTGTAGATATTGATGGCGCCTTCATCTGACCCCTCGGGGGTGGCTTGGTTTTTCACTTGGTCTACGGCGGCCTCCATCAAACATTCTTGGTGTTCGGCCCGGATTGAACTGATGTTAGTAAAAGGAACAACGTAACGATCTCGTACTTTCGGAGCGATTTTGGTGGCTTTTGGTAAAAGCGAGATCATCTTGTCGAGATAGTCGATCGTTAGCTGAGCGATGTGGTTGACCTCTTGTGAGTTGTTGGTATCGACGTCGTAAAGCTTTAGGGTTAAAGTGTCGATGTCTTCACGCACCCGAATCAGATCTGTTTTTAATTGTTTAGGCATACCTTCGGCATAGTCAGCCTCCAAGGCCGCTTGAATCTTCTTGTAACGGGTTTCGATGTCTTGGTTCACAAGGATTGTTTGGCATTTTTCATTCACCGGGGCCGCTGCTTGAACACCTTCTTTTTCGGGGTACTTTTGAAATTCACTTTTCTCTACGACCTCAACGGGTGGAAGCTCTGGGTTGTCTTGTGCATAGAGGCTGTGAGTGGAAATCAGCACCACCCCAAAAAGGGAGAGCGCCACTCCTTTTTGGATGGGTAAAAATCGAAATAAAATGACTATTAGGATTCCACTGAACACGAACAACCTTCCTTTAGTCATTTAAAGTTACAATATATGTGCCATTTTAGGGGGTTGCTCAACTGCAAATTATTAAGACAAGCGTTCAAATTATAATAGGTGAGGTGACAAATTTTGTCTTTTTAAAGTAAGGCCTGCCATTTTTTGCCCCTTCCCCTAACACTCACGGAGTTGACGATCAAGGTTCGCAAGGGATTCAACTTCTCGGTATATTGTCGATATTTTTGACACTATTAAGCTTTCTTTATCTGTCATCGACTCAAATTAAGAAAATTAGAAATGGTGCAACTTTTCGGGAGTGGGTGTGTTCTCTCAGTAAGAAAAGGGGGACACCATGAAGTCAATACTCATTACATTTTTTATAACTGCACTTTCAATGCAAGCTCTAGCTGGGGCGGAAGCAACTGTTCAGACCAAAATTGAGAGAACAGCAACAATACGAAATAGCAAAAACGTTTTTATTTACTTAGACGGGAATACCGAAGTTAATCCAGCCAAATGTTCAAAAAGTGATCGTCTAGTAGCCTCATTGGGAGATGATACCTATAGCAATCGAATTTTTACGGCGCTCATGACTGCGGTCACGTCAAAACAAACAGTAAAACTATACGTACTCGACGATCAATGCGTCACGCACGGGAGTTATACTTATCCCATGGTTCATTCGATTCATCAGTACTAAGGGTGAGGCTTTACAAGCAAGGGGGAGATTTTGAATTTTTTTAAAAAACTATCAATTATTGTATTTCTTTTTATTGGATTGAGTTCAGAAGCCCAAGCAATGAATATTTTTGCAAGCTTATTCAGTCGTCCACCTATGAATAGTCAACCAACACCGTCACTAAGTAATGATTCGGATGATGATGATGACTATCATGGTGCATCATCAGAGCCAAACCAAGATCTCTCTCCATCCACCGTAAATCGTGATCAAAGTTACTCGGTAACTCCTTCCGCAAAATCCATTGCATCGAGTGCTGCTAAATTCTTTTATGCTAGATTGCCAGAGTTTAATGTTGTTTCTTGGGATTATGATCATACGCAATCCTATATTAATGACGCTTACAGTGTACAGTTGGATTACGATTTAGTGCGAGACCCGGTGAACGATCAATCGGCTCTTCTTGATGCTCTGAATAAAATGAGACTTTCTCCGGTTGCAGATGATCCCTTCTTTCAAGTGGGATTGAGCCAAACCAGTAAAATTATTTTGATTAAAGATATTTATCAAGTTACAGGTTTTGTTGGGTCACCAAGCCAGTTTGATAGCGATTCAAACACGATCTTTATTAATGAATCTGACCTTGCTGAGTATGGTGTTGTTGTTGTTTTTCACGAGTTGATCCAGTCAGGTTTATATAATTCTTTGAATCAAGGCTACATCACCGAAGAAGAGTATCTTGAGTTAATGGCTCTCAACCAATTAGAGTTTAACTCCTATCAAGGGTATGTTGGAAACCTCCCAGACCCTGTATTGAGTGCGGGAAAGGCTTTCGCGATTGGCTACACCTATTATAAATTGAACAGGTATTTTCAATCTTTAAATTCAAAAGACCAAGATCAAATCAATTTGTTCAATCAAGATTTAAATCAAAATTCAGTTATCTCGTATATGAATCAATCTGGAAACAAAATGCCAATCTGTTTGATCACTTGTGATTTTGAGAGTAACGGAAGTTTTCAACAAAGTGATGTTCAAAACTTTTTGGATATTTTTTCAAACACAAGTTCGTCAATTCTGACTAAAATTGAAAAAATTGCAGAAGTTGTCGGTGAAAATGAAAAGCGGCATGGAGCAGCAAGGTTGACGAGTGCAATGAGTCTTTTGTTTTAATAAAGAAGATTTCTATTCCTGAAGGCTTGTGTCGATTTTTTGAAGAGAATTTTTAATAAAAGGCAAAAGAGCTTTGGTATAGATATCTGGAAAATCTCTCATGCCATCAAGGTGACGACCGTAGGGGAGCTCAAGCACAGAAATTTTTAGGTCGGGGTGTTTATTGAAAACCTGGCGGATGCTATCGATGTCGACGATGTCGTCCTGCACTCCTCGAATTGATAAAATCGGAATGGACTTGGGCCAAACTCGTAAAACTCGGTGCAGTTTTTCCAGTGGTCTGAATCCCCAGATTGCGCTTCCTAAGTAAGAAACCACTTTGTTTGGAAGGGGCCTTTTAACTCCAACCTCTTCGGCAAAAAAGTTTCGTGTGTTTTCATATATTTGATGAAAAGGGCCACCATCCACAATCACTTTTTTAATATCATTGCGTCCATGACAAGCCCAAATCGCTGATAGACTGGGTCCGGAAAAACCATAGACGATTTTGTCGCCTTCAATACTGTCCAAAATCGATCGAATTTGCCGAGTCCAAATATAAAAAACACCTTTATAGGCATAGAGTAAATCGGGGTGCCAAGAAAACTTTTTCAACTCCGAACCCATAAGCAGGTTGAAGCTCACGCAATCGAATCCTTTGTCGTTGAGGTAACGGTAGTGGCGCCAAGTGGTTCGATGACTGCCCCACATATGATGAACAAAGACCACTGTGGGTTTGAACTTCTTTTCTGTGGCCCGATGATAATAGACATTAAAACCCTCGCGGGTGGTTTGAGTTAGGATTTTTGATCCCACCACTGTTTCCAATCTCCTCCAACGGCTCCATGTTGGGCGGCCTGTCCAAGAGCTCTTTGACTGACCTGAATGGTTTCCATAGCCGTTTCGGCCAAAACTTTTCCACAAGCCTCAACCACAGACTTGCTGTCCAGTCCGTGGAAACCATAGATGTCGACAGGGCGGCCACACTTAGAGTGTTTGCGCACTGCCAAGGATTCGTGGCGTACACCAACGATCGAGCCGATGTTGTCTAACAACCCAGGTTCACCATCATGCACACTCACGCAAGGAACTCGTCGACCAGAAAGTGTCGCAATTTCTCCTGAAGTGGCATTGCCATTTACAGTGGGTTGCAAGTAAAGGTTTCCAGTGATTTGCAGAGTGTCTTTTAAATAAGAGTAATCGTTCTCATGGGCTAAATTACCCACTAAAAGATCGGTGCATGTGACAACGATCACGTTAGCGTAAATGCCTTTTTTCAAAAGTTCTTCTGAGGCGTCAACGGCCTCTGTCACCATGGCGCCCAAAGAAAAGATGTTTACCACGTTGTCGCCCGGTTCGTATCCGACATAGCCGCGATAGTCGATCAAGTAGTAAGCCCCTTGCAGCACTTCATGTTTCAAGCTATTGAAAATATCAGTCTCAGACTGACTGGCCACAGTGGTTTCGTCAGTCGCTCCTTCCATTGGGAAGTCTTTGCGAGCCAACAAGGTTTGTTCATTTTTAAAACGCGCTTGCATCTTTAAATACTTCATTAACATTTTTTGGTCGATCCCGCGGGTCACACCTCGAATGATCACTCCAGTGCGACCGTCGTTGTCGTTGTTCAAATGGCGACGAATACTGTCTGACAAAATCCAATCCATCTCTTGACAAAAAGCCGGCTCCCAAGTGATTTGGTTGGGAATTTGAATATCGGATTTCCAGCCGTGCTGAGCCCCTTCAGGGGAAAGCGTGACGCCGGATGGAGTTCCAATAAGGATAAAGCTCGACTTCCAATAAAGGTTGTAAAAAAGCTGATCCATGGCTCGCTTTAAAAAGAAATCATAAACTGTCATTAACGGAATTATAGGGACACCGGTAATGTCGCGCATTCTTCCGTAAGATCCCATGCACGACATGGTATTAGACTCAGTGATTTCAAACCGAACAAAACGATCAGAGTTTTCTTCGTTAGGAACTAAGTCAGGAAGTTTTTTGTCTTTAACGCCAAACTCACCTTCGATATCCTCTTCAACTGGAGCTCCAAAAATATGTCCGTCCATAGCCGGGTTCAAGTTAGTACTGGTTCCCACGTCAGGAGCCATTGTTGTTAACAGTTCACCTGCCGTGCGCCACTTCTTTTCGTCATCGGTAAGAGGTTTGTCATCTTTGCCGTCTTTGGTGTTCGCAATCCGAGTCAACTTGGCAGCACATTGGCCCAACATCCATTGGGTGTGGGGGTAGCTGGCCATTTTAAGATTGATATTCATGCTGTCCGGGATGCCGCCATCGTTTTCGATCTGCTTGGCAAAAAACTCTTGATTCTGTTTTTTCAGATCAAACTGCTCCTGCATTTCAGACGCAATTTTGTCGCCGCGTTCTTTTAGGAACTTGGCTTCGGGGGTGCCTTCGGCAAAGGGTGCAAACAATGTGTCACCCGTTATACCTTGTTTCTCGCGCAACTCTTCCATCTCCTTTTTACTAGGAAGGGAAGAGTGGTTGCCCTGTTCCGCTTCCATCTGCAGACCCCACCCCTTTAGGGTGTGGCAAATAACGATGGCCGGGCGCTTAGGGTCACTTTTAGACTCGGCAAAGGCTACCATAAGCTCATCGACATCGTGTCCGCCCAGGTCGCGCAAACCTTGGTAGAGTTCGTCTTCTTTGACATCATCTAAAAAGTTTTTAAGGTTGGTGTACTTCTTCTTCATATGTTTCATGAGGTCTTTCGAATCACGAACCAACAGAAGAGCTTGAAAGGCATAGTCACTAAGGTCATCTTCAAGAAATTTTTTAAAGATCTCTCCGTCTTTCCGTGGCGGACTTGGATCACTTGCCAACCATTGGCTTTCATCGTGTTCTCAACACGTTCGTTGTCGGTTCCGCCCATAATCTCTTTGTTGGTGATGCGATGACCATCCAAGCTTTGTCTGTTGTAATCGAGAATCCAAGTGAGGTTTCCAATCTCTCGTTCTGCAAAGTCAGGAGTGGCTTCAAATAAAGAACCTTCGCGAAACTCAGCATCTCCCATAACACACCAAAAATGTGCATCGGGCACTTTGTACCCATGTTTTTTGGCAAAACGATAGGCAAGAGCCAGGTATCCAGCATTCACCGGAGGAATACCGACGGTTCCTGAAGGGAAGAAGTTGTGTTGATCTGGGTCATAGACAGAATGGTAACTTTGAAAACTGTGGGGGTACTCGTCATTAGGAAACGCTCGCAAGCGCATCATCGCTTTGTCTTTTTCTTCTTGAGTCAGCTTTGAACCATCAGGGTTGTAAAGTTGGTCGAGCAAATAGTTAAAGGCATGATCAGCCGGAGAAGCGTGTGGCTTATTGCAAATATGGTCGTATCCGTTTTTCACAAAAAGGTGGAGGGTTCCGAGAATGTGAAGCGCCGAACTGCTCCCTGAAGCGTGTCCGCCCACTTTGGGGTCGCCCTTGGCTTTGTCTTTGCGATTGTTCGCTTGGTAGATCATTTGGGTGGCCAAGTAGTGGGCGCGTTTAAATATGGAATTCAAAGCTTTCTCTGAAACTTTCGTTTTCGCCATGATTACCTCTTTCGTTTGGGCCGGATAGTAAGCAAAAAATGGGTCATCTGTGAAGCCTTTTTTACGCCTTTAACGTGTTAAAATGAATCAGGTTTCTAGGACAAAGTCCCAAGGAATTTCGACCTCACCTTGCTTGGAAACAAGCCCGGTTGGAGGGTTGGGGAAGGGCGCAGCGGCTCTAAACGCCTCAATGGCCGCATCATCCAAATCATTGTAACCAGAGGCCCCTTTCACTTGGATTCGCTTGAGCTTTCCATGGCGATCGAGAGTTATGACGAGGCGGGTAATTTTATCGTTCACACTGGCGATCCTGCGGCCCTTGCGGAGGATTTTGACGATTTTCTTCTTAATCCTGGGCTCCCAATGCTGCCGTAATTTGCTTTTGATACGATTGTAATAGGAGTAATAGACGAACTCTCGGGTTCGAAGCAGGGTTTCGGCACCAGCGGCCACATCCTTCAAATAGTCGTCATTTTGTGAAACCTCTGCCCCAGATCGAGCGGGTTCGGGTTCGGGCTGCATCTTCGCCGATGCATACTCTGTGTTGAAAAGGCTGGGTTTCAAGCTGTTGAGGGTCATTTGTTTTTTTGCGGTTGGAGTGGCGGCTTTGGCTTGTTTCTTGGGTGCCTCATTTTGGTTCTTGCGGTTTTGAAACTCTCCATTCTTAGCCGACTTGGTCTCCTTCAAGACATTTTGATTATTTTTACTGAGTTTGTAGTCATTAATAGGGACTTCATCGTTAATGGATTTTTCATCCTGTTGTACGATTTGTTTGGCTTTCAGTTCGTCTGGGCTTGGTTGCAACTCGACCCATTCAATTTGAACTGGTTTTTCTTGAGCCAATTGTTTTCTTTTTTGGTGTTCATTGAGCAATAATAAGATCAATAAGGCCACGTGAAAAAGGAAGGAAACAATAAAGGCGATACGGGAGTTCTTTTTCTCTTTCATTAAAATCCTATCGGCGCTTCCAGGGGATTTATTGAGCGAGAAAAATAAAATTCTTTGAGTTGTTACCCGGACTTGCGTAAAATCGAGGTTATGTTTTCGATAAATCGTGGCAACGTTCATTCGAGCTTAGGACAAAGGGACTTTTGAAGTGAAAATCTCTGCCCTTGGTGTCACCGACGTTGGTCTTAAGAGAAGCAAAAATGAGGACAATCTTCTGGTCGATGAGGACATGGGATTGTTTGTCGTGGCCGACGGAATGGGTGGACACAAAGGGGGAGATTTGGCCTCCAAACTGGCTGTTGAGGCGCTGGCCGAAGTTGTGAAAACCCATCGTGAAGAGCACACCTTTCTATCTCCAAGAGCGATGCTTGAAGAAGGGTACACTGAAGCCAGCTCTCGAATTTTTGCCGAAAGTCAGCTCAACAATAAAATGTACCAAGGAATGGGCACGACTTTGGTCGCCGCCTATATCCATGATAATGAGATCTATATAGGTAATGTCGGAGACTCGCGGGCTTACTATTACAATCAACAGTATATGTGGCAGATGACGGAAGACCACTCGCTGGTGAACGAGCACATTCGAGCTGGACTTTTGAAGGATAGTGAAGCCAAAGATTTCCAGGCCAAGAACATTATAACGCGCAGCGTGGGTTTTGAAAGAGACGTCCGCTGCGACATCATCAAAAAGCCCCTTCACCCCGGAGATTTCTTCTTACTTTGTTCGGACGGACTTTGTGGTTTGGTGGAAGATGAAGAGGTTCACAAAGTTTGTAAAAACAACCCAATGGATAAAGCGGTTGAGCTCTGCGTGGAGAGGGCCAAAGAAGCCGGCGGTGACGACAACATCACGGTACTCTTAGTTAAAGTGGATCAATAGTTCTACCTAATACGCAAAGGTCTCAAGACTCTTTCATATGATTGGGGGACTTTATGGAGTTTCTTTTTTTATTTCCACGCAAAACCAGCGAGTGTTGTGCACTGTTTTATGCTGGCCTTTTAACTTCATATTGTAAGGAGCGGGCAATTCGATTTGATTCCCAATGATTTTTGCTGTGTCTTTATCAAAAACTAAAATTGTGGAATGTTTTTTTCCACAAGGTGTTTGTTGTGCGGTCACCCAATAGGACTTCGGCTTAAATTCTAAGGCAAAACCTCGGCCGCGAATTGTATGAGTTGATGCCAACCCAATCATCTCTACGTCTTTGATCCCAGGAAAATTAAAGAAAGACCGGTAAACACCTTCTGTGGAAAACGAACTAAACTGCAGTCCCTTACTGGGTATGACCACCTTCAATTTATTTGGGCTGGCAAGGTCACTTATTATACGGTCGAGATTTCCATCTCCATCCACCTTTCTCATTTCACGAAGCGAAGCGGCTACAAATTCATTTTGTTCTTTGTGTTCAATACTGTCTCGAATAGGTTGAAAATTTCTTGCTAAAAGTTCGAGGGAAGAGGGGCCAAGCATCGCTGTCTTCTGCCAACCTTGACTGAACATTTCATCTAAAAGAATTCCAGTGAGCGTTCCAAGAACATAGGACTCATAACTTAAGTTAAACATTTTACGAAATGATTGGTTGGTAGCTTTGTTATTCTGAAACACTTCTAGAGGAGATACCTTGGCTTTTTTGCGCTGACTATTGTAGATCGTCATCATCGCATTGGTATAGTACTGAGCTGTCCCCTCGAAACGGTCAGTGTAGTTGTTGTATTCCTCAGGAAAGTTTGTTTTCCACTTGTAGTACCAGTAAGCGTATTTCTGCAATTCTCCTTTTTTCTTACTTTTGAAGTAGTTCAATAGATGCGTCTTCATTTCCCAACGGTAGTAGCGGGGAATTGCTTTGAAGGGATAGATGTTGCCGCGTCCTTCTGACTGTTTTTGTTGTTTCCATTCTATTTGACCGAAATTGTGAAAACCTTCGTGAATTGCTATTGTAACGAGTTTTGCCGATGAAAGCTCTTCCACATTGTCCAAATGTAAAATCAGATATCGACGCCCATCAATTTCCTGAGAGTCAAAGTCCACTTTTGTTCTTGGGATCTTGCTCTTCCAGTTTTCAAACTTTAGGTCTTGCAGCTCCGATTTAATAAATCTCTTTAGAGTCTCTTCTTCAAAAGAGACAAACAAAATGGGGTGATTGAGTAAATTGAACTGGGGCCAAGGACGACGAGGGGCTTTGTACAGTGCTGACAGGATCTTTGCCGTTTGCAGAATTGTCGTATCGTAGGCCTCTTGCTTGCTGGCACAGCCATCAACTCCTAGCATCAAAACTGCTAGGGCGAGAGTAGAGATCAATTTTTTGACAGATCGAAGCATAGTGAACCCACCTTGTGAGGGTTCAAGTAAACCATACCTTTTGCAAAAACTTTAGGATAGAATCAATCCATGATTTTTAACCTGATCGAAGAAAAAAGTTTAGTCGAACGCCTGCTCAACTGGGGTATTCCCCAATCTCTTAAGAGGGGCGACTATGTTTATCGAGAAGGGGATGCGCCAAAGGGTCTGTATTTTATTCGGTCGGGTTTGGTAGGTCTAATCAAGTACACGCCCAATGGTGCTGAAAGCTTGATTCGTCTTTTCAAGAAGGATCAGTTTTTTGGGCACCGCACCTTATTTGCCGACGAGACCTATCATGGAACCGCGCAATGTCTGGAGCCTACAGAAATTCTGTTTTGCAATAAAGAATTAGTTTTTAAAGTTTTTGAAAATGAACCGAAAGCCTACTACTTCTTAGCCCGGGCTTTGGCTAAAGAGCTTCGACGAGCAGAAGAGCGGAGTGTGATTGTTTCAGAGGGAGATATCTTAGAGAGGGTGGCCTCGGCCCTTTTGTTGTTCAAAAAAATGAAACCAGATCATTTGTGGACTCGAACCGAGATCGCCAGCTACTGCGCCAGCCGAACACCGACAGTGATCAAGGCTTTAGGGCACCTCGAAGAGTTGGGGGCCATTCAACAAGAAAAACGCAACATCGAAATTCTTGATGAGAATCAACTGGTTGCCGTTCTTCATGGGGATGTTAAATAAAATCCCTATTTATAACCCAGATTATATAAGTATATTCATTTTTCATCTAACCTGAGTCCAATAAAAGGAGTGAAAACCATGGAACTATGGACAACAGAATGGACAATGGCTTTGGTTGGCGGCTTGATGATCGGTCTCGCTGTTACTTTTATGCTCTTGCTCAAAGGTCGCGTGACTGGGATCAGTGGAATTCTCAACGGTGTTTTAAATCCTGTAAAGTCGGACTGGATTTGGCGATCATTTTTTATTGGAGGCCTTATTCTTGGAGGATTTATTCTGCGCTTCGCTTATCCAGAGGCATTAGAAAACAACTTGGGGTACGGCCCCTTGCGCTTGGCTGCGGCGGGCTTTCTTGTAGGGTATGGAACTTTACTCGGGAACGGTTGTACCAGTGGTCACGGCGTTTGTGGAATCAGTCGATTTTCTTTGCGATCAATCAGCGCCACTATAACTTTTATGGCTTTTGGAATATTAACAGTCACCCTTATGGGTTGGATTTTTTAGGAGGTCCCGATGTCTAAGAATATAACAGCATTGTCGATGGGGATATTATTTGCCCTCGGTTTGGGAGTTTCTGGAATGACCCAGCCGGCAAAAGTCGTAGGATTTCTTGATCTCTTTGGTGGTTGGAATCCCGCACTGGCCTTTGTGATGATCGGAGCCATTGCCTTGCATGCCGTTGTTTACCCTTGGGTGACCAAGCGTAAAAGTCCAATCTTGGTGGACCAATTTCATATTCCCACAAGATCAGATTTAACTGGATCACTATTAACAGGAGCCGCTCTTTTTGGAATCGGTTGGGGCTTGGGTGGCTTTTGTCCTGGCCCGGGTATTACAAGTTTGGCTTCGCTCAACACGGAAAGTTTTGTGTTTGTAGGCAGCATGGTTGTTGGGATGTACACGTTCCGAGCGACTCGCCCTGTGATTGATAAAATTTTTGAATAGGAGAAATTGTGGAACTTTTTGGATATTTTGCAACATTACTAATGGGTCTTTCTCTTGGGTTGATGGGTGGAGGTGGCTCCATTCTGACGGTTCCCATTCTTCTTTATCTCTTTAAGATCGACGCTGTCACCGCGACAGCCTATTCCCTTTTCATTGTGGGCTTGGCTTCTGGCTTTGGAGCCGTTGGAAAGTATAAAGAAGGTCTGGTGAACTTTAAAGTGGGTATGGTTTTCGCTGTTCCAGGCTTTCTAGGAGTCTTTCTCACCCGAGCCTACTTGATCCCCGGCCTTCCTAATGAAATGGGAAATATCGCTGGAGTGGCTTTGACTAAAGATTTGGTGATCATGCTTACCTTTGCTGTCATGATGATTCTTGCCTCAATCTCCATGATTCGAGGTCGAAAAAAATCAAATGAAGACAGTGTGGCTAAAACCCCTTCGGTACCATTGGTGGCCCTTGAAGGCCTCGTTGTTGGAGGCTTGACTGGTTTTGTTGGTGCTGGTGGCGGATTTTTAATCATTCCAGCTTTGGTTGTCTTGGCTAAAATGCCTATGAAAATGGCTGTTGGTACTTCGTTGATGATTATTTCATTTAAGTCTCTATTGGGCTTTACCGGTGATGTTATGGCCAACCCCAACATAGAATGGACCTTTCTACTAATCCTTTCTGGGATCTCTGTGGTCGGGATCTACGCTGGCTCCTACTTGTCTCAGTTTGTGCCAGAGCAGAAGCTGAAAAAGGCCTTTGGTTTCTTCGTGCTGGTCATGGGGACGTTTATCTTGGGGCAACAACTTTATTCTTAAACTATAACCCAGGTCATAATTGCTTTGCATGAATTGTACTAAAATGAGGGTGTAACTGAGGAGGTTTCAATGAAGGTAAAAGAGTTTTTTGACGAGGACACATTCACCTTAACCTATGTTGTTTTCGACGAAACAAGCAAGGATGCGATCATTATTGATCCCGTATTAAACTATGACCCCAAGGGTTCAGCAATTTCGCATAACTCAGCGGAAGAGGTCTTGGAGTTTTTGCAAGGCAATGAGCTGAAAGCCCATTTAATATTAGAGACCCACGCTCATGCGGACCATTTAACGGCTGCTCAGTATTTGAAAAAACAAATCCCAGGCATCAAAACTGTGATTCATGAAAACATAAAACTAGTTCAAGAAACATTCAAAGACGTTTTCAACTTCGATGATGAGTTTGATACCACAGGTGCTGCTTTTGATCAGTTGGTTAAAGACGATGAAATTGTTGAAGCGGGAACTATCAAGATTCATGTGATCCATACCCCGGGTCATACACCAGCCTGTGTTTCTTTCCATGTTGATGGAGATATTTTGTTCTCGGGTGATGCCTTGTTTATGCCTGATTATGGAACCGGTCGTTGCGACTTTCCCAAAGGCAGTGCCGAGGATCTCTACCACTCGATTCACGACAAGATTTACAAGCTCAATGATGATACCAAAGTGTATGTTGGGCACGACTATCAGCCCGGTGGTCGAGCGTTGGCTTTCCAAACCACAGTGGGTGAGTCGAAAAAGTCTAACATTCAACTGAAAGAAGAAACCACGAAGAAAGAGTTTGTGGACTTCCGGACCGCTCGTGACAAAGGTCTTGAGCCGCCTGTGTTGTTGTTGCCTAGCATCCAAGTGAACGCCCAAAACGGTGAAATGCGTCCAAAGGAATCCAATGGTGTGTCTTACCTAAAAATCCCCGTCCGGGAATAACACCGGTTTTTTTAAAGAAACAACTCCTCATTTTATTGAGATAACAGGCGAGATTAACTCTCGCCTGTTTATTTGCTTCAGATTCCTTTGATGATAGTGTCGCCTCGATACTGTATTTTTTGTTGGCACAATCTTTGTAGTTTTCACTGTATAGATTCGTTGAAATGGATAAGGACGAACGATTGATAGGCTTTGGTGCCAATCAGCGTCGGCCTGTCAAAACTTTATATAAGGAGCAGCACGTGCGAACACTATTACTGACATCAATATTTCTGAGCCTACTTTCCTTGGCCCATGCTGAAGCCTACAACTTTGAAGAAGAGATCGAATTTGATTCAGTGATGATGATTCTCCAATCGCGAGATGAGGGCTGGCACTCTAGTATTAACAGCGATGATGGAATTCTTCGTTCGAAAAAAGTAATTGCTCTCGACCTTGTCGCTCCCGAGGGGACCTACTTTGACGATGACCAGAAAGCCTCTTTGATTGTCATGTTACGGGCCAAGTGCCAGAAGTTGGGTAAAGAAGTGATGGCCGACCAGGAAGTCAAATTGGCCGAGGAAAATACAGATCTAGAAATTGTAATGGAAGATAGCTATATTCCAGACACCACACTCAATGTGATCAATCCTGATCGTGTCTTCGGTCGTTGCCACATCGATTACGAAGCAGAATAAGAGACAGTTTTAAGCAAAAAAAAAGCCAGCATTTGCTGGCTTTTTTTTGGCTCAGGCCGCCTTGGCACCTTGTGCCTTCGGGGTTCTCCGTTGGTTGATTAACGTTTGGAGAATTGGCTGGCTCGACGAGCGCCTTTGAGTCCGTACTTCTTGCGCTCAACCATACGTGAGTCACGAGTAAGTAAACCGGCTTTTTTCAATGGGTCTCTTAAAGTTTCATCCAACTGAGTGAGTGCGCGAGCGATTCCGTGACGGATGGCTCCAGCCTGTCCAGATTCACCGCCACCTTTTACGGTGATGCGAAGATCCAATTTTCCTTTGTTCGAAGTAAGCTCCAAAGGAAAGTTCATGTGAGCTTTTGAAGAAGGTCGTTTAAGATATTCGTTCATATCTTTACCGTTAATGGTTACTTTGCCAGTACCGGTTGTCATGAAGACACGAGCTGCGCTGGTTTTTCTTCTTCCTGTTGCGTAATAAACTGTAGAAGCCGCCATTCAATAATCTCCTTCTCTACTGTAGAAGCTGAGGGTTTTGCGCTTGGTGAGGGTGCTCACTGCTAGCGTAAAGTTTAAGTTTCGTTGCCATCTTTTTACCGAGTTTTGATTTCGGAAGCATCCCTTGCACGGCATCTTTCAAAATAAAAGTTGGGTCTTTCTCAAGCATTTCTTTGGCTGTAGTTTCTTTCAAAGAACCAAAGTAGCGCGAGCGACGGAAATATTTTTTGTCGAACCACTTGTTACCAGTCATGGTAACCTTGTCGGCGTTGATTACAACAACCATATCACCGGTATCCACGTGCGGAGTGTATGTTGGCTTGGATTTGCCACTCAACACCAATGCAATCTTAGAAGCCAAACGACCAACACTTTGGCCTTCAGCATCTACAAGATACCAATTTCTGTTATTTTCAAAATCTTCGTTCTTAGCGTTCCAAGTCTTCATCGCATCAACCTTCTATGAAATTAAGAATGAAAAGATCTATAATTTTCGGCACTTATTGTCAAGGCTCTGGGGGTATTGGACAGAAGATAAAAATAGACCCTGAGGCGGGGCGGGAGCCGCCGCCCGCTTGCGGTCCCGAGAACTCAATATTTCCTTTAAATCCTCGCTAGGGGCCTGATTTTCCTGGATTTTAACCATTGTTCCGACCATATTTCGTACCATTTGCTTCAAAAAGCCGGTGCCCTGCACCCGGTACTCTAAAATCCCCGAATCTCGGGTAACCCATCGACTTACCAGAATTTTTCGCACAGGAGTCTTCACGGGGGTTCCCTGGGACTGGAAACTGGAAAAATCATGCTCCCCTCTGAAAATCTCTGCCATGCTTTGTAAAGATTCCAGAGATATGGGGCGGCCAGTCCGCCAGGCATAGCGTTCACGAAAGGGGCTTTTAGGGGCTTCCGGGATCAAGCGGTACTTATAACACTTGGTAAGGGCCGAGATCTGGGCGTGAAAATCGCTGGGAGCTTCCTCCACCGACTTTATCAATACGCTCTCTGGTGTCATACGATTGAGCTTGTATCTGAGGTTGTGTAAATTCACCGGATCGACCAGATCGGCGTGGGCCCATTGGTTGAGAGCGTGAACACCACGATCAGTGCGGCCTGAGCCAACCACTTTGACAGACTGGTTGAAGATCATCGACAGACAGGACTCCAGTAAACCTTGTAGGGTGTCTTCGGTGTTGGGCTGTTTCTGCCAACCAAAAAAAGGGGTGCCATCGTAGGCGATGCACAGGCGAATGCGAACTGTTTTAGAATCCAATAGCAAACCCACCTGTAATCATGTTGGAAGAAAAATCCTTCCGCTTGTCCAGTCCAAACACCTGTTTGTACTGAAGATCAATCCATGATTGGGTGGCGCCATAGTCCGTCCGTAGGCTGGTCCCGTTAGAAAACTTAGAAAGTGAAATCAACAAACCGGCAGTGGCCGTTCCGACAAAGGCGCCACCGTACTTGGTAGTCTCACCATTGAATGAGAACACGTCGCCATCGCTACGGTTTTCGATAAAAGCGAAATATCCGGCACCTCCTTCAATATAGGGAGTGAGGTATTGGATGTCTCCGATTTGTAGCTTGTACGCCAACGAAAGAGTGTTTGGGAAAATATAGAATTGGAACTTTTCACGAGCCTCGCTGCCATCCTCAAAGCGTCCTTGCCCTTCGGTGCTGGTAAAACCTGAACCAAGTTTAAGAAAAAGATTGGAAGACAGAATCCAGTCGTATTCGATGGCCAAGACAAAGTTATTACTGTTTCCGTAAATATCATCGAAGGTGGAACCATTGCTTGCTGTAATTTCAGGAGAGCCTAAGACACCGCCCCTTAGGTAAAACGTGTTCTGTGTTTCACCGACTTCCATGTTGTAGATGTAAGTCCCATCCTTTTCGATTTTGGCGGGCTTCGGACCATATTTGACCGTGGACTCCCGCGCCTTTTTTTTGCGTGAGTAGTAGTAACCACCTCGAGAGTCTTGGTCGATCGGCTCTTCGACTCCTTCGTAATAATCAATTTTGTCAGACTTTTTGTCGCTGCCATTGCCATAGTAATAAGAACCATCTGAGCCGACACGACTGGGTTGCTCGACATCACTATAGGGGTTCTTCCGTTTCTTTTTCTTGTCGGTGCTGTAGTAGTACTCTCCATTTTTTCCCCTGCGGACAGGCTTCTCAACGCCTAAGCTATCTTCGGCGACAGTGCGCTCAGGGTAGGGGTATTCAGAGGGAGGTGGCTCTTCAGAAAACAAAAATGTGAAAAGACAAAGCCAGAGAATCATCAGCGGACCCTCCGAGCACCGAAATGCCAAAGCAGTCCCATTAAAAGAAGAAGAAGGGAAGTCACAGTAACCAACGGGTACAGCAAACAGACTTTTGCAAACAGCCAAAAAGGATAAAGGAATCCACGCATGACCGGTTTCGATGCTGGGTGGTTTTCAATCCACTTCGCAATAGGCGGACTGTTGCGATAATAAAACTTAATCAGTTTTCGCCCTAACCATGTGGGGTGAAGAAATTGATTACGAAAACCTCGAAAGTCTTGGACCTTAGAATGAAAGGGGGAGCCGAAAGAGGCCGTGGTGATGAAGCAATCAAAGTCTTTTTCGATCAGGGCCAATACTTCATCAGGGGTGGCTATGTGGCAGTTCTTGCCACTCGAGTTTTCTCCAGTCGGATCAAAACAAGCGGTCGTGTTTTCCTCATCGGGGTCATTTGTGCCGGTGACACCAGGGATCGCACCCGACATATTTGTGAAGAAGCCCACATTGCCAGCTTCATCGACGGCGGCAATGGCAAAATGATATTGCTCTCCGTTGGTGAGTCCATCCACTTCGTTTTTAACTAGAGTCACGGCTCGCGTGTTTCCAGAGGTGGAGCCGGTATTGCTGGCCACTTCTAAATCTTTCGGTCCGTCTGTTTGTATGGTGGGGAAGGTTCCGTCAGCAGAAGAGTAAACTCGAATGTAGCGAATGTCGGCATCGGAGT